>JALEHB010000071.1 GCA_022763285.1 Pseudomonadales bacterium | reverse complement strand
TCCAGGTAGTGGAATTCATTGCTGCGCATATCCCGGCTTTGCTGAAAATGGTAGATGCGGCGCGCCTGATACCGGTCTGTCTGCTCATCGCTGTCTGACTGCGGCCCGGGATAAGGCGGCAGTTGCCACTCATTGCCAGGCTCGGCAAGAGTGGTGAATTCGGTCAACCAGAGATCGGTATCAATGACAACACGATCACGACCGGCATTGAAATGCAGGCTCAGGCTGCCTTCCAGCTCTTGGTGATTACCATAACGCTCACCGCCACTGATCAGCACCGGGGTCTCTGCTCCGGGGTCGGGCATGGGCTGTCGCCACAGGCCATGGAAGAGCAGGCGATGTTCCGCTGAAGCATTGAGGGCGCGATTGGTCTGCTGGAAATCACTCTCCGAGGCAGGCAGTTGCAGGAAAGGATCGCGGGCGAAATCCGGAAAAGAATAATAGGGCGGTCCATCGGCCGGGAAAGGGCCAGTGGCATCGATTCGCTGCAGGCGCAGCTCCAGTGCCGAGGGCGGGCTTTCGGGCTGGTTGTTCTGCGCCGCTTGTAACAGTGGAGCCGGCTCTGTTTGCAGGGCATCGATCAGCAGCAAATCCATGAGTGTGCGCAGGTTTTGCAGATTGGCCGGGTAATCCAGCCGGGCATGACCGGGGGCCCAGACTTCCTCTTCACGGTCGGCCAGCCGTTCATTGCTGAATACCGAGACCTCGATCTGGAACCAGCGCTCCTGGCCGTAGCTGCTGGAAGTCAGACAAAGGTTGGCCAGCAGCAGAACAAGTGGCAGTACATTGGTCGCTTCAGTTTTCATCCGGTACAAGCATAACCCTCAGGCGGCCTTCTGCTCTAGCAGTTTCATGCGATCCAGCAAGTCATCCACCAGGGCCAGTTTGTCCTCGGCTTCCTCGCAGTCATGTTTGAAATGGAACTGGTTGGCGCCGGACAGCTTGTAATGGGCCGGATCATTCTGGATAAGTTGTACCAGGGACAGGGGATCAACCCTTGTCTCGGCATTGAATTCCAGGCGGCCGGAGGCGGCATTGACATCAATCTTGTGGATGCCGAATTCAAGTGCACGCAGTTTCAGGCGGGTGAGGCTGAACAGCAGTTTCAGAGGCCGCGGCAAGAGGCCGAAACGGTCGATCATTTCCACCTGCATTTCTTCCAGTTCCTCGTCATCCTTGCAGGAGGCAATGCGCTTGTACATGATCAGGCGGGTGTGGACATCGGGCAGATAGTCTTCCGGTATCAGGGCCGGAATACGCAGATTGATGTCGACGTTGTTGCTGATCTGCAACTCTGCCGAAGGGCTGCGGCCGGCCTTGATGGCATTCACCGCCTGTTCCAGCATTTCTGTGTAAAGGGTGAAGCCAATCTTCTGCATATGGCCGCTCTGCTCGTCGCCCAGCAGTTCGCCGGCACCGCGAATCTCCAGGTCATGGCTGGCCAATGTGAATCCGGCGCCCAGGGTATTGGCCGCCTGAATGGCTTCGATGCGCTTGTGGGCCTCATTACTCAGGCGGCTGTGTTCCGGCAGCAATAAATAGGCATAGGCCTGATGGTGAGAACGTCCCACCCGGCCCCGTAACTGATGTAACTGGGCCAGACCAAACTTGTCGGCCCGATCGATAATTATGGTGTTGGCACTGGGTATGTCGATACCGGTTTCAATAATGGTGGTGCATACCAGGATGTTGTAACGCTTGTGGTAGAAGTCCGCCATGATGCGTTCCAGGTCGCGCTCGGCCATCTGCCCATGGGCGATACAGATGCGGGCCTGGGGAATAATTTCCTGCAGGTGCTCGGCGGCCCGCTCGATGGTTTTGACTTCATTGTGCAAATAGAACACCTGGCCCCCGCGCAGCAGTTCACGGGACACCGCTTCCTTGACCAGACTGTCCTGATATTCCCGCACAAAGGTTTTTACCGACAGACGCTTGGCCGGCGGGGTGACGATGAGTGACAGGTCCCGGATGCCGGACAGGGCCATATTCAGCGTGCGCGGTATCGGCGTGGCTGTCAGATTGAGAATATCCACATTGGCGCGCAGGGATTTCAGTTTTTCCTTCTGGCGGACACCAAAGCGATGTTCTTCATCGATAATCAGCAGGCCAAGATTGCTGTAATTGATTTCACTGTGCAGCAATTTGTGGGTGCCAATGAGGATGTCGATCTTGCCGGCTTCCACCTGCTTGAGCACGGCCGCCTGTTCGCTGGCGGATTTGAAACGGGAGACCACTTCCACATTGATGGGCCAGTCGGCAAAGCGGTCGCGGAAGCTTTCGTAATGCTGCTGGGCCAGCAGGGTGGTGGGCACCAGCAGCGCCACCTGTTTATTGTTTTGCACGGCAACAAAAGCGGCTCGCATGGCCACTTCGGTCTTGCCAAAGCCAACATCGCCACACACCAGCCGGTCCATGGTACCGCCGGAGCGCATGTCTTCCAGGACGGCCTCGATGGCATTTTCCTGATCGGCGGTCTCCTCGAAAGGGAAGCTGGCGGCAAACTTGTCGTAGTCGTCCATTTCCAGTTTGTACTGGTAGCCCTTGCGGGCCTGACGGCGAGCATAGATATCCAGCAGCTCGGCGGCCACATCGCGGATTTTCTCCGCCGCCTTGCGCTTGGTTTTTTGCCAGGCATCGGTGCCCAGGGTGTTCAGCGGTGCATGCTCCTGATCGCTGCCGCTGTAGCGGCTGATCAGATGCAGTGAAGCCACCGGCACATAGAGTTTGGCCTGGTTGGCATATTCAAGGGTCAGAAATTCTGTGCTTTGCTCATCCAGGGTGATGGTCTGCAAACCCCGATAGCGACCAACACCATGATCGATATGCACCACGGCATCGCCGATATGCAGTTCGCTGAGGTTCCTGATCACCAGCTCGGTATTAGTCTGGCTCTTGCGACGGCGTCGACGCTGGGCCACGCGATTGCCAAACAGCTCTGCCTCGGTAATCAGGGCCAGGCCCTGTTCGGGAAACCACAGGCCTTCATCCAGGGGCGCGATGCTGATGGCCTGTTCCATATCGCCCTGGAGAAATTCGGAAAAATGCTGCACCTGCACCGCCTGCAGCCCGAGTTGCCGGAGGACTTCGCGCAGGGTTTCCAGACGTCCCGCGGACTCGGCGCAAAACAGCACCCGGCCGGGATTGCTGGCCAAAAAATCCTGCAAATGGGAAAAGGGTTGTTGCAGACGGGCATTGGAGGCCAGCTCCGGCAAGGGGCGGCTACCCAGGCCGCTGGCCTGCTTGTGGGACTGAAATTCAATGCGTGGAAAACGTTTCAGTTCCTGCATCACCTTGTTTGCCGGCAGGAACACTGCTTCCGGTTCCAGGATGGGTCGATAGCGGTCAATCTGTCGGTCCTGATAGCGGGTCTGGATACTGTCCCAGAATTCACTGCCGGCCGCTTCGATGCTCTCGCTATTGCCCAGGGTGCAAACCAGACTGTTGTCCGGCAGAAAATCGAACAGGCTGCCCAATTCCTCGAAGAACAAAGCCAGGTAGTATTCCAGGCCCGGTGAATTGATAGCTTCGCCCACATCCTGATAAAGAGGGCACTGGCGCAGGTCGACATCAAAACTTTCCCGAAAGCGGCGCCGGAATTCATTGATGCCCTGTTTGTCCAGCGGGTATTCCCGGCCCGGCAGCAGACGAATCTCATCCACCTGGCGAATAGTGCGCTGGCTTTCCGGGTCGAACAGGCGAATGGAGTCGATTTCGTCATCAAAAAGGTCCACCCGGAAGGGCAGCTGTGAGCCCATGGGGAACATATCGATGATGGAGCCGCGTACGGCAAATTCGCCATGCTCGTTAACCGACTCCACCGCCTGGTAATTGGCCAGCAAGAGCTGCTGCCGGAGCTGGTCGATGTTGAGGGTCTGGCCTTTCTGCAATTCCAGGGAATTGGCTGCCACATAGTGACGCGGCGGCAGTCGGTGCATGAGGCTGTTCATCGAAAGCACCAGAATGCCCCGCTGTAAATCCGGCAGATGATAAAGGGCCCGCAGCCGTTCGGAGATGATGTCCTGGTGCGGAGAGAAATTGTCGTAGGGCAGGGTTTCCCAGTCCGGAAAGCTGAATACCTCCAGCTTGTCCCCGCTGGCACTGCTATCGCGACAGAAATAGGTCAACTCCCTCACAGCGCGATCCACCGCCTCGCTGTCGGGGCAAATCAGCAGCATGGGGCCAGCCGCTGCGCTGGCGGCTTCGCTGATGGCCAGGCTGCGGGCACTGCCATGGAGCTGGTCCCAGAAATAGCGCTGGCTGGTATCGACTGGAATGGGGGGCTTTAACAGGCTGGTCATGGATTGCTGTTCTCGGGCTGTATTCGGTTCGCTGCTAACGGGGGATACCGGACGGGAACACGGGGCGCTGGCGCCGGAATCAAAAGCGGTCCATTGTAGCGCAAAATGCCGGGGCCAGCAGGCCCGATCACCGGCCGCTTCTGTTGCACATGCCTGTCAGGTAAAAGATAATACCGGCCTTTTTTAACCAGCGGCCGATTCCGGCTTGCCAATGCAGAAAGGGGTGGAAGTGGATAGACCGAGCGTAGACGATTACTTCAGTGACTGGAAACAGCGCGAGGCGCTGGTCCAGGAAATGATTCCGGTGATAGGCCGATTGTTCAGCCAGCGCAATGTTGGTGTGTTCATCTATGGTCGGCCCCTGCATAACCGTTCGGTTACTTTCATCATGAAATCCCATCGCTTCGTGCGCCAGGTCGAGCGTAACGAAATGTCCGAGTTCGAGAGTCATCCGGTATTGATGGCCCTGGCCAAGCTGGATCTGTGGCATGCCCAGATCGATCTGGGCAAGCTCACTGTCCGCTTCATGGAGCATCTTGAGGCCGAAGGTGACAAGGCCCAGGACGTGGACAGCTTTGTGCAGCAAGAGCTGGCTTATCTGGACGGCGTCAAGGCAAAGCCGGTGGAGAAGAGCCAGGACGTGGTGCTGTACGGCTTCGGTCGTATCGGCCGCCTGATGGCCCGCCTGCTGGTGGAGCGCACCAGTACCGGTGAAGTCATGCGGCTGAAGGCCGTGGTGGTCCGACCGGGTCAGGAAGGGGATCTGGTGAAACGGGCCAGCCTGTTTACCAATGATTCCGTGCACGGCGCCTTCCAGGGCACCCTGCGTATCGATGAGGAGCGCAATGTACTGATTGCCAACGGCAATGAGCTGCAATTCATCTATGCCAACTCCCCCGAAGAGGTGGACTACACCAAATACGGCATCAACGATGCTCTGGTGATTGATAACACCGGCGCCTGGCGTGATGAGGAAGGCTTGTCCCGCCACCTCAACTCCAAGGGTGCAGCCAAGGTAATCCTCACGGCACCGGGCAAGGGTAATCTGAAGAATATTGTCTATGGCATCAATGATGACCAGATTACGCCCCAGGAGAAGATCATCACTGCGGCCTCCTGTACCACCAATGCCATCGCGCCGGTACTGAAGGTTATCAACGACAAATTTGGTATTGAGCACGGCCACATTGAAACGGTGCACGCCTATACCAATGACCAGAATCTGATCGACAACTACCACAAGGGTGACCGTCGTGGCCGCTCGGCAGCACTGAATATGGTGCTGACTGAAACCGGCGCCGCCAAGGCGGTGGTCAAGGCTGTACCGGAACTGGAAGGCAAACTCACCGGTAATGCGGTGCGGGTTCCTATTCCCAATGTCTCCATGGCTATCATGACCCTGAATCTGAAGACCGAGTCCAGCAAGGAGGAGTTGAACGAATTCCTGCGCAAGATTGCCCTGCACTCGGAATTGCAGCACCAGATCAGCTATACCCAGTCGCCGGACGCGGTTTCCACCGACTTCGTCGGCACCCGTGAGGCCTGTGTGGTGGATTCCAATGCCACCATCTGCAATGGCAACAATTGCGTGTTGTATCTGTGGTACGACAACGAATTCGGCTATTGCTGCCAGGTTGGGCGCATGGTCTACAAGATGGCCGGGGTCAGCTACCAGTTTTACCCGCAGCAACCCTGAATAAACCGCATCTGAGTCGGAAGCAGGGCATTTGATGCCCTGCTTTCACTAGCAATTATAAGGGTTTAGCTCTATAATTGCGGCTGCTTTAGTTGGGCGGATTTATTCAGTGACGGTGAGGATTTCACTCAGTGAAGTGGAATTTCTGCCGACATAGAGTGCTTTATCAAATTCGTAGCGGAAACAGGGTCAATTTTCCTTTAGTAATTTAGCCATGCTGTCGTGATTAGCTCGCGACAGTGGGTTGATTTGTATTAATTTTTTTGCCGGATAGCAGCGATCCGGCGCAACTATTCTCATGATTAGACTAAAACGCGGACTGAACTTGCCGATTTCCGGTGAGCCGGAGCAAATGATTACCGGCAGTCATCAGCCGCGTGAAATCGCTGTGCTCGGCAATGATTATGTGGGGATGAAGCCCACCATGGAAGTGGCCGAGGGCGACAAGGTTCGTGCCGGCCAGGTCCTGTTCACGGACAAGAAAAATCCCCAGGTCAGCTATACCGCCCCGGCCTGTGGTGAGGTCAAGGCGATCAATCGTGGCTATCAGCGTCGTCTGCTGTCGGTAGTTATCGAGGCCGATGGCGATGAGCAGCTGGAATTCAATCAATACAGCGACAGCCAACTGCAATCCCTGGAGCGACAGACTCTGGTGGACGATCTGCTAAAGGCTGGTCTGTGGACTGCCATTCGCAAGCGTCCCTTCAGCAAGGTGCCCAATCCGGATAGCACTCCCAAGGCGCTGTTTGTCAGTGTCATGGACAGCAATCCCCTGGCGCCGGATCCGATGGTGGCCATCGCCGACCATGTGGATGATTTTGTTGCCGGCATCAATCTGCTGGCGGGCCTGCCGGATGGCAAACTGTTTCTCTGCATGGGAGATCAGGATCCGCTGTCACTGGCTGCCAATGATTATCACGACAATGTGGTCATCGAGCAGTTCAAGGGCCCTCATCCGGCCGGGCTCACCGGCACCCATATTCACTTCCTGCAGCCAGCCGGGGTGGGTAGCGAGATCTGGTATGTGGGCTATCAGGATGTGATCGCCATTGCCCGCCTGTTCAGGCAGGGCCAGCTTTTTACCGACCGGGTGATTTCCTTTGCCGGTCCGCAAGTCATTCAGCCGCGCCTGCTGCGCACCCGCATTGGTGCCAATCTGGATGAGCTGGTACTGGGTGAGTTGCATGGCCAGGAAAGCCGGGTCATTTCCGGTTCGGTACTGGGTGGTCGCAAGGCCGCCGGTGACGAAGCTTTTCTGGGCCGCTATCACAATCAGGTAACGGTTATTCGCGAGGGCAGGGAGCGGCCCTTGTTTGGTTATTTGTCACCCGGCACGGATCGCCACTCGGTCATGGGCATTTATGTCTCCAGCCTGTACAAGAACCGGTCTTTTCCCATGCATAGCAGCACCAATGGCAGCGAGCGGGCGATGGTACCCATCGGCGCTTATGAAAAGGTTATGCCGCTGGATATTCTGCCTACCCAATTACTGCGTGCCCTGATCGTTGGCGATATCGAAACAGCCATCAATCTCGGTGCGCTCGAGCTCGATGAGGAAGACCTGGCACTGTGTAGCTATGTCTGCCCCGGTAAATACGAATACGGTCCCATTCTCCGGGAGAATCTCACCCGGATAGAGAAGGAAGGTTAAGCCATGGGCTTGCGACGTGTGCTCGATGATCTCGAGCCTCATTTTAAAAAAGGTGGCAAGTACGAATCTCTCTACGCCCTCTATGAGGCCGTGGACACGATTTTCTATAGCCCGAGCAAAGTCACCGTAGCCCAGCCCCATGTGCGTGACGGAATCGACCTGAAGCGGGTCATGATTACCGTCTGGATAGCGGCTTTCTTTCCCATGTTCTATGGCATGTACAACCTGGGCTTTCAGGCCAATAGCGCCATTGTTTCCATGGGCCTGGAAAGTGGCGGTGACTGGCATGAGTCCATCATCAGCCTGCTGGCAGGGCATGATCCCGGCAGCATCTGGGATAATGTGGTCTATGGCGCCGCCTACTATATTCCCATTTATATAGTTGTGTTCGCGGTGGGCGGCTTCTGGGAAGTGTTGTTCGCTGCCAAGCGCGGCCATGAAATCAATGAAGGCTTCTTTGTTACCTCTATTCTCTTTACCCTGATCGTGCCGCCGGATATTCCCCTGTGGCAGGCGGCGCTGGGTATTTCCTTCGGTATTGTGGTGGGCAAAGAGGTCTTTGGTGGTACCGGCAAGAATTTCCTCAACCCGGCCCTGACCGGACGGGCCTTTCTGTATTTTGCCTATGCGCCGAATATGTCCGGCGACGCGGTGTGGACTGCGGTGGACGGCTTCAGTGGTGCCACGGCTCTGTCCCAGATTGCCAGTGGCGGTCTGCCGGCCATTGCCTCGGCAACCGGTGCTGAGCTGACCTGGATGGATGCCTTTCTTGGGCAGATGCAGGGCAGTATCGGCGAGACTTCCACGCTGGCCATTCTGATGGGCGCCTGCCTGCTGCTGCTAACCCGCATCGCCTCCTGGCGCATCATGCTGGGTGTTTTTCTCGGCATGGTAGGGATGTCCCTGCTGTTCAATATGATCGGCTCCGATACCAATCCGGCCTTTGCCACTCCCTGGTACTGGCACTTTGTGCTGGGTGGTTTTGCCTTCGGTATGGTTTATATGGCAACTGACCCGGTTTCCGCCTCCATGACCAATACCGGCAAGTGGCTGTTCGGTGCCCTGATCGGTGTGATGACAGTCCTGATCCGGGTGGTGAACCCGGCCTATCCGGAGGGCATCATGCTGGCGATTCTGTTTGCCAATCTGTTTGCTCCCCTGATCGATTACTTCGTGGTGAAGGCGAATATCGCCCGCAGGAGGTTGCGCGGTGTCCTCTAGAGAATCCATCAACAAGACGCTGTTAGTGGCCTTTTGCCTCTGTGTAGTCTGCTCGATCGTGGTGTCCGGCACGGCGGTGATTCTCAAGCCCATGCAGGATGCCAACCGGGTACTGGATCGCAACAAGAATATTCTCAGTGCCGCCGGGCTTTATGATCCGGCTGTGCACAGCGATGAGGAGGTGGCCGAGATGTTTGCCGCCTTCTCACCCAGGGTCGTGGATTTGCACAGTGGTGAATTTCTCAGCGAGTCAGAAGTGAGTGATCTGGGCATCGATCCGGCCAGCTATGACCAGCGTACCGTGATCAATGATCCGGAATTGTCCGAGGCCATTCCCCCCGAGCAGGACGTGGCCGATATCAAGCGGCGGGTGATCTACCCGATGGTTTACCTGCAGCAGCAGGACGGTGAGCTCAGCACTATTATCCTGCCGGTAAACGGTTACGGGCTCTGGGGCATCATGTATGGCTATCTGGCCCTGGAAGCCGACGGTAACACGGTGAAAGGTATCTCATTCTACGAATTGCAGGAGACTCCTGGTCTCGGGGCCGAAGTCCGTAATCCGCGCTGGCAGGCGCTGTGGCCGGGCAAAAAGGTTTATGACGAATCCGGCGAGGTGGCCCTGCAGGTAGTCAAGGGGACCGGTAGTGGTCAGTACCAGATCGACGGTCTGTCCGGCGCCACACTTACCACCCGCGGTGTGGACAATATGGTGGAGTACTGGCTGGGTGAAAACGGTTACGGCCCAGTACTGGACAATTTGCAATCGGTCTCAGGCGACTGAAATCAGGATCAGACAGCTAATTCGGTAAGCAAATACTGGAATCATTATGGCGAACGCGAAAAAAGTAGTACTCAATCCACTGCTGGACAATAACCCTATTGCCCTGCAGATTCTGGGTGTCTGCTCGGCGCTGGCGGTTACCACACAGCTGAGCGTCACCCTGGTGATGTGCGTGGCGCTGACCACGGTGGTCGCCTTTTCCAATATGTTTATTTCCATGATTCGCCACCACATGCCTTCCAGTATTCGAATCATTATTCAGATGACCATTATCGCCTCTCTGGTGATTGCGGTGGACCAGTTTCTGCAGGCCTTCGCCTACGAAATCAGCAAGAGCCTGTCGGTCTTTGTTGGATTGATTATCACCAACTGTATTGTAATGGGGCGTGCCGAAGCCTTTGCCATGAAGAACCCGCCCTTTATCAGTTTTCTGGACGGGGTCGGTAACGGCCTGGGTTACAGCCTGGTATTGATTGTGGTGGCCTCGGTGCGGGAACTGTTTGGTTCCGGCTCCCTGCTGGGTTACCAGATTCTGCCGCTGGTGGAAAACGGTGGCTGGTATCAGGGTAATGGCCTGATGCTGCTGTCCCCCAGCGCCTTCTTTATTATCGGATTCTTTATCTGGGCCCTGCGTGCAGCCAAGAAGGAGCAGGTAGAGACCCGCGAGTTTCGAATGGCAGGCCATACTGAAGCAGAGGAGGCGGTGTAATGGAGCAGCTACTCAGTCTTTTCGTGCGAGCCGTGTTCATTGAAAACATGGCCCTGCAAATGTTCCTGGGAATGTGTACCTTTCTGGCGGTTTCCAAGAAGGTGGAAACAGCCATCGGCCTGGGTGTGGCGGTAGTTGTAGTGCTTGGTATCACGGTGCCGGTGAACAATCTTATGTTCAATTTCCTGCTGCGCGAAGGTGCCCTGGAATGGCTTGGCCTGGGCGGGATGTCTCTGGAGTTCCTCGGCTATCTTTGCTACATCGGTGTGATTGCCGCTATGGTGCAGATTCTGGAAATGTTTCTGGATAAATTTGTACCGGCTCTCTACAACGCCCTGGGGGTGTTCCTGCCCCTGATCACGGTGAACTGCGCCATTCTCGGTGCCACCCTGTTCATGACCCAGCGCGATTACAATTTCTCCGAATCGGTAGCCTTTGGCCTTGGTGCCGGTGTGGGCTGGGCCCTGGCAATTATTTTGCTGGCGGGGATACGTGAGAAATTAAAATACAGCGACGTGCCGGAAGGACTGCGCGGCCTGGGTATTACCTTTATTACTACCGGCCTGATGTCCCTGGGATTCATGTCGCTTGGCGGAATTTCACTGTAGGTCTGATTCATGATTGATTTTACAACCATTATTGGTGGAGTCGCGCTGTTCACATTCGTTGTGATGCTGCTGGTGGTGGTTATCCTCTTTGCCCGCTCACGACTGGTCAGCAGTGGTGATGTTCACATCGAGATTAATGGTGATCCGGATAAAACACTGACGGTGCCGGCTGGGGGTAAACTGCTCAACACTCTGGCCGATGCCGGTATCTTTCTTTCCTCTGCCTGTGGTGGCGGCGGCACCTGTGCCCAGTGCAAATGTCAGGTAATCAGCGGCGGCGGTTCCATGCTTCCCACCGAAGCGGGTCATTTTACCCGCGGTCAGGCACGGGATAACTGGCGCCTGTCCTGCCAGGTTACCGTCAAACAGGACATGAAGATCGAAGTGGCGCCGGAATTCTTTGGTGTCAAGCAATGGGAATGTGAAGTGGTGTCAAACGACAATGTAGCCACCTTCATCAAGGAACTCGTGCTGAAGATTCCCGACGGCGAAAGTGTTGATTTCCGTGCCGGTGGTTATGTGCAACTGGAAGTGCCACCCCATGAGGTGCACTACAAGGACTTCGATATCGGTGAAGAATACCGGGGCGACTGGGAAAAATTCGGTCTTTTCGATCTGGTCTCCAAGGTCAATGACACCACCGTGCGTGCCTACTCCATGGCCAACTACCCGGAGGAGAAGGGCATTATCAAATTCAATATCCGTGTGGCGACACCGCCGCCGGGCACCAATCTTCCGCCCGGCAAGATGTCTTCCTATGTTTTCGGCCTCAAGCCTGGCGACAAGGTAAAAGTGTTCGGCCCCTTTGGTGAATTCTTTGCCAAGGATACTGACAATGAAATGGTATTCATTGGTGGTGGTGCCGGCATGGCGCCGATGCGCTCCCATATTTTCGATCAGCTCCGGCGCCTGCACTCCAAGCGCAAGATCAGCTTCTGGTACGGTGCCCGTAGTCTTCGGGAAATGTTCTACGAAGAAGACTACAACGAGCTGGATGCGGAAAATGACAATTTTGAGTGGCATGTGGCGCTTTCTGATCCACAGCCCGAAGATAACTGGACCGGCATGACCGGTTTTATCCACAATGTCGTACTGGAGAATTACCTGAAGGATCATCCTGCTCCGGAGGACTGTGAGTATTATATGTGTGGTCCGCCCATGATGAACGCGGCGGTCATCAAGATGCTCAAGGATCTCGGAGTGGAGGACGAAAATATTTCCCTAGACGAATTTTCATGACAGAGATCCTGCGCCGCCACGCATTTTCTATCACTTTTATTGCGCTCTTCCTGGGCTTCGTATTTTTTTCCGGGGGCGACGATGGACAAATCGAGCGTCTGTCAGGACTCACCATGGGTACCAGCTATGAGATCCAGCTGGTGGATGTACCCGAACACCTTTCACTGGATTCCATAGCCGAATCCGTCCAGGAACAACTCAGTCGGCTGGACCGGCAGATTTTTTCCACCTATGCGCCTGACTCGGAGTTGTCGCGCTTCAACCGACACCCGGTCAATCGGCCCCTGGTGGCGTCTCCCGAACTGAGGGAGGTATTGCTGCTGGCCAATGAGATATCAAGACAAAGCAGTGGTGCCTTCGATGTCACTGTCGGTCCGGTGGTGAATCTCTGGGGTTTTGGTCCCGATCCACGATCCAGTGGTTCCCGTATTCCCGATGATGCGCAGCTAGCAGCGGCACTGGAGCAGATTGGCTTTGATGCCCTGCAGGTGGACCGGCAAGGCGGGCAGATCAGTAAAAGCCGAAACGTGACAGTGGATCTCAGTGCTATCGCCAAGGGTTATGCGGTAGACAGGATAGGGGAGTATTTTGATAGTCTGGGCCTTGAGAGCTATTTCATCGAGGTTGGTGGCGAACTGAAAATGAAGGGCCTCAAACCCGGCGGCCTCAGTTGGGTGCCGGCTATCGAAGCACCGGTGGCCAACCAGACCCAGCTTTATGAGGTTTTTTTCAGTCGCGGTGAAGAGTTGGCTGTAGCCGGTTCGGGTGACTACCGTAATTACTTCGAAGAAGACGGCCAGCGCTACTCTCACGAGATTGATCCGCGTACGGGACGGCCGATTCAACACAATCTGGCGGCCGTCTATGTCATCGATCAGTCGGCAGCGCGGGCCGATGCACTGGCCACTGCCTATATGGTGCTTGGCCTGGATGCGGGCCGGCAACTGGCGACAGAAACGGGTCAGGCCGTCTATTTTATCTACAAGGCCGAGGGAGATGGCTTTGATGAATTCTACACGGACGCATTTGCAAGCTATTTGAGTGAATCATGACTACATTGATCGTTACATTCGTTGTTTTGGCAGTAATCTTTGCCCTCATGTCCGTCGGTGTCCTGATGGGGCGCAAGCCGGTGCAGGGTTCCTGCGGCGGTCTCAACAAGGTCGATGGCCTGGGTGACTGTGAAATCTGCGGCGGCGACCGTAACAAGTGCGATGAAACCAGCAGCGTGAGGGAGCAGTAAATGGTCAAGGGAAAGCAAAAAGCCGCCAGCAAGAAAAAGGCTGCCACTGCGAAAAAGCCGGCAGGCAAGAAATCCGCCGCTACCCAAAAGACTGTGGCGGCACCGAAAGATCATTTCGATATTATTGTCATTGGTTCAGGGCCGGCGGGCGAGGCTGCGGCCATGAATGCCAAGAAAAAGGGCCGCAATGTGGCCATGATTTGCGACCTGGATCATGTGGGCGGAAGCTGTACTCATTGGGCAACCATTCCCTCAAAAGCCCTGCGGCATGCAGTCAAACAGGTTATGGCCTTCAATACCAACCCGCTGTTTCGTGATTTTGGCGATGCCCGCAAGCTCAGCTTCCAGCAGATTCTTGCCCATGCCGACCGGGTCAAATATGAACAGGTGCGCATGCGCAGCGACTTCTATGATCGCAATCATGTGCCCATTTTCTATGGCCGCGCCTCCTTTCTGGACAAGAACACCATCAAGCTGGTCGGCAAGCGCAAGAAGCTGACCGCCGACTATATTATTATCGCTACCGGTTCGCGCCCCTATCATCCGCCGGATGTGGATTTCGATCATCCCCGCATGTTCGACAGCGATACCATTCTTAATCTGGATTTTTCTCCCCGCAAAGTTACGGTAATCGGTGCGGGGGTGATCGGTTGTGAATATGCCTCGATTTTCGGTGGTCTGGGTTACAAGGTGGAATTGATAAATCCCGGTCCGGCCCTGTTGTCATTTCTGGATACCGAAATCAGTGATGCCTTGACCTATCATTTGCGCAATCTGGGTATCCGCTCGCGTCACAACGAAACCTATAAAAGCATCGAGTATCACGATGACTATATCGTCACCTATCTGGAGTCGGGCAAGAAGATCAAGAGCGATATCGTGCTCTGGGCCAATGGCCGCACCGGCAACACCCAGGATCTGGGACTGAAGAATATCGGTTTGACTGCCAATGGCCGTGGCCAGTTGGCGGTCAACAAGCAATACCAGACCAAGGTCAGGAATATCTATGCCGCTGGCGATGTGGTGGGCTGGCCGGCTCTGGCCGGAGCCGCCTATGACCAGGGCCGTGCTGCCAGTAATGCCATCGTCGCGCCGGAGGAATGTTATCCGGTGGAAGAAGTGGCTACCGGCATTTATACCATCCCGGAAATCAGCACCCTGGGCCAGACCGAGGCCGAACTGACCCGGAAAAAAGTGCCCTATGAAGTGGGCAAGGCCTTTTTCAAGAACACCGCCCGGGCCCAGATCACCGGCGAGCAGGTGGGTATGCTGAAGCTGATCTTCCATTTCGATACTCTGGAGATTCTCGGCATTCACTGCTTTGGTGACCAGGCCTCGGAGATTGTGCATATCGGCCAGGCCATCATGCGCCAGCCCGGCGCGGCCAATACCATGAAGTATTTCCTCACCACCACCTTCAACTACCCCACCATGGCGGAGGCCTATCGTACCGCCGCGCTGGATGGCCTGAACCGCGTCTTCTGAGAAGAGCCGGGTGAGTCGGGCTTGCCAAGGCTGACGATCAGGGTTAGCTTGTAGGCAAGCCCCGCCGGGTCTTGTCTGAGACCGGGCGGGGGCACCAAATTCCAGTCCGGTCAGTATGGGAGACGCGCGATGAAAAGAACTGCCAGAGATATTCTCAAAGACAAAGGCGGTCATATGGTGACTATCAATTCCGATGCCACCGTCTATCAGGCCCTGACGGTTATGACCCAGAACAAGGTGGGTTCCATCGTTGTGGTTGAGGATGAAAAAATCGTCGGCATCTGGACCGAACGGGATTTGATGTTCCGGGTTCTGGAGGAAGGCTTCGATCCAAAGACGGCGCGCCTGAGAGATAATATGAGTGTCAATCTGATCTCTGCCAATGTGGACGAAGCAGCCTACCAGCTCTATGACAAGTTTCTTGGTCGTCGGATCCGCCATCTACTGATTGAAGAGGGGGGCGAATATATCGGAATTCTTTCGGTCGGCGATGTGCTGAAGACCACTTTACAGCAGGCCACCGAAGACCTGGAGGAACTGAACCAGATGGTCAGCCTCGAGTACTACGAAAACTGGAAAGAGATTCAGTCGCAGCGCTGATTTCAGCCTGCCGGGCAGGCCGCGTCAGTGCTGCCTGACAGCAGAAGCCAGGCGGACAAAATACTTGCGAAGCCTGGCCCATCCGTGTAACTATTCAGACGGTCAAGCTCCCGCCCGAAAGGATCGAGGCAGGAGCTTGCCTAACAAGAATTAGAAAGTCGTAACCCAACAAGATAATTATTATAAAGACGAGCCGTACTCTTTAAGCTGGGCTGTAATGGCAGTCATTTCCTGGCAAGCATGCCGGAAATGCATTGCAAAATCAGATTATCGGGCTCTCAGCGCAGTGTGGAAGTCAATGGGAAGTGATTCACAACCCCTGGCAGTTAACGACCAAAGCAGTGGTCCAGGTCTGGATCCTGTTCTGCCCAGTCATCAGTTTGGCAGTTTTCCGAAAGCTCTGTTCGGGCTTGTCTGGAATGGGCTGCAAAGCTGTTCTCATTATGCGTTCCCGCAAAAGTCCAAAAATGCGCTTCAGAATTTCCAGCAGCGATACTGTGTTGCCGGGCTCACTCCTGTTGTGGAAGTACGGTATTAGGGTGAAAAGTAGTTCAGGACGTTTAATGAAGAGGGTTTGTACAATTCTGTAGTAGTTCAGTCGGGCACCGGCTGGTCGCCAAAGCAGGTAATAGTGCGATCAGTGTGTCTGAGAGCTAGAATGCCAGGCCTTCCATGAAACGAACCAGTAATTCTGGAGGCGATCGTGGATTCAGCAGAGGCAGTCTTTGAGGGGCTTCAGCCCTTCCTGATGTACACCGCCATGGTGTTGGCGGTGGTGGTTACCATGTTGGGCCTGTCCTATTTTCTTGGCCAGCGAATCAAGCGTCAGTACAAGGAAACACCCTTCGAATCCGGCATTATCTCTGTCGGCAGCGCCCAGTTCCGAATCTCCGTTCATTTCTACCTCACCGCCATTCTCTTCATTATCTTCGACCTTGAAGTCGTGTTTCTGTTTGCCTGGGCGGTTGCTATCCGTGAGTCGGGCTGGCCTGGCTTTATCGAAATCAGCGTGTTCATTTCTATACTGCTGGTGGCATTGCTCTATCTCTGGCGCATCGGGGCACTGGATTGGCGCACCCAGACCCAGAAGCGTGAACTGAAAACCCTTGCCGGTCCCGGCGGTGTCGTCAACAAGAAGGATTTCTCCCTATGAATTGGCAGCTCGAGTCTGTAGACGAAGCCAGCTCGGTCAAGCCGGGTGGTAACAGTGTTGATGACTTCATTCGCCGTAATGTGATGATGGCGAAGCTCGAAGATATGGTTGCCTGGGGGCGAAAGAATTCAATCTGGCCCTTTAACTTTGGTCTTTCCTGTTGCTATGTGGAGATGGCAACGGCATTTACCAGCCGCCATGACCTGGCACGGTTCGGCTCGGAAGTGATACGCGGTACCCCGCGTCAGGCTGACATGATTGTTATTGCCGGTACGGTGTTTCGCAAGATGGCCCCCGTGGTCAAACTGCTCTATGACCAGCTGCTGGAGCCGAAATGGGTGATCTCCATGGGCTCCTGTGCCAATTCCGGGGGTATGTATGACATCTATTCTGTGGTGCAGGGCGTGGACAAATTCTTGCCAGTGGATGTGTATGTCTCTGGTTGTCCGCCGCGGCCTGAAGCCCTGTTGCAGGGCCTGATCCTGCTGCAGGAGGAAATCGGTCGTGAGCGCCGCCCCCTCAGCTGGGTGATCAATGATCAGGGCATTATTCAGAAAGAGGCGACTCCGGTGCAGCGGGAAGTGAGAAAACCGGGGCGCATAGCGGCTACCGAACTGCGGTCGCCGGATGATGTATGAATTCAGGGCCAGACGGCACAGATTAGCGACAAACAAGCATAGTTATGGAAGCGGCAGTGCAAACAGCAAGCAACAGTGACGCGGCAGGCCTCATCGGTCAGTTGCGGCAGCGTTTTGCCGGACAGATACTGGCCGAACAGGCGAGTTGTGATGGCATAGCAACGGTGTGGGTCGATCGGGCCAATGCCAAAACCGTGCTGCGTTTTCTGCATGAAGAGGCAAGCCCGCTGTTTGAAATGCTATTCGATTTGACTGCCATCGATGAGCGGACCCGGGTACATCGGCAAGGTCAGCCAGCCAGTGACTTCACCGTGGTTTACCATCTGATGAGCTTCAGCGGCGACTGTGATGTGCGTGTCAAAGTGCCGCTTCAGGATGCCGATCTGCAGATCCCGACGGTGATTGAACTCTGGCCCAATGCCAACTGGTATGAGCGCGAAACCTGGGACATGTTCGGTATTCGCTTCGAGGGGCACCCCAATCTCTATCGACTGGTACTGCCTCCCACCTGGGAAGGGCATGCGCTGCGTAAGGAGCATCCGGCCCGGGCGACCGAAATGGAACCCTTTTCTCTCTCCGACGAGAGGGAAGAGTTCGAGCAGGAAGCGCTGAAGTTCAAGCCCGAAGAATGGGGCATGCAGCGACAGTCGGAAACGTCCGAATTCATGTTTCTTAATCTGGGCCCCAATCACCCCAGTGTGCATGGTGCCTTTCGTATTGCCCTGCAACTGGATGGTGAAATCATCGTCGATGCCGTGCCCGATATCGGTTATCACCACCGGGGCGCCGAAAAGATGGGGGAGCGCCAGTCCTGGCATACCTTTATTCCCTATACCGACCGCATCGATTACCTCGGCGGGGTCATGAATAATCTGCCCTATGTGATGGCGGTGGAGAAAATGGCCGGCATCAAGGTGCCGGAGCGTGCCCAGACCATTCGGGTCATGCTGGCGGAAATGTTTCGTATCTGCAGTCATCTGTTGTTCTATGGCACCTTTGCCCAGGATGTGGGGCAGCTTTCGCCGATTTTCTACATGTTTGTCGAGCGTGAACGCATATTCAATATCATCGAATCCATCACCGGCGCCCGCATGCATCCGGGCTGGTTCCGGATTGGCGGCGTGGCCCAGGATCTGCCCCAGGGTTGGGAAGTCAGGGTTCAGGAATTACTGGATTTTATGCCCGCGCGGCTCGACGACTACGATCGCATGGTGATGGACAACGGCATCGTCAAACGTCGCACCCAGGGAGTCGGTGCCTATAACACCGAAGAGGCCCTGGACTGGGGCATTACCGGCGCCGGTCTCCGGGCCACCGGTCTGGAATGGGATTTTCGCAAGCGCCGCCCCTACAGTGGTTATGAGAATTTTGATTTCGACGTGCCTTATGCGGTCAATGGCGACTGCTATGACCGCTGCGCGGTGCGGGTAGAAGAGATGCGCCAGAGCCTGAGAATCATCAAACAGTGCCTGGATAATATGCCGGCTGGTGAATACAAGGCGGATCACCCCCTGACTACGCCGCCGCGCCGCAAGGAAGCCCTGCATGACATTGAAACCCTGATCAATCACTTCCTCAGTGTCAGCTGGGGGCCGGTCATCCCGCCCGATGAAGTGACAGTGGCCATCGAAGCCACCAAGGGTATTAACAGTTATTACCTGGTGAGCGATGGCAGTACCACTTCCTATCGCACCCGAATCAGAACCCCTTCATTTGCCCACCTGCAAATGATTCCGGAAATCAGTCGTGGCTTCATGGTACCGGACCTGATTGCCATTATCGCCAGTATTGATTTTGTCATGGCCGACGTGGACCGCTAGACAGGCATTAAGATGAGCGAAGTAGTTTCAAGCAACAATGTGATCGCCAGTAACGTGACCAGGGCGCGCAAACTGACGGATGCGGAAATTGCCGAGATAGAGCATGAGATGACCCTCTATCCTGACAAGCAGGCGGTTGGTCTGGAGGCGCTGAAGATTGTGCAGAAACACCAGGGCTGGGTGTCCGACGAAAGCCTGTTGGCCATATCCCGGTATCTGGATATACCGGCGGCCGACCTGGAAGGAGTGGCCACCTTTTTTAATCTGGTGTACCGGCAGCCGGTGGGCAAGCGGGTGATCCTGTTTTGCCGCAGCGTCAGTTGCTGGATTACCGGCTGCGAAGAGATTCGCAGCAAGATCAAACAGAGCCTGGGAATCGATTACGGCGAAACTACAGCAGACAATGAATACACCTTTATTCCGGTTCCCTGTCTGGGTGACTGTGACAATGGCCCAGTGATGATGGTGGGGGATGATCTGCATCGCCGCCTGACGCCACAAAAAATAGACGAAATCATTGCCGAATACAAAGACAAGGGAGAAGCCTGAGTGGTCAGCAATCCCCTGACAAAGAACATCGACATGGCGCGCGGGCCGCTGGACATCAAGGCCTATGAAGCGGCCGATGGCTATCAGGGTCTGCGCAAGATAGTGGCGGGACTTTCGCCGGATGATCTCATGCAGCAGGTCAAGGATTCCGGCCTGAAAGGCAGGGGTGGGGCGGGTTTTCCCACCGGCCTGAAGTGGAGTTTTGTGCCTTCCGGCGAGGATGCGCCAAGGCAGAAGTATCTGGTGGTTAACGCCGATGAGATGGAACCTGGCACCTTCAAGGATCGCCTGCTAATGGAAGGGGATCCCCATCTGCTGCTGGACGGCATGATCATCGCTGCCTGGGCCATTGGCGCCTCAGTGGCCTATATCTTTCTGCGCGGTGAATATGTGGTAGCGGAGAAGGCCCTGCGCAAGGCCATTGCCGAGGCGAAGGAGCAAGGTTATCTGGGCAAGAATATTCAGGGCAGTGGTTTCGATCTGGACATTATTGTGCACACCAGCGCCGGTCGCTATATCTGCGGCGAGGAGACCGCCTTGCTCAATGCCCTGGAAGGCAAGCGAGCCAATCCGCGAGCCAAGCCGCCTTTTCCCCAGGTCAGCGGTCTCTGGGGCAAGCCCACCATCGTCAACAATGTAGAGACCATCTGTAATCTGCCGGGCATTCTTGCCTATGGCGTGGACTGGTATCACTCCCTCACCAAGGGTATTGATCACGGCACCAAACTGTTTGGCGTCAGTGGTCGGGTAAAGAACCCCGGTTGCTGGGAGCTACCATTGGGTACACCGATCCGGGAGCTGTTGGAAGAGAAGGCCGGTGGCATGCAGGACGGCCTTAACTTGCGAGGTTTTCTGCCCGGTGGAGGCTCAACGGATTTTATGCTGCCGAAACATCTGGATCTGAATCTGGACTATGAAGAGATCGGCAAGGTGGGCAGCCGCCTGGCCACCGGCACCATGATCGTGCTGGACGACAAGACCTGTCCGGTGGGCATGATCGGCAACCTGATGACCTTTTTTGCCCATGAGTCCTGCGGCTTCTGCACGCCCTGTCGGGACGGACTGCCCTGGGTCGATGCTATCTTCCGGGATCTGGAAGAGGGGCGGGGCAAGGAAAAAGATCTGCAGGTTCTTTTGGATCATGTGGATTACATGGGGCCGGGTAAAACATTTTGTGCCCTGGCGCCGGGTGCCACTGCCCCACTGGGCAGTGGGCTCAAATATTTTGAAGACGACTTCAAGCGGCATATTGCCGAAGGTAAATGTCCTTACAAGCACTGAGTTGCAGGACCAATGGAGCACTGTAAATGGCGAAGATAATTGTTGACGGCGTCGAGTACGAAGCAGACCCGGCTAACAATTTGTTGCAGGAATGCCTCTCCCAGGGGCTGGATCTGCCGTATTTCTGCTGGCACCCCTGTATGGGCTCGGTGGGTGCCTGTCGTCAGTGCGCCGTCAAACAGTACAAGGATGCCGACGATGACAAGGGCATGCTGGTGATGGCCTGCATGACACCGGCGGCGGACGGCAGTCGTATCTCCATCAAGGATAGCCAGGCGGTGCAAATGCGGGAACGGGTCATCGAGAGCCTGATGATCAATCATCCCCATGACTGTCCCGTGTGTGAAGAGGGCGGAGAATGTCATTTACAGGACATGACCCTGATGTCCGGCCATAACTACCGTCGCTACGACAAGAAAAAACGGACCCACCAGAATCAGTATCTGGGCCCCTTTATCAATCATGAAATGAATCGCTGCATCTCCTGCTATCGCTGTGTGCGATTCTACGATGACTATGCCGGTGGCAGTGATCTGGCGGCCATGGCCTCCCATCATCATGTCTACTTCGGACGCCACGAAGAAGGCACTCTGGAAAATGAATTCAGTGGTAATCTCGTGGAAGTGTGCCCCACCGGTGTTTTTACCGATCGGGTATTCAGCGAACACTACAGCCGTAAATGGGATCTGCAAACAGCACCGTCGGTTTGCAGCGGTTGTTCTGTAGGTTGCAATATTACCCCCGGCGAGCGTTATGGCAGTCTGCGGCGGATAGTCAATCGCTATAACAGTGAGATAAACGGATACTTTATTTGCGACCGGGGTCGTTTCGGTTTTGATTACGTCAACAGTGAGCAGCGCTTCGACAAGGCCCGGGGTTCGGGTCAGGTTGAGCTCAGCCAGCAACAGGCCAGGGCGGCAGTGTCGGAGTTGCAGGGAGAAGGCTTGATCGGAATCGGCTCGGCCCGTGCCAGCAATGAAAGCAATTTCGCCCTGCGTGCCCTGGTAGGCGATGAGAATTTCTATGCCGGTGTCAGTGCCGCCGAGCAGCAGATCAATCAACTGATACTGGAACTGGCCAGAGACAAGGCTTTTAACAGCCCCAGTATTCGTGAAATTGAAGACTGCGATGCAGTGCTGATTGTGGGCGAGGATGTCACTAATACTGCGCCGCGCATCGCCCTGGCACTGCGCCAGGCAGTGCGAAACCGCGCCAAACAACTGGCCGCCGGCAACAATATTCCCCAGTGGCAGGATGCGGCGGTGCGGGAACTGGCCCAGCACGAGCGCTCGCCACTGATATCACTGATGCCCTATGCCTCGCGCCTTGATGATGTTGCCAGTCTGGTACATATAGCCGGCAATAAGGCACTGGCCTCTATTGCTTACGCCCTGGCGGATCAGTTGGCGGGCAAGTCAGCCCAGGGGGAGGCTATTGAGACTGAGCAACTGACTGCCATGGCAGAGATGCTTGGCAAAGCCAGACGGCCCCTGATCATTGCCGGCAGCAGTGCCGGCTGTGAAGATTTGCTGCGTGCCGCTGCCAATATTGCTCGCGCCCTGCATGACAAATCCGGCAAGACGATTGATCTTTGTTTGCCCATGGCCCAAAGCAATTCCATGGGCCTGACACTGCTGGCCCGGC
>JALEHB010000070.1 GCA_022763285.1 Pseudomonadales bacterium | reverse complement strand
TCAGCATTGCCTGCTGGGGCAACGATGGTCAGTTCCTCGAGCGCAGCCAGCAGGTGGCGGCCATGCTCAATGATCTGCATTGCCTGCAAATCAATCGCTCCCAACAGCCGGCCCACCCGCTCTACCAGCGCGCCAGCCAGAAACCGAAACCTTTTCTGGTTACCGGAGACTGAAACAATGTCATCTGCCCCTGCACTGGCCAGTTGGATCTGGCGACAAAGCTGGATTCCCCTGAAACTGAAAAAATCGGCTTACAAGGCTCTGGCGAAAAGCGGCCATCCGCCTGCGGCTGAATTCGAAACCTCTTTTTACGGGCTGCGTTACCGCGGCAATCTCAACAACGGCATCGAGTTCGCACTGTTCTTCTATGGCGCCTTTGAAAAACCGCTGCTGTATTTTTTGCGCGATTGTCTGCATGGCCTGGATCAGGACGGTAAACAGGACATGGTGTTTTGCGATGTGGGCGCCAATATCGGTCAACACTCGCTGTTCATGTCCCGCGTCGCCCGGCAGGTCCATGCCTTTGAACCTTTCAGCGAAGTCAGCAGCCGCCTTCAAGCCCATATCAAACTCAATGATCTCGACAATATTCGTCTTCACCCCCTGGGCCTGAGCGACAGCAATGGCAGCCTGCCCTTCTTTGCGCCCGCCGGCAGCAATCAGGGTGTGGGCTCCTTCGTCAGCGACAGTGTCCAGCGTGGCAACCAGGCCATTGGCGAGTTGCGCATCGCCCGCGCCGATGATTATTTTCGGGAACAACAAATCAACCGGGTGGATCTGATCAAGATCGACGTGGAGGGTTTTGAGGCCAAGGCTCTGGCCGGTATGCAGGAGACACTCACCCGGCATCGGCCGGTGGTGGTTTGCGAAGTGAGCTATGGGGAGGCCTTGTCCTTTGACAGCCGCGAAGCCTTTCTGGCCAGCCTGCCGGACAACTACCAACTATACTGCTTTGACACCCGCAAGCCCGACGGCAGCACCGCAAGACGCCGCGGTGCCCGCGCCAAACGTAGCGGCCACTATACACTCATCCCCCTCGCTCATTGGCGGGATAAGGATCAGGACGATCTGGTGGCAATTCCGGAGGAAAAACTGGTGCGGGTGCCGTTGAGGGGGCCGATCAGAAAGTAGTGGCCCAGGCCAAGAATTCAATCCGGGCCTGGGCCGGGTTTTCTACTACTTACACCATAAAGCATCGGCTTTACTGCAGGTATCTTTAGTAAGCTACTGGTTTTTATACCAATATTCAACCCCCTGCCCAAAAACTACACAATCTGCACAATTTTCAAACAAATCCGCTACAGCCCAGAGAATCCGTGCACTCCGCCCATTCTAAAAAGCACACAGCAAGCCATTGGCCACAGAAATCTGCCTTCCAACAACAAAAATTCAGTTCCATACCAATGAATACCTGGCCTGCTGACCAGGGCTAGTCAGAATGGATGCACTTTGCCCGGCTGGAGCGAGTGTTTTTCGCAAAGCGACAGCTCTGCACGAGCAGAACGCCCCTGATTTATGATCAGTGAATCAACACAGAACCTGTAAGTAGCGACAAAAAGCTACCTGTAGTAGCAATCGCTAAGAAGCAGCAAAATACGGAGCTTGCGGGCCATAACTAACCAGAAGGAAAGCACTGCGCCCGGCAGGGTGGAGCGAACGTAGTATGCAAAGCGCCAGCTTTGCGTGAGCGGAACGCCCCTGATCTATGATCAGGGGCTGGACAAGGCCTCAGAAGCCGACTAATGAAGTTAGCATTAGTTGTAAAAAGATTAGCAGAATAGCTAAAAGTGTAGCGATCTTAATAGAAATGGCACGCCCGGCAGGGTTCGAACCTGCTACCCTCGGCTTAGAAGGCCGATGCTCTATCCAAATGAGCTACGGGCGCATAGTCTGCAGCATTAACCCACTAAATCGGGGCCTTAACCTTAACCATCCACAGGCCGCGTATTCTACACAACCCAAACCCCAACGCCCATCCAGGATTCACAAAGGCCGCACATCCGGCTTCTCACTCTCCTCGTCCCCTTCCACCGCTTCCCGGCGATGACTATGGGGCGTGCCATAACAGGTCAGCCCGGTATACATACCGGCCAACACCTGATTAAGCCTGTAAAACAGCCGCTTCAGACCACCAGCGGGCACTTGTTCAGTCTTGTCAGGAGATTGGGCGGTCCCCAGATTCAGCTGGTCAACGCGGGTGCGTTTGCCGTCCAGGGTAGGGATTTCGCGGGATTTGTCCGGATTTGCCATAACGCTCTGCCCTGCAGCCGAGCCGGCAACCGGCGTTGTGCCGGTCCAGCGCTGTTCATCCCGGGGGGATGAAAGAAAAAATGGGGTGACTGATGGGGCTCGAACCCACGACAACCTGAGTCACAGTCAGGGGCTCTACCAACTGAGCTACAGTCACCACAAAGCTTGATGCTACTCCCCGGCTGGGTAGGCCGGCAAGCAGAAATAACCTGGTCGGGGTAGAGAGATTCGAACTCCCGACATCCTGCTCCCAAAGCAGGCGCGCTACCAGACTGCGCTATACCCCGTAAGTTCCTGATATCCTCGGATTTCAGGAGGACGGCATCATACCCGCGCGCCCCGGGTGCGTCAATGCGCCTTTGCCAATTCTGTCAGTCTGGCCCTTACTCTACACGCCAGCTGCTGCCGCCGGCCTTGTCCTCTACCACCACATTCAGCGCCGCCAGCTGATCTCTTATTTCGTCCGCTCGCGCCCAATCTTTATCAAGCCGGGCCTGATCACGTTCTGCCACCAGGCGATCGATCTCGGCCGTATCCAGTTCTGCCGAGGCACCGCGGCGCAGGAATTCCCCCGGATCAGCCTGCAAAACTCCCAGCACGCCACCCAGGCGCCGCAGCAGACCTGCCAGTTGCGCCGCTGTTTCCGGGTCCTCATTCTTCTGCCGGTTGATTTCACTGA
This sequence comes from Pseudomonadales bacterium, assembly GCA_022763285.1. Taxonomy (GTDB): domain Bacteria; phylum Pseudomonadota; class Gammaproteobacteria; order Pseudomonadales; family Pseudohongiellaceae; genus UBA9145. Next base: position 6,645 of record JALEHB010000070.1, on the reverse strand, counting down.
CCAGTTCAAACAATACCCCGAAGGCTTCCGGTGTATTGAAGTCATCATCCATGGCCGCCATGAAGGCTTTCTCGAAACGGCTGTTAGTCAGGGTCTTGGCGCTGCTGCTATCCACATCCTTGAGGCAATGGTAAAAGCGCTCCAGGGCCTTGCCGGCATGTTGCAGGTTTTGCTCGGAATAATTGATGGGGCTGCGGTAGTGACTGGAGATCAGCAGATAACGCACCACCTCGGCATCATAGTGCTTGAGCACCTCACGAATAGTGAAAAAGTTGCCCAGGGACTTGGACATCTTTTCATCATCCACCCGCAGCGGCCCATTGTGCATCCAGACATTGGCAAAAGTGCAGCCAGTGGCTGCCTCGGACTGGGCAATTTCGTTTTCGTGATGGGGAAACATCAGGTCGGTGCCGCCCCCATGGATGTCGAAATTGTCGCCCAGAGCACAAGTAGACATGGCCGAGCATTCAATATGCCAGCCCGGCCGCCCATAACCCCAGGGGGAATCCCAGCCTACACCGTCGTCAGTTGATGCCTTCCATAACACGAAGTCTCTGGGGTCTTTCTTCAGCTCCCCCACTTCCACCCGGGCACCTTCCAGCAACTCATCGGGTTTCTTCTTCGACAACTTGCCATAGTCAGGAAAATTGCTGACCGCATAATAGACATCACCATTGGCAGCCTTGTAGGCAAAATCCTTGTCCATCAGGGTCTGGATCATGGCGATGATTTCATCGATATGGGCCGTCGCCCGTGGCTCCTGATCAGGCCGCTGGATACCCAGGGCCGCCTCATCCTCATGCATGGCCTTGATAAAACGGCTGGTCAGATCACTGAACAGTTCATTGCTCTCACTGGCACGGCTGAGAATCTTGTCATCGATGTCAGTAATATTGCGCACATAGTTCACCTCGAAACCGCGGTAGCGCAGATAACGGGTAACCACATCGAAGGCCATCAACATGCGCGCATGGCCCAGATGGCAATAATCGTAAACCGTAATACCACAGACATAGATATTCAGTTTGCCCGGCTCGATGGGTTGCAGTTCTTCCTTGCGCTGGCTGAGACTGTTGTAAATCCTGATCAAAACGGTTTTGCCCCTACTTGCCCGACCAGGAGTCGCGCAAGGTAATTGTTCGATTGAAAACCGGCAGTTCCGCACTGGAATCCTTCTTGTCTATGCAGAAGTAACCTTCCCGCTCGAACTGAAAATTAGAGCTGGCACCCTCTGTCAGCGCCGAGGGCTCCACCACGCAGCCATCCAGCACCAGAAGTGACTCGGGATTGAGGCAATCGTGGTAATCCACCTCTTTGCCTTCCGGCTTCTCATGATTAAAAAGACGGTCGTAGAGACGCACCCGGGCCGTAATGCCCTGCTCTGCTGATACCCAGTGAATCACGCCCTTGACCTTGCGACCCTCGGGTTTCTTGCCCAGGGTATCCAGGTCCACACTGCAACGCAGCTCAATCGCTTCACCCTGATCGTTGGTGACGACCTCGTCGCAGCGAATCACATAGGCACCCCGCAGGCGCACCTCGCCACCCGGAATCAAGCGCTTGAAGCCTGGCGGTGGTTCCTGCTCGAAGTCTGCCCGGTCGATATAGATACTGCGGGTCAGGGGTACCTGGCGGCTGCCCATGGATTCTTCCTTGGGGTGATTGGACATCTCCAGATTTTCCAGATGCCCTTCCTCAAAACTGGTCAGGGTGACTTTCAGCGGCTGCAGGACGCACATGGCTCGCGGCGCAGTCTTGTCCAGATCATCACGGATAGCGTGCTCCAGCATGGCCAGATCCACCACGCTCTCGGCCCGGGCAACGCCGACCGATTCGCAGAAGTTGCGGATTGAGGCCGGCGTAAAGCCGCGCCGGCGCATGCCGGCGAGTGTGGGCATACGCGGATCATCCCAACCCTCAACGATGCCAGACTCCACCATCTCCCGCAGATGTCGCTTGCCCATCACCGTGTAGTTGAGCTTCAACTTGGCAAATTCGGTCTGCTGCGGCAGCACATATTCCGATTCACTGTCTGCCAGATCGCTGGCGGCGCAGAGACTGTCAAAATCCAGGTTGTTCAGAATCCAGTCATACAGGGGCCGGTGATCTTCAAATTCCAGGGTGCAGAGGGAATGGGTAATGCCCTCTATGGCATCGGAAATACAATGGGTGTAATCGTAGGTGGGATAAATGCACCACTTGTCGCCGGTCTGGTGATGCACAATATGGCGAATACGATAAAGCACCGGGTCGCGCATATTGATATTGGGCGAGGCCATGTCAATTTTCGCACGCAGGGAATAGTCACCATCGGCAAATTCGCCCTTGCGCATGCGTGAAAACATGTCCAGGTTTTCCTTGATACTGCGATCCCGGTCCGGACTGTTGCGACCCGGCTCGGTCAAAGTACCGCGATATTCCCGCGCCTTCTCAGGACTCAGGCTGCAGACATAGGCCTTGCCCGATTCAATAAGCTGCACGGCAAAATCATACAGCGCATCAAAATAGCCGGAGGAATAACGCACTTCCCCGCTCCACTGGAAACCCAGCCATTTGATGTTTTCCTTGATGGCATCAACGTATTCCTGACTTTCCTTCTCCGGATTGGTGTCATCAAAGCGCAGATTGCACAGGCCCTGATATTCTTCTGCCAGCGAGAAATTCAGGCAAATAGACTTGGCATGGCCGATATGCAGATAGCCATTGGGCTCCGGTGGAAAACGGGTATGCACGCGGCCGCCGTGCTTGCCTTCCGCCAGATCCTTGTCGATCATGTGGCGGATAAAGTTCGAGGGGGTAGCCGGGCTGGATTTGTCCGAGTCGGGATGATTCATGAAAGCTCTGGTATTTCCTGCGTTTGAATTCGTCCGGCCAGCACAGACAGGGCTACCGGGATGAGAGCAAAACCCCTATTATAGCGCCTCAGCTAGCAAGCTTTCCAAATTTATCCACACTAATTTTTTATAGTCTTTCACTTATGATTACATTCAACACCAACAAGGGTGCTATCAGCATCGAACTGGATTTCGAAAAAGCCCCGAAATCTGCCGCCAATTTTCTCGCCTATGCCCGTGACGGCTTTTACAACGGCACCATCTTCCACCGGGTCATCGACAACTTCATGATTCAGGGCGGCGGTTTCGAGCCTGGCATGCAGCAAAAAGACAATGGCGAGCCCATTGAGAACGAGGCCGACAACGGTCTACCCAATCTCACCGGCACCCTGGCCATGGCCCGCACCATGGAACCCCACTCCGCCACCTCCCAGTTCTTCATCAATGTGGCCGACAATGCCTTTCTCAATCACAGCGGCAAGAATCCTCAGGGCTGGGGTTATGCCGTTTTCGGTCGGGTCGTGGACGGCATGGATGTGATCAACAGCATCAAGTCTGTTAGCACCACCAGCAAGGCCGGTCATCAGGATGTGCCGGTGGAAGACATCATCATCGAATCCACTGACATCAAGGACGAAGACTGAAGCGTGACAGAGCGCCTGCTGTTTATCTCGGACCTGCATCTGCAGGATTCGCGCCCCGACATCACCGCTGCCCTGCTCAGATTTCTGGAGCGCAACACCGGCAAGACAGATGCCCTGTATATTCTTGGCGATCTGTTTGAAGTGTGGATCGGCGACGATGGCCAGGAGACCCTGGCCCTGCGTGTCGCCGCGGCGCTCAGAGCCTTTTCGGAAAACGGAGCCCGGATCTGGCTGATGCACGGCAACCGGGATTTTCTCATGGGTGAGGATTTCGCTCGCGCCTGCGGTGCCGAACTGCTGGCAGACCCCAGCGTGATCGAGACCAGCGCAGGCGCAATCATTCTCAGCCATGGGGACGCCCTGTGTGTGGATGATCACGACTACCAGGCCTTCCGGCAACAGGTGCGCAATCCCCAGTGGCAGGCGGCCTTCCTGGCCAGGGGCCTCAGCGAACGCCGCGCCTTTGCCGAGCAGGCCCGCCAGCAGTCCAAACAGGCTACCGCCGGCAAGAGTATGGGCATCATGGACGTCAATCAGCAGGCGGTACTGGAGTTGTTGCAAGAGCAGCAGCAGAGCCACTTGCTGCATGGCCATACCCACCGGCCAGCCCGCCACAGCATTCAGCTCGACACACCCATTAATGGCAGCACTGAGGCCATGCGTCTGGTCCTGGGGGACTGGGACGAGAAGCTCTGGTATGCGGAAATCAGGGACGGGGAAATCGCCCTGCATGAACAGGCCCTGTCAGCCTGACATTTGCTAATCAGGTGCCTAGCAATCAGGCGCTCGAGCTGACAGCGCCAACTTCATAATAGCGCTGATAGTGGGCATCCGAGAGCTGCAACAATTCTTCTTCTATTTGTTCGCTTAATTGCCGCAAGCTCAGATGGGCATAGCCCGGCAAGAGATAGGCACCGAAATCCTTCAGGTCCTGAACCTGGTCCGGCTTCTTCTTCAGCAGATTGTGCAACCAGCAATAAGGTGCCAGTTCCGGATCAAAGGGCACCCGCAATTGTTCCAGACCCAGCTTGAGATTGGGCACGGAGAAAATGCGGCATTTGTCCTCGAGAATCTGACAAACCAGCTTTTCGATGCGCCGCAGCACAGCAGCCTTGGCCTCTTCCTCGTAGCCATTCCAGTTGATCACTTCAAAGCCATAGCGTTTGCAGCCACGGCAGACCCGGTCACCGAGGGACGTGGTGGAACAGATGCCGATGCAGGGAGTTTTGACCTTGCTCATGTATTGTAAATCGTTGCTGCTGAAGATGACTTGAACCGAATCCGCAAATTGTAACCTGATCAATCCATCGGGCCCAGTGGCAATGCCGGCCAGGAATCGCCAGACGGCCCGCGCCATCTGGATTTTTCCGTGTGATTACAATAGAATACGCGCTCTTTTCGGCCGGGACCCAATCCCGTCGGTAGCCAGCACCGCGTCAGCCGCTTGCCTGCCTGAGCCGGAATCACAACAGTCATTCCACCCGAGCCAAGGATTTACGTCACGACCCGCAGGTCAGTGGCAGCTTGCAGCTCCCGGAAAAGCGATGAGGAAATCATAGTGTTAGAGGCTTACAGACAACACGTCAGTGAACGTGCCGCCGAAGGTATTGTCCCCAAACCCCTGTCTGCCGAACAGGTTGCCGAGCTGGTTGAACTGCTCAAGCAGCCCCCTGCCGGCGAAGAAGAATTTATTGTCGACCTGATTTCCAACCGGGTTCCCGCCGGTGTTGACGAAGCCGCCTACGTAAAGGCCGGCTTTCTGTCTGCCATCGCCAAAGGCGAAGCCGACTCGCCATTGATCGACAAGAAGCTGGCAGTGAAACTGCTGGGCAGCATGCTGGGCGGCTACAATATTGCCACCCTGGTGGAGCTGCTGGATGACAGCGAGCTGGCCGAGGCCGCCGGCAATGAACTGCGCCATACCCTGCTGATGTTTGACGCCTTCCATGATGTGGCCGAAAAAGCCAAAGCCGGCAATGAGCAGGCCAGGGCAGTCATGCAATCCTGGGCCGATGCCGAATGGTTCCTGGAAAAGCCGGAAATTCCCGAAACCCTGACCGTGACGGTTTTCAAGGTACCAGGCGAGACCAATACCGATGATCTGTCTCCGGCACAGGATGCCTGGTCACGACCGGACATCCCCCTGCATGCCAAGGCCATGTACAAGAATCCCCGCGAAGGTGTCACCGACGCCCCGGCGCAAATTGAAGAACTGAAAGAGAAAGGCCACCCGGTTGCTCTGGTGGGTGACGTGGTCGGCACCGGTTCTTCCCGCAAGTCCGCCACTAACTCCGTACTCTGGCATACAGGCCAGGACATTCCCTACATCCCCAACAAGCGAGCCGGTGGCATCTGCATTGGCGGCAAGATTGCCCCCATCTTTTTCAACACCATGGAAGATGCCGGCGCACTGCCCTTTGAATGTGATGTGGACGCCCTCAACACTGGCGATGTCATTGATATCAAGGTCTATGAAGGCAAGATCTGCAAACACGGCAGCGATGAAGTGCTGGCCGAATTCGAACTGAAGACCGAGGTGATTCTCGATGAAGTACGCGCCGGTGGCCGTATTCCCCTGATCATCGGTCGCGGCCTGACCCAGCGTGCCCGCGAGGAACTGGGCATGGAAGCCTCAACCGTATTCCGCTCTCCTATCACTGGCGAAGAATCCGACAAGGGCTTCACCCTGGCCCAGAAGATGGTGGGCCGCGCCTGTGGTGTTGAGGGTGTGCGTCCGGGCAGCTACTGCGAACCGCGCATGACTACTGTCGGCAGCCAGGACACCACCGGCCCCATGACCCGCGACGAATTGAAAGATCTGGCCTGTCTGGGCTTTTCCGCGGACCTGGTAATGCAGAGCTTCTGCCATACTGCCGCCTACCCCAAGCCGGTTGATATCGAAACCCAGCATACCCTGCCGGATTTCATTCATACCCGCGGCGGTGTTTCCCTGCGTCCGGGCGACGGAATTATTCACTCCTGGCTGAATCGCATGCTGCTGCCTGACACCGTGGGCACCGGCGGTGATTCCCATACCCGTTTCCCCATCGGCATTTCCTTCCCGGCCGGTTCCGGTCTGGTGGCCTTTGCCGCTGCCACCGGCGTCATGCCGCTGGATATGCCGGAATCGGTCCTGGTGCGCTTCAAGGGTGAAATGCAGCCCGGTA
>JALEHB010000005.1 GCA_022763285.1 Pseudomonadales bacterium | reverse complement strand
TCAGTTACGGCCCGGATACCTGTGGACAATCACTGCCAATGGCATTAGTTATCAATACCAACGTCGCGTCGATGAATGCGCGCCGAAATCTGGAGAGCAACCAGTCGCAATTGGCTGTGTCTTTGCAGCGGCTGTCATCCGGACTACGGGTGAATAGCGCCCGGGATGATGCCGCCGGTTTGGCCATTTCCGAGCGCATGACCACGCAGATTCGTGGCATGTCCCAGTCCCGACGCAATATCAACGATGCCATCTCAATGGTTCAAACCAGTGAAGCAGCTCTGGGAGAGATGACTTCCTTGTTCCAGCGTGGTCGGGAACTCGCTGTACAAGCCGCCAATGCAAGCAATTCCGCCAGTGACAAGACTGCACTGCAAGCTGAGATGAATCAGCTGATTGCCGAAGTGGATCGCATTTCGTCTTCAGCAGAGTTTAATTCGGTCAAATTGTTCGATGGCGGCAGCCGCGCTGCCAGCTACGATACCAGCGGCGGCGATCTGAGCGCGGAGCAGCAGGAAATTGTCGATTTCCTGCAAAACACCTGGCTGGCCCAGGCAGAAGACATGATAGAGCAATACTTCGGTATTAGCGGCGATGGCTCAGATCTGGATATTACTTTCGTCGAAGGTGAAAGTTACCTGGCAGCGGTGAGCTTCACCGGCTATGAACTGGCAAGCGGCAAAGCCGTCGAGTTGAGCCTGAATATCGACCTGGAAGATTTCCTTCCCACTGATGGCGTCAACGGAGGCCCCAGTTTCGTCTCCAATGACCGTATTATCGCCCATGAACTCACCCATGCCGTCATGGCCCGTGCCATTAATATGCGCGACATGCCGCTGTGGTTTGTGGAGGGTACGGCTGAATTCATCCATGGTGCTGACGCCAGACTGAACAGCGACCTTGCTGCAATGGCTGGTAGCAGCGATGCCGAGAAAGTAGAAAACCTCATGAATGGCTTCCTCGGCAACGACGGCAGCGTGGAGTTATATTCTGCCGGCTATGCTGCCGTACGCTACATGCACAGCTCCGTGATTGCTGCCGGAGGCACTGGCATCCGTGAGGTATTTGACTACCTGGAAGCCAATGCCGGCTCCGATCTGGATGATGCAATTCAGGCTATGAAAGCTGCCCACAACGGTCTCGCCTATGCAGACCTGAGTGAGTTTGAAGGTATTTTTGACAGCGGTGAAGACGGCAACAACTATATTGTTAATCTTGTGAGCAGCGGCTCGCTGAGCAATGCTGACACGGGCGCAGTGGGCGGTAATGACGCCGATGGAGGTGCGCGGGATACCAGTGCCGACGGCGTTGTACCGGACATCTCCGCCAGCGGTGATCCCCTGACTTCTTTCAATCAGTCGCTCCCCAGCGGCCTGGCGTCACTGAATCTGGAGGTGACGGAAACTCTCTCATTTCAGGTTGGTGCCAATGGCGGTGAAACCATTGACATCGACCGGGTTGCCATCAACGCCGGAAACCTCGGTGTCGAATCGGTTGATCTCACAAGCAGCACCGACACCGCTATTCAAAAATTCGATCTGGCACTTAATGCTGTTAATAGTGAGCGAGCCAGACTTGGGGCGATCCAGAACCGGCTAGAATCCGCCTCCCGGGCCGTCGACACCGCCCGTGAGAACGCCAGCGCCAGCCGCTCCAGAATTCTTGATTCTGACTATGCAACAGAAACTGCTTCCCTGGTGAAAGCGCAAATACTGCAACAGGCAGCCACCGGGATCATCGCCCAGGCCAATGCCTTGCCGCAAAACGTACTCAGTCTGCTGCAGTAAACCTGGTAACCCGGCAATAAAAAAGCCGGAACGGCTAATACCGTTCCGGCTCTATCAAGCACTCAAGGGCTGATCAGTCGCTGCCCTGCCCCAATTCCTCCACCACTTCCTGACGGCGGGCGCCGGCGAGAATACCAGGCAGAGCATAGTTGCCTTCGTGGCAGGCATATTCATACATGGGCTCTTCCTGGGGGTAATAGCTCAGCTCTGCAGTCCAGGCCTGACTGTAGATGTTGGGATCCTCTACCGTGAACTGATAGAGAATTTCATCCTCGGCGGTGCGGCTGAAGCGTTCAATAATGCGGCCATCGGCGGTAATGGGGATGGAGCTTTCCGCCAATTGCCGGGGATTGATATTGACGGTTTCCACCACCAGGGTGCCGTCTTCATACCAGCCTACGGAGTCACCCAGCCATTGCTGAAGCACAGCCGGGCGGCGGTTGGCTCTGGCTTGTTCGGCGGAATCGAACGTGGGGATGATGCGGGCATCATGCACCATCTCAACAGCGATCATTACATAGTCATCGGTCTGTACGAATTCATAAGTGCTGTTGTACAGGGTGCCCATCATGCCCGGCCCGGAGGTATTACCGAAACCCAGCAAGCAGCGCTCAGCCAGGGGAATGGCCTCGGGACCACTGGCGTCACCCACACCGGTGACGTATCGGCTGCCAAAACGCTTGGGCTCGAAATCCAGATTGGGATTCTCCAGCCGCGGCACCTGCCCGTTTTCCGGAATGACGATATAGGAAGAACGGTATTCCCCACCCACCTGGGCCAGGGTATTACCCGGATCGATCCAGAATTCGTTATAGCCCCGCAAACCGAAATCAAAGCTGCCTTCCGGCGGTGCACCGGTTTCGGGATCAATTGCTCCGTCAACTTCCCCAAGGGGCAATCCCGCCACGGAAGTACCGGCGATAATTTCGGCGGCCTCCTCGGCGCTCACCACCAGCTTGTCCACCCCCTGAGGGCGGGTCAATCCGGTCAGTGACTTATTGGACCAGGTGCCTGTCAGTTCGGGGCGCTGGGCATCCTGGGCAAGGGCGGTTGGCACTGCCAGGACGGCCGAGATGGCTGCCAGCAGTGATAGAGAATTTTTCGCAATCATGGTTACCCCCTTAATCGATGTCTGGTCTGTGGCCTTTCGCTCAGGACTTGAGTTTCCTGGTAAAACTTTCCCGGCAATAGCCACAACGTAGCAGAACATAATAGAAAGAAAGCCCGCCGCAGTAAATGGCAATGCGATTAATGGCCAAAGTCAGGGGTTTGCGGGCCGTGAAACATGGCCCGGACGTGAATCCCACAAATATCGAGGTTTCGACAGACCGGGCGCCCGAGATTCCAGCCAGGTTGGTGCTAGCTCTCCAGGTCAGCCATTAGCTGCAACTTGCAACTGGCGCAAATGCCATGGCTGAGTTCCGGTAGCAGCGGACGACTGAAAAGCTGCAAACGTTCTACCGCCGCTTCCACCTCAAGCCATTCGTCGCCCACATTGACTTTCTTGCACCAGCCACACTGCAGCAAGATTTCATCAGAGCGCGGTGAATTCTGTTCCAACAGGGCCACACTCTCCCGTGGCTCGATGCGCTTCATACTGCTGCAGAAATGCAGCAAGCCCTCTTCCGCAGGACTGATTTGCAGTTCCATATAGCGACGCTCGGTGGGGCTGTCACAACGAAATGGCACTGTGACGGGCCTGCCATCGCCGCGCACCCGCTCAATCATTTGACGATAGAGCACCTCGGTATTGTGGTCACAGAGAAAACCAAACAGGGATTTGCCGATCAATGATTGCTGCGCCAGTTCCGGTGCCTCGTTTTCCAGCGCAAACTGTTTGAAGCTGCTGTCTACCGAAACAATCAGACAGTCGCGGTCAATGAGGTAGCTGAAGGTCTCTTCATTGCTGTTCACGCGATGTCCGCCGGGTTCGTCTGCCGAGTCACAGGCAAATGTCGATCATCAGGGCAAGCTTGTCAATAAAGGCACATAGCCACCTACACCATGCAGCATGAATGTGCAGCGCCATAAAAGAAGCCGGAATGTCATGCTCTTGTTGAGCTGAAATTCCGGCCAAGGAGAGTTTTATTGAAGCGGGTGGACCTGACCCGCCTTGCGGCGGGCCAGGACCGGGAGGTATTACTGGATGCCGGCAATCTCTGCAGGCATGGTCATGCTGGCACTGATCAGGTTGTAATTCAGTGATGCATTGCGATCGCTGGAGTTGAACTCAAGGGCTTTTTCCAGATCACTGCTGGCACCCAGCATGTCACCGCTCATCGCCCGGGCAACAGCCAGATTGGAATAGATGGAAGCCTTGGCCGATTTCTCGGCGCTCATTCCCAGAGCAATGTCCTTTTCAACTTTGTCCAGTGCCAGACTGCAGGATTCAATGGCCAGACTCAGTTCCTTGGCCAGTATCTGGGCAACGCAGAGATTGTTGGCGGCAATGAAATCCATCTTCGCCAGGTCCTTGCTGCCAAGTGCTTCTTTGGCGGACTCGGCATCCTTGGAAAGCAAGGAGCGGTAAGCAGTGGATTCACCAAATGCAGTGACGTGATAATCGGCAGAGGCAGTTGTTGCGGCCAGCAAGGTCCCCAGGGTAACTGCAGCCATGGCCAGGTGTGATTTTTTGAAAAGTTTCATGATCAATTCCTTAAATAAATAACCAATAGTGTGTGTGCTGTTTAAGTGAGACGATGCTTCCGGACACCGCCTCAACTCGTAGTGCAAATGTTAAGAACTGACGCGCCGGCTGACAAAGTATGATTCATCATGCGACAGATGAATTCAGTTCATCCATGACAGGGGCGTACTGTTGCAACTTACTACTGATCCATTTCCGGAATATTTCCGCATCGTGAATATTTTTTGACTCTTTCGACAAAGCCATCCAGTAGCAATCCTCGGTAACCAGATCGGCATCATGCAAAGGCACCAGGGCGCCGGAATCAAACCAGGACTTGCTCACCGGCATGGGCACCAGGGCTATGCCCGCACTTCTCTCGGCAGCACGGGCAAGAGCAAACATGCTGTCGACGAAAATAATCTGCTTGGGTTTCATATTGCCAACGCCGGCATGACGCGCCCAGTTACTCCAGGCATGGGGTCTGGCTTTATGCAGCAGAATCGTGGAAACATTGATTGCATCCAGGCTGCTATAGCCCTTGCCCATCCATTCACTGTACAGGGCACGGCTGCAGGCGGGGATGTAACGAATCGGAAACAGCTTGTCCACCCGCGTCCCCTGAGGCTTGTTGCGGGTCAGCAGGATATTGATATCCGCTGCCTCATTGCAGTCATCGCCAATGTCCATTGACTCAATTTTCAGATCAATATCCGGGTAACGATCAGAGAAATCACTGATGACGGGCATCAATAATTCACTGGCAAAAAACTCCGGCATCTGTACCAGTAAGGGAATGCGCTCGGCGGTCTTTCTGACACGCCTGGTCGCCTCCTCAATGGCCAGCAATAGCGGATTGACCTCTTCAAAAAATTGAGCACCGGCATCGGTCAGGGAAATGGCACGGGTGCGACGGGCAAAAAGTTTGACCCCGAGTTCCTGTTCCAGATCGCTGATCTGATGACTGACCGCGCTGGCGGTCAGGCACAATTTGTCGGCGGTTTTTTTGAAACTGAGGGTCCGGGCCGCCAGACAAAATGTCCGCAAACCTCGAAGTTGCTTCGGCATGGTTTTTCTCAAACTGCTTCAGGATTGGTAATTCAATTCAGGGATAAGCCTGCATCCCTGAGCGGACGGCGAGTGGCGCTATGCCGGGGTTCACCACGATTCGATGACAAGCGCCCTCTGCAACTGCTATCTGTAACCACTGACTGCAACTGCCGTGCCAGTTCGAAGAAGGCGGCATGGGTGGAATTATGGGCCCGGGCCGGGTTTTTATGCACAGAAACGGTTCGCCCGGCGATTCCCTGCGCTGCTTCGGGTCATGGCCAGGTCTGGTGTGGAGCTCTGGATTCGGGTTTGGAGTGTGTGCCGGGATTTGGCCAGGGTGAGCAAGCCGGGAGTTCAATCAATATTGACCAAAGCGAACAGGGGGTGTCGACCAGCACTAAAGCCTGACACTTCATGAGGCAGGGTAAGACAGGATAGCGAAGGCCGTCCGTGGTCAGCACCACAGACAGCCGTCAATTTGGTTCCGGTCAGGGATTAATCGCTGATGGTGACACGCTCTGTGCCACGCATCTTGATCAGCATCAGTTCGATTTTGTCGATATCAAAAGGCTTGGATATATGTCCCACCATGGACAAATGTAATCCCTGCCCCTGAATCTGGGTCAACTCTCGCTTACGTCGCGATTTGCCGCTGATGATGACAATACGTGCCTTGCATTTTTGCTCGGAGAGGTAGCGCAAGACATCCAGGCCCTCGTCGCCGTAGCCTGATCCGTCTTCAATCAAACCCAGATCAAGGAAGATAACCGTCGGATTGAACTCCTGATAGATTTTCTGCACCTGATCCGGCTTGTGGGCACTCTGTACTGAGTAACCCGCATCGAGGCCAACTTCTTCCAGAATGTCGGCGATATCTTCATTGTCATCAATGACCAGAAGTCGATCATCGTTCAGTACTCCTGAATCGAAGTCGATCATTGTGATGTTGTCCATTGCATAAGTCATGACTCGATTACGACACGATCACCCTGTTTGCTCCAGTGCCAGAGGGTAAATTTGTGAGCCGCCGCAAAAAAATCGGCCTAAAGTCCCCGTTTTCCCCCGAAACTGGGGATAAGTGGTGGCTTGCCTTGCACTCGAATTAGCCCAACACTGCGCTATCATGCGCTGCTGCGACTGCAGGTGATCATTTCAAGGGAATAATAATGCTCTACGCGCTGGAAACAATGCCGGAATACCTGGATCTGCAAACCGAAATGGTACGCATGCAGAAATCCATTCACGAGGAAGGCCGCCGCCTGTTAATTATCTTCGAGGGGAGAGATGCCGCCGGCAAGGGTAGTACCATCATGCGCTTTGTGCGCTTCCTGAACCCCCGCCACTACCGCATCGTGGCCCTGTCCAAGCCTTCGGAGCTGGAGCAGGGACAATGGTATTTCCAGCGCTATATCAAGGAATTGCCTAACCCGGGCGAGATCGTGTTCTTCGACCGCAGCTGGTACAACCGGGCCGTGGTGGAACCGGTATTGGGCTTTTGCAGCAACCGTGAGTACAAGAACTTCCTGGAACAGGTGGTGCTGCTTGAGCGCATGCTTAAAATGGATGGCTTGCAGATGATCAAGTTCTGGTTCTCCATCGATGAAGAGGAACAGGCCAAGCGCATGGAAGAACGGCGCATCAATCCCCTCAAACAGTGGAAATTAAGCACAGTGGATGCCCTGGCCCAGAAAAAATGGCATGAATACACCCGCTACAAGGAAGAGATGTTTGCCAAAACCTCCACCACCGTCAGCCCCTGGCATGTGGTGCAGGGCAAGGACCGCGAAAAGGCCTGCCTCGAATCCATGTGTTTCGTGCTGAACAAGACCAAATACCGGCTCAAGGGTGAGACCGGAAGCAATCTGGAGCCCGATCCGGAGATCATTCAACGCCTGCCCACATTCAAACTGGCCCATGTGCAATTTGAGGACCCCCAGGACTAGACAACAGTTGCCCGGCCAGCCCTGACAGCGCCCCCGCCCGCCTTCAAAGGCGCTGATTTTACTGAAGTTTTCAGGAGCCCGAGCAGAGGTCGACAACGGCTTTGCATTGTGTAAATGTAAGGATTCACGCGGTCTCCGGGGAATTCCGGAGGCAGTTTTGGTCAATCAGTCGATGAGAGCACTCTATGTCCATCAGCCAGTTCAACAGTGAATTCAAACGTTCCCTGCAAATCAATGACAAGACCTTTCATTATTACTCGCTGGAGGCGCTGGCGGACGCCGGTCACCAGCAGGTGCGCCAGCTGCCCATGTCAATCAAGGTGTTGCTGGAGAATCAGCTGCGCAACTGCGACGGCAGCATCGTCAAGGAAGACCATGTCCAGTCCCTGGTGAACTGGCAGGAATTTCAGCATAAAAATGCCGAGATCATGTTCATGCCGGTGCGGGTGTTGATGCAGGACTTCACCGGGGTACCGGCAGTGGTGGATCTGGCGGCAATGCGCGATGCGGTGGCCGACCGCGGCAAGAATGCCGAACTCATTAATCCCATCAACCAGGTAGATCTGGTGATTGATCACTCGGTAACCGTGGACAAATTCGCCAATGCGGCGGCCTATACCGACAATGTAAAAATAGAAATGGAGCGCAACCGAGAGCGCTACCAGTTTCTGCGCTGGGGACAAACCGCCTTCCGCAATTTCAATGTAGTGCCACCCGGAACCGGCATCTGTCATCAGGTCAATCTTGAATACCTCGGCCGGTCTGTCTGGCACAGTGAAGTAGATGGTGAACTGCTGGCTTACCCGGACACCCTGGTGGGCACCGACAGCCACACCACCATGATCAATGCCCTGGCCATTCTGGGCTGGGGTGTGGGTGGTATTGAAGCGGAAGCCGCGATGCTGGGCCAGCCTATCTCCATCAATATTCCTGAAGTGGTGGGATTCAAGCTCAGCGGGAAACTGGCCGAAGGCATCACTGCCACGGACCTGGTGCTCACCTGTGCAGAAATGTTGCGCCAGCATGGAGTGGTGGGCAAGTTCGTGGAATTCTACGGCGAAGGCCTGCAAGCGCTGACCGTGGCTGACCGCGCTACCCTGGCCAATATGAGTCCGGAATATGGCGCCACCTGTTGCTATTTCGCCGTCGACGACAAGACTCTGGATTATTTGCGCCTGTCGGGCCGGGATGAGGAAACCGTGGCCCTGGTTGAACAGTACAGCAAGGCTCAGGGCCTGTGGCGACGCGAGGACGAAGCGGTGCAGTACAGCAGTTCCCTGGCTCTGGAACTGGACTCTGTTGTGCCCTCCCTGGCGGGACCCAAACGCCCCCAGGACCGGGTGGCAGTGAATCAGATGCAAGGGGCGATCGCCGACATTCTGGCGGACAAGAAAGCCTCAGAGGCGGCCGTACCGGGCAAGGATTACACACTCAATGATGGCGATGTGGTAATCGCCGCCATCACCTCCTGTACCAATACCTCCAATCCGGCCGTCATGATGGCCGCCGGTCTGGTTGCCAAGAAAGCGGCGGAACTCGGACTGCAGCGCCCCGACTGGGTCAAGACTTCACTGGCACCGGGTTCCAAGGTGGTTTCCGACTATCTTGCCAGCGCCGGTCTACAGCAATATCTGGATCAGTTGGGCTTCAATCTGGTGGGCTATGGTTGCACCACCTGTATTGGCAATTCAGGTCCGCTGCCAACGGAGATTGAAGCTGCCGTCGATGCCGGTGACCTGACTGTCTGCTCGGTGCTTTCCGGCAACCGCAATTTCGAAGGCCGTATTCATGCCAAGGTAAAAGCCAACTGGCTGGCTTCGCCGCCCCTGGTGGTGGCCTATGCCCTGGCCGGCACAGTAAACATCGACCTGAGCAAGGACGCCATCGGCAAGGGCAGCAATGGCGAGGATGTGTTCCTGAAAGACATCTGGCCGAGTAATGATGAAATCACACAAGCCGTGCATCTGGTTGAGCGGGACATGTTCCTGAAAAACTATGCCGAGGTGTTCGAGGGCGACGAGGAATGGAAGAGCCTGCCCTCCGGTTCCGGCAGTACCTATGACTGGGATGAGGAGTCGACCTATATCCGCAAGCCCTCCTTTGTGGATCTGGAGCGGCCCGGCGGCGATATCGAAAATGCCAATATTTTGCTGCTGTTGGGCGATTCAGTCACCACCGACCATATTTCACCGGCCGGCAGCATTGCCGAAAACAGTCCGGCAGGCAGCTATCTGAAAGAACACGGTATCGAGAAAGCCGATTTCAATTCCTATGGCTCCCGCCGCGGTAATCATGAGGTGATGATGCGTGGCACTTTCGCCAATGTCCGTATTCGCAATGAAATGCTGGGTGGCATCGAGGGAGGCTATACCCGCCTTGCCGGTCAGACCGAAGCATTGTCGGTATTCGATGCCGCCATGCATTATCAGCAGCAAGCCACCCCACTGGTCGTCATTGCTGGCAAGGAATATGGCACCGGGTCGAGTCGGGACTGGGCGGCCAAGGGTTCAAGATTGCTGGGTATACGGGCAGTGATTGCTGAAAGTTTTGAGCGCATTCATCGCTCCAACCTGGCGGGTATGGGTGTCATGCCCCTGCAGTTTCCGGAAGGCACCACAAGACGCAGCCTGGAACTGACAGGCGATGAACAGATCAATCTGCGTGGCCTTGATGAAGTCAGTGCCGGTATGGATGTAACCATGGAGATACGCTATCCCGATGGCAGAACCGCAAGCTGCACGCTTATCAGTCGCCTCGACACGGCACTGGAGGTGGCCTATTTTCTCAGCGGCGGCATCATGCCTTTTGTCGTGGACAAACTCACCCGGGAAGAACAGGACTGAAGCTGAGCAAACATGCCTGATACAACACGCAAGGAAAAAGACAGCCTGGGTGAGGTAGAGATCGCTGGCGACAAATTCTGGGGCGCACAAAGCCAGCGTTCCCTGAAGAACTTCGCCATTGGCAGTGACCGTTTCCCTGCGGTATTCATCCATGACTTCGCCCTGCTTAAAAAGGCGGCGGCGCAGGCGAACGAAGCGCTGGGTGATCTGACCACTGAACAGTCCACGCTGATTCAGCAGGCCTGCGACCGCATCATTGCCGGCGATTACGATGACCAGTTCCCCCTGTCAGTCTGGCAAACCGGCAGCGGCACCCAGACCAATATGAACCTCAATGAAGTGATTGCCAATCTGGGCAATCAGGCAGCGGGTGCCGAACTGGGCAGCAATTCCCCGTTGCATCCCAATGACCATGTCAATCGCTCCCAGTCATCCAATGACAGCTTCCCCACGGTGATGCATATCAGTGCCATGCGGCTGAGCCGGGAAACCCTGCTGCCGGCGCTGGCGGAGCTGATCTCGGGATTGGCTGCAAAGGAAGTGCAATTCAAGGACCACATCACCAGCGGCCGGACCCATATGATGGATGCCACCCCGGTGACTCTGGGTCAGGAATTCGGCGCCTTTCGGGCCCAACTGGAGTTCAGTCATCAACAGATCGAGATGGCGCTGACCGGTATCAGCGAACTGGCAATCGGCGGGACCGCTGTGGGTACCGGCCTGAACAGTCGCAAACAATGGGCGGCCACGGTGGTGGAGAAAATCAATCAGCTGTCCGGCATGAGTTTTTCACCTGCCAGTAACAAATTTGCCCAGCTGTCAGCCCATGACGCCCTGCTGCATCTGCATGGTCAGCTGAATCTGCTCGCTACCGCCTTGATGAAGATGGGGAATGATATCCGCCTGATGAATTCCGGCCCGCGCTGCGGCCTGGCTGAGCTTAACCTGCCGGCCAATGAGCCCGGCAGTTCCATCATGCCCGGCAAGGTTAATCCGACCCAGATAGAAGCCCTCACCATGGTCTGTGTCCGGGTCATGGGCAATCACAGCAGCATCAGCATCGCCGCCAGTCAGGGGCAATTCCAGTTGAATGTTTTCAAACCCCTGATCATTCATTGCCTGATGGAATCAATAAGCTTGCTGGCAGACTGCATACGCAGTTTCACCAGCAATTGCCTGTCCGGTTTGACTGTCAACGAAGAGCGGCTCAAACACTATACCGAACAATCCCTGATGCTGGTGACTGCCCTCAGCCCCCATATAGGTTATGACAATGCGGCCAGGGCGGCCAAACATGCCCATGAAAATGGCCTGTCCCTGCGCGAAGCGGTGGTAACGCTGGAGCTGCTGAGCGAAGCAGACTATGATCGCCTGGTCAGGCCAGAGGATATGCTGGGCCCGGAATAGAATGACAAGCTCACCTGACAGAGCCGGCAGTCTGGCCACTCACTGAGACAGCAATGGAAATATTCTCCTCGTACGAAACCTGGGTTGCATTATCAACCCTGATTGCCCTGGAAATTGTCCTTGGCATCGACAACATTGTTTTTATAACCATACTGGTTGCCAGACTTCCCGAACAGCAAAGACAATCGGCACGCAATATAGGATTGGCCCTGGCACTGCTCATGCGCCTGCTGCTGTTGTTCAGTATTGCCTGGGTGATGGGCCTGGTGAATCCCTGGTTTACTGTATTTGGCCTGGAAATTTCCGGCCGCGATTTGATCTTGTTGCTGGGAGGCCTGTTTCTGCTGGCCAAGGCCACCAATGAAATTCATGAAAGCCTGAACATCACGCCAGCCCAGCAGATACATTACAGCCGTTCCTTTGCCGCCGTGATCGGACAAATTGCGGTTATTGACATGGTGTTCTCCCTGGATTCGGTCATTACCGCAGTTGGTCTGGTAGATCATATTTCAATCATGGTCATCGCCATTGTGATTTCCATGGTTGTGATGCTGCTGTCTGCCCGCGCAATTGGGGAATTCGTCGACCGCCACCCAACTTTCAAAATGCTGGCTCTGTCCTTTCTGATTCTCATCGGTGTTACCCTGATCGCCGAAGGGCTGGACGTGCATATCCCGCGAGCCTATATCTATTTTGCGATGGCCTTCTCCATACTGGTTGAATTCCTGAATCTGTTGGCCAGCCGTCGCAAGTCTGCCACTCCTTTGGAATTGCAGAAGCGCCTTACAACAGGCAATGCTGTTCCGGATAATGCGCTTGGGCCGCAATCATGACAAACCTGATATCCCGAATCTTCAAACCCCGTGGCTGGGTCAACAAAATCCTGGTATTTCTGGCCCTGGTGACCATTCTGGTCTTCAATGCCAGCGGCGAGCTGCAAACCGTGCGGGAGTTCCTCGATTCTGAAAGCCTCTCCATCAACCTGGGTGAGCAGCAGATCAGCGCCTATCACATCATCAATGGCCTGCTTACCTTTGCCATACTGATCTGGCTCAGTGCCCTGCTGGTTGAATTTGCCGAGAAGCAGATTGGTCGCTTTCCCAATGTGCGCACCGCCAACAAGGAACTGTTCATCAAGATTGCCCAGATCACGATCTATATACTGGCGGCATTGCTTGGCCTTGATCTGATTGGACTGGATCTGACCACTTTGACGGTGTTCAGTGGTGCGGTGGGTATTGGCCTGGGCTTTGGTTTGCAGAAAATCGCCGCCAATTTCATTAGCGGACTGATTCTGCTGATGGAGAAATCCATTGAAGTGGAAGACCTGGTAGAACTCAGTGATGGCACCTCCGGTTTTATTCGCAAAACCGGCGCCCGTTATACCCTGATCGAAACCTTCGACAACAAGGAAATCCTGATACCCAATGAAGATTTCATTACCAATCGGGTCACCAACTGGACCTTCTCCAATAATCGTGCCCGGGTTGAAATCAATATCGGCGTTGCCTACAGCTCGGACCTGAAGCTGGTGCAGAAAATTTTACTGACCGCCGCCAAACACCATCCCCGTTGTGTGCATGAACCGGAGCCCAAGGTCTATCTCAGGAATTTTGGTGACAGCTCGGTAGATTTTGTCCTGCACTTCTGGGTTGACGATGTGCAGAACGGACGCTGGCAACCCCAGAGCGAAGTCATGATGGAAATCTGGGATCGCTTCGCCGAGCAGGGTATCAGCATTCCCTTCCCGCAGCGGGACCTGCACATCAAATCCGGCCAGCTGCGAGCAACGCAGCCAGAGGCTGACGATGAAACCACCGGTAACAAGAGTCAGGAACTATGACAGATTGTATTTTGCACGCCTTGCAATTCGACGGACAGGGAACTGGTCTCGCCATTGATCACAAGGATATTCAGCAGGCCCTGGACGCCGAGGCAGTCAGCTGGGTGCATCTGGATGCCAATATCCCAGGCTGCCGCGACTGGCTGCTGGAAAACCTCAAGCTTCCCGATGAGCTGATTATCGATGCCCTGCTGGCCGATGAAACCCGACCTCGCATCCTGAGTTATGACGAGGGTCTCATGGTGATACTGCGCGGTGTTAATCTCAATGACAATGCTCATCCTGAAGATATGGTGTCGGTGCGCCTGTGGATCTACGGCAGCAATATCATCAGTGTCCGCCTGCGCAGACTGAAGGCCGTCATCGACATCAGGGAAAGACTTGAAAGCGGGCGTGGCCCGAAAAACACTGGTGATTTTCTCACTACCCTGATCACCCGTCTGTTTGAACGCATGGAACCGGTACTGCGATCCCTGGATGATCAACTGGATACACTGGAAGAACAGGTGATGGAAAATCCCGACGCCGAAGACCGCCAGGCCATAACTACCCTGCGCAAACAGGCCATCGTGTTCAAGCGTTATATCGCCCCCCAGAGAGACGTCATTGCCAGTCTGCGCAATGCCGAAATCAGTTGGCTGGACGCAGCCCACAAGCGCAAACTGATGGAATCCCTTGACCGGGTCACCCGCTATATCGAAGACCTGGACGCCACCCGGGAGAGAGGCCAGATTATCAAGGATGAGTTGGGCAACGCCCTGTCCGATCGCATGAATCGCAATCTTTATATGCTGTCGGTTATCGCGGCGATCTTTTTGCCACTGGGTTTTCTTACCGGCCTGCTGGGCATCAATGTGGGCGGCATACCCGGCAGCGATGTTGCGGATGCCTTTCTGATTTTTTGTGCCATTCTGACCGTTGTCGTAGTCGGGCAGGTCTATTTGTTCAAGCGCCTGAAGTGGTTCTAGCGTTCGACGCGATAGGTAAAATCAATACTCTGGTACTCACCTGATTCCGCCTGCAGCGTCAGGCGATCAGTGATCAGGTAGTCCACGGCCACCTTCGAGGTATTGTCAAAAAGGCCTACCCCGTAGCGAATAAAGACATCAGGCGTGAGATATTTACCTACCGTCAGAGTGCTGCTATCAATGCTGCCGGTATTGGTGATGGCCACCGTATCGAGGCCGAAGCGATCGGCAATCTGGTTGGTCAGTGCCTGACTCTGCCGAATGCCCAGGCTGGCAATGGCGCCCACCATGGCATCGCTGTCCGAAGACTGCAGTTGGGAGAACGGCCTGCCGGTTACCAGCACCGCCAGTATTTCATTTTCCGGCAGGTTTGGTGTTGAAAACAGTTCACTTTCAATATTCTTCAGGGTGCCATTCATCAACACACCCACGGTGAGGTCCTGTACTTCCCGGACAGCGCGAATATCCAGAGCCGGGTTACTGTAGTTGCCCAGAAACAGCAGCTTGCCATCGCTGAGACTCAGGGTTTGACCATAGATACCGAAGCTGCCCTGGGTAATTTCCAGCTCCCCATAAGTGAGATTGTTGCCACTGGCCGCTTGCTGAATATTCAGGCTTCCCGCCAACGCGGCATCCAGCCCAAAACCCTGAAGATTCACCTGCTCGCCCAGCACCAGATCCAGATTGAGGGCCAGTGGCAAATCGAAGATAGCGGTTTGGCCACTGCTGAAAGACAAGGCCAGTTCTGGCCGGTCTTGCGGGTAGTCCACTATCACCACATCACGGCTGATATCCACTGCTGACGCTGGCAGTTCCCGCAGGGTCAGGTCCAGAAGAGGCACATCCAGAGTGCCGTTCAAGGCGATGCGCTGGCTATTGGCGTCAAGGCTTACCCGGGGTGAAACATCCAGCAACAGATCAGGCAAACTGGCCAACTGAAATTGCTCGCCTTCAATTTCGGCCTGCACGGTCCAGTTGCTGCTATTAATGCCAGTAGCCTGGCCGTTGAATGTGAGGAAGCCCGCGGTGGAGGCGACACTGCCTTCCAGCGTCGCCTGGCGGGCATTTTCACTGGCCAGGAAAAACTCGAAATCGCTGTAGTCGACACCCAATCGCTCAATATGAAATGCTCCGCCATTGACCCGCAGTTCTCCGGTCAGGCGCGGTGCATCCAGACTACCGGCAAATTGCAGATTGCTGTCCAGCACACCACTGACATCACTTAACTCGGGAATAAAGGCTGCAACCCAACCCAGATCATCAAAATTCGCCTCGGCGCTGCCGCTGAGTTGCCGGGCTGGGTCAATCTGCAAGCTTGCCTGCAGATTGCCGGCCAGTTCCAGATCCGAGTCCTGGATATGATCGGTATTCAATTGCGCACGACTATTGAATTGCCAGCGCTCATTCTGAAAGCTGCCCTGCAGGGACAAGCGCTGCCAGCGGTAATCCTGGGAGATCACTTCTTCAGCGGTAGTGGCGGCGCCAAATTCATCCTGTTGATTACTCAGCAAAGTGAGCACTGCAGCTTCACTGATCGCGGTAAAATCGAAGCGCGGCCCCTGATCACCGCCAAACTCTACGAACAGGCTGCTACTGGCCTCACCACTCAGGCTCACTCCTTCCGGCAAGCGGGGAATCTGCGCCAGTGCCAGCAATGGTTCTTCATCGGCGACAAGTGTATTGAATTCCTCCAGCGGAAAGTTGCTCAGGGAACCCTCGGCGATGTACCGGCCGGACTGCTCTGCAGGCTGCAGTTCCAGGCACAGCTGCACCTGGCCATAGGACCAGCAACTGGACGGTACGGTGAACTGCTGGTTGATATAGCTCAGATTGCTGGCGGCAAGCATCTGCCAGCTACCAGCGTCACTGTTCAGATTTGCAGTCTCCAGGCGTCCTCGCCAATCCAGTGTCTCAGCGTCAACGAAACCACCACTGAGTCCCAGTTCGGCACTGGCGGGTTCAGTGTCGATCTGCAAGTCGAGCTCATGGGCCTGACGATTACCGCTAAAGGTGAGACTGGCCTGCTGCAGTGCGATATCAGCACCCGCAGGCAACAAGCTGCCTGTGGCCAGTTCCAACTGGGCCTGATAATTATCGGGATTACCATTGGCAGTGATGTTCACGCTGGCCAGCTCAGCCCATTCGCTGGCCACATCTTCGAGACGCAACTCCATTGCCACTACAGGTTCGGCGAGGGTGCCGGACAGACTGCCAGTGCCTGTGGCCCGGGCCTGTAAGCCCGGAACGAATTGTTCCAGTCTGGGGGCATCGAGTGAGAATTGCAGCTGCGCCTCAGCCTCCGCCAGAGCCCCATTCAGGGCCAGGGAATTGGCATCACTTTGCAGCAGCAGATTGCTCACGCTCAGGGATGAATCCGCCCAACTCACATTGCCACTGCCGGTGAGGGCATAATCATTCATGACTACACTGCTTTCACCAAGACTCAACTCGATCCGGGGTTGATCATTCTCCATGCGCAGGGCGAAATTCCCTTCGGCACGCAAATCACTGAGACTTACCGGAGCAGAAAGATTCAGCGCTTGTAATGGACTGGCTTCGGCAATAGTGAACTCACCCTCGGCCTGCAAATCACCGGAGAAGTCCACACTTCCCTGCAACTCACTTTCGCCACCGCTGCTAAGCAGGCTCAGGGAGTCGACGGACAAACGGTTGTCTGCCAGTGCAGCCTGCAGATCTATCTCCAGGGGCCCCCAGGGTTGCAACAGATTGCTTTGCAAGGCCAGACCGAGATTGTCAGGGCGGCCGCTGGTGCCGAGTTGTAGTGACTCCAGTTCCAGCGTCATCGCTTCCAGTTCCAGCAGCAATTGCCCGGCGCTATGAGCGATGTCCAGAGTCGGCCCCTGCTCCGTAAAAGGCTGCACCGACCCCCGGCTGCGGATCATAAAAGGCTCAGTTAAAGCGTGATCAATCTCCAGATTGGCCAGGCTTCCAGCCAGATGCAGATGCCCTGCTGCTGCGTCGAGCTGTAACGGCAAAGACTCCTGGTAGCGCCAGTCCAGATCTATCTCCAGCGGCAGATTCGCCGCCAGTTGCACTGAAATGGCCCCTTGAATTGAACCCTGTGCTGCTTCCAGATGCAGGCCTGTTATGCGCAGGTTTCGGTCCTGCAGACTGACACTGCCATCAAGCCGATCAATGACTATTTGCTGCTGCTCATTCGTAAAGCTCAAGCTGTCCAGAGTCAGGCTGGCCACTTCGACAGCCACCGGCAGTGGTGCAAACTCAAAACCGGCAAGCGGGTTCTCTGTTGCAGGCGCTGACGCTGCCTGCTCCGCCGGTAGCAATCGCACAGCAACTTGTCGGATCCCGACTTGCGACATTTGCAGGCTGCCCGCCAGCAAGGACCAGGGATTCCAGGCTGCTGTCAGCTCTTGTACCTGCACCTCAACGCGACTATCACTGTATTGCAGAGCTTGTAATTGCAGTCCCTGCAACAGATTGCCGCGAATTTCCTCCACAGTCAGGGACAAATTATCCTGAGCCGAAACCTGCTCGATGGCGCGACGGGTCAGCCACTGACTACCGGTTTCTGTTGCCAGAAAAGTACTTGCCACAGCCAGCAGGGTCATCAGCAGCAATAGCAGACTGATGAGGAACCAGGCCAGATAACGTAATGGTCGGGAAGCAATCACAGGTCCGGCCCCATAGTGATATGCAGTCGCAGTTCATTGTCCATGTCCAGCGCAGAAGCCAGATCAACTCGAATAGGCCCTATTGGAGATAGCCAGCGCAGGCCCACACCGGCACCGGTCTTGAATTCAAAGTCAGTGAAATCATTGAAGGCATTGCCGGTGTCCGCAAAAACAGCAAGCTTCCAGTTATTGGCAATGGGGAAATCCGCTTCCAGGCTCAGGGCAATATTATGCTTGCCTCCGATCACTTCACCTGCCTCGTTTTCCGGGCCCAGTGATTCATATTTGTAGCCTCGCACCGACTGGTCACCACCGGTGAAATAGCGGATTGAGGTGGGCAACTCGTCAATATTCTCCGTCACGGTGGTGCCCAGATCGAAGCGAAACAGCAAGCGGCTGTCGGCAAATGACTCAATAGCCTTGCCGGAGAAGTTTAACTGCAGAAAATTTTCCGAGGACAACAGGGTGTCAGAAGCACCTTTCAACTCAGCAAACAGACGCCAGCCCCGTGCCGGATACAGAGCATCATCGGCACGGGTACGATCCAGACTGATACCGGGAATCACAAAGTCGGCGACAACCGTTTCACCACTGATGTCCGACTCATCGTGTTGGTAACCCAGGAACAGCTGTTGTCGCCATTGCCAGTTATTGATGAAACTGTAAGTAGCTACCATCTTGCTGGAATTGCTTTTAAAGGTATCGGTGTCTTCAGCCAGATAACCGGTGGAGAATTCCAGACTCTCGGTGGCAGGGTTTCTCAGGGGAATGCGATAGCTCAGGTCCAGGTTCTGTTGCACCGGAGACAGGCCGGCATTGCCCTGCCAACTATGGCCGCGCCTGTTGAGATAGCGATTTTCATAATCCAGTCGCAGTCGCGGACCAATATCAGTTGTGACGCCAACACCGACGGCGTACATGATTTTCGGGCGCATGGACAGGCCAATCTGGATCGGCACCTGACGGTCCACTGCCTGACTGATCTGTGGTGTTACCGATACCGACGAAAAGTAATGACTGCTATTCAGTGAATTGCGTATGCCAAGAACTGCTTGCGAAGAATAGTCATCGCCTGCCTCGATACCAAAAAAACGGGCGACAAAATCTGAAGACAGAGCATCGATTTCCTCAATCCTGATGGCACCAATCTGGTAACGGGGACCCGGCGAAAATTCCAGCAGCACATCAGCACTGTTCTCCACCAGATCCATTTGCAACTCCGACCGGTTGTAACGGGCGTCGAAAAAGCCATGCTCCACCGCCACAGCACTGAGGTCTGTCTTGATCTGCTCGTAGGCGCTCTGGTTCAATTGTTCACCACTGCGCAGCGGCAATTCCTGGAGCACTGACTGAAACAGTTCGCTATTGCTGTCGATGCTGATATCGATCTGGTCCACGCGAACCGGTTCACCTGGCTCCACCTGCACACTGAGCTGCCAGCAATCATCAAGACTTTCGAAGCGGCTGCTCTGCCGCAACTGGTAATAACCCAGCGCCCTTCCGGCCCGCACCACACTCTGGCGAATGCCCGGCAGAAACCTCGACAGACGCAGAGTACTGCTACTGCATTCAAGGTCCGGCAGATTGACATGGGCACGGATATTGGCTGCCAGCGCAGCTTCGGCGCCTTCAATTTCAAGGGAGGGCTGTTGGGCTATGGCCGCCAGAGGCAGTGCCAGAATTGCCAGAAGCGTCAGCAAAGCCGGTAGTTTTGCGCTTGCAGTCCCCGCAGCAGAGCGTGAACAAACAGGCACAGCGGGCGGACAGCGTGATTGAAACTGGCCTGGAAACAGCAACGGAGCGTGCAGCGATTGCCTTTTCAGCACCGTGCGCTTGGGAATTGATGGCATGCTCTAACTATAACAAATGCACCGCCAGACTTAAGCCGGCCGGATTGACCCCTGGCCCGAATACATGGTTTCGGGGCCGTCCGCAGGATTATGCCATGGAAAGACTGTCCGGAATGTGATTTCCTGTCATTTTGCTGGAGCCAGACCCCAGCCTGCCGCTCCGGCTGAGATAATTCCGGACCCACCCAAAGGAACAGCAATGAGCATTTCACTGCAAGACATACAGGAAGCAGCCCGGCGTATTGAAGATACCGTGCTGGATACGGCATTCGAACGATCCCGAACCCTGTCTGAGATCATCGGCGCCGAAATCTGGCTCAAGTTCGATAATCTCCAGTTTACATCCTCCTTCAAGGAAAGAGGCGCACTCAACAAGCTGCGACAACTGGATGAAACAGAACGGCGCACTGGCGTTATTGCCATGTCGGCAGGCAATCATGCCAAGGCGGTGGCCTACCACGCCCAGGGCCTGGGTATTCCCGCAACCATTGTCATGCCCAGGAACACGCCCATCGTCAAGGTCCAGGACACTGAGAATTTCAACGCCCGGGTGATTCTTGAGGGAAGCAATTTTGACGAGGCCAGCAGCAAGGCCAGACAGATAGCCGAGCAGGAAGGGCTGGTTTTTATCCACCCGTTCAATGATCCGGACATCATGGCTGGCCAGGGCACAGTGGCACTTGAGATGCTCAAGACCAAAGCGGATCTGGACACGCTGATTGTACCCATCGGTGGAGGTGGTCTGATCGCCGGAGTTGCCACGGCCGCCAGAGCGCTGAAACCGGATGTCCGCATCATTGGCGTGGAAGTGGAAAACTATGCCAGCGCTTACAATCTGCTGCACAAGTTGCCGCCACCCCCGGGAGGCTCAACCATCGCCGAAGGCATTGCGGTGAAACATCCGGGTGAGCTCACCATGGCGGTGATTGAGGAACTCGTGGATGACATCATTCTGGTGAATGAAGAAACCATCGAGGAAGCTATTTATCTGTTGCTGACAATCGAGAAAACCGTTGCCGAAGGTGCCGGCGCTGCGGGCCTGGCGGCGGTGATGACTGCGCCTGAAAAATTCAGGGACGGCAGCAATGGCATCATTCTCTGCGGCGCCAATATCGATTCCCGCATCCTGGCCTCAATTCTCATGCGCCGCCTGGCCCGCAAGGGTCGCATTGTCCGCTACCTGATCAAGATCGAGGATCTGCCGGGAACCCTGTCCGACGTGGCGGAAGTCATTGGCGACATGGGCGGTAATATCCTCGAAGTGTCACACCAGCGCCTGTTTGGCACGGTGCCGGTGCGCAAGGCAGACCTCTATGTGACCGTGGAAACCCGAGACGTCAAGCAGAGCCAGGATATCCGTCAGAAGCTGCAGGAACTGGGCTACGATACCGAATTACTCAAGGATTGACAGACCCGCTGTGAGGCAGCCCCCAGAGTCGACGAACGACGGCTGGCAACTGTAAAAGACCACCTCAGTTAGGCTACACTA
Source organism: Pseudomonadales bacterium (assembly GCA_022763285.1). Classification (GTDB taxonomy): domain Bacteria; phylum Pseudomonadota; class Gammaproteobacteria; order Pseudomonadales; family Pseudohongiellaceae; genus UBA9145. The sequence continues at coordinate 15,528 of JALEHB010000005.1, read as the reverse complement.
GCAATCCGGTCAAAGGGATGACCGGACATGTCGGGCCCTGTGGGCCTGTGTCCCTGTAACAAGGGAGGGGGGAATAAATTGAGCGTAGTTAGCTTGCAAGAATCCAGTGAAGCGAATGAATCCCAGCTGGATCAAAAACCGTTCATTCGCTTCGTTACCGCCGCCAGCCTGTTCGATGGTCACGATGCGGCAATCAATATCATGCGTCGCATACTGCAGGCCAGTGGCGCCGAAGTCATCCATCTGGCCCATAACAGGTCAGTACAGGAAATTGTCGAGGCGGCAGTCCAGGAAGACGCCGACGCCATCGCTATCAGTTCCTATCAGGGTGGCCACATCGAATATTTCAAATATCTTGTGGACAAGCTGCGGGAGCTGGGCGCCGGTCATATCAGGATTTTTGGCGGCGGTGGCGGTGTCATTATTCCGGCAGAAATTCAGGAATTGCACGATTACGGTGTCACCCGTATCTATTCACCCCAGGATGGTCAGCAACTCGGCCTGCAGGGCATGATCGACGATATGCTGCGACGCTGTGTTAGCGGTCAGCAGCGCCCTGCTCCGCCGGCATTGGAGGACTTGCAGAATCACGATTCACTGCTGCTGACTCGAGCAATCACAGCCATTGAAAACGGCTTGTATAGTGACGAACAACTGCAGCTGCTGAACAAGCTCGCCAGCCAGGGCAAGCATACCCCGATACTGGGAATCACTGGCACTGGCGGAGCCGGCAAATCTTCATCAACTGACGAAATAGTACGCCGCTTTCGTCAGGACTCCGCCGACAAACTGCGCATCGCCATACTTGCCATTGATCCCACCCGAAAAAAGACAGGTGGCGCCCTTCTTGGTGACCGCATCCGCATGAATGCCATTGACCACCCGAATATTTTCATGCGCTCCCTGGCAACCAGGAATGCGGCAGTAGAGATTCCGGAACGATTGAGCGAGATCCTGGCGGCCATGCAGGTGGCAGGCTTTGACCTGATTATTGTAGAGACCCCTGGAATTGGTCAGGGCGACGCTGGCATTGTGCCCTATGTAGACACTTCCCTGTATGTGATGACTCCCGAGTTTGGCGCCGCCAGCCAACTGGAAAAGATCGACATGCTGGACTTTGCCGATGTCTTCGCCATCAACAAGTTTGACCGCAAGGGCAGCGAAGATGCCCTGCGCGATGTCAGCAAACAGGTGCAGAGGAACCGGGAGGCCTTCGACAAGTCCCCGGAGGACATGCCGGTTTACGGCACCATCGCATCCAAATTCAATGATGACGGCATCACCGCCCTGTACCAGTGCCTTCGCAGTGAACTGGCAAAACACGGTCTTGCCGATTTTGAGAGTTACCTGCCCAAAGTCAGCAACAAGGTCTCATCGGAGAAAACCCTGATTATTCCGGCCCAACGCCAGCGCTATCTGGCAGAGATTGCCGAAACGGTACGGGACTATCACCGCCAGATTGATGAGCAGGCGCGCCTGGCCAGAGAGCGCCAACAGCTCATGGCCAGCAAGGCCATGCTGGCGGCAGCGGGCGAAGATGAAAGCAAGGGCCTTGATGATCTGATCAGCAAGAAAGAAACCGCACTGGATGGCCGTTGCCGTCGCCTGCTGGAAGAGTGGCCAAAGCTGGTGGAGGATTACAGCGGTGATCAGTACACCGTCAAGGTACGCGACCGGGAGATTCATACCCAACTGAAACGTCAGTCGTTATCCGGCACTCAGGTGCCAAGGGTAGCCCTGCCCCGATTTGAAGATCACGGCGAATTGCTGAAATGGTTGCTGCGGGAGAATGTGCCGGGCCGTTTCCCCTATACTGCGGGCGTTTTTCAATTCAAGCGTGATTCCGAAGATCCCACCCGCATGTTTGCCGGCGAGGGCGATGCTTTCCGGACCAATCGCCGCTTCAAACAACTGTCCGAGCATTCTGACGCCAAACGCCTGTCCACCGCTTTTGATTCGGTGACCCTGTACGGTTTCGATCCGGCCATTCAGCCGGACATCTATGGCAAAGTCGGAAACTCCGGTGTTTCCATCGCCACCCTGGATGATATGAAGGCACTGTATGATGGCTTTGACCTGTGCGACCCCGCCACCAGTGTCTCCATGACTATCAATGGCCCGGCCCCCACGATTCTCGCCATGTTCCTCAATGCCGCCATCGATCAACAAGTGGCGCGCTTCGTTGCAGACAATGGCCAGGAGCCCGAAGGCGAGGAACTGGAAGCCCTGCGGCAGCACACCCTGCGTAATGTACGGGGCACGGTGCAGGCAGATATTCTCAAGGAGGATCAGGGCCAGAATACCTGCATTTTTTCCACGGAATTCAGCCTCAAGGTGATGGGGGATATCCAAGAGTATTTTACCGCCAATGAAGTGCGCAACTTTTATTCGGTGAGCATTTCCGGCTATCACATTGCCGAGGCTGGCGCCAATCCCATCTCGCAGCTTGCCTTTACCCTGGCCAATGGCTTCACCTTCGTTGAAGCCTATCTGGCCCGGGGCATGGCCGTGGATGATTTTGCCCACAATCTGTCATTCTTTTTCTCCAATGGCATGGACCCGGAGTACACCGTTATGGGTCGGGTGGCGCGGCGCATCTGGGCCACCGCCATGCGCTTCCGCTATGGCGCCAATGAACGCAGCCAGAAGCTGAAATACCATATCCAGACCTCTGGTCGTTCCCTGCATGCCCAGGAGATGTCCTTCAATGATATTCGCACCACCCTGCAGGCTCTGATTGCCATTTATGACAACTGCAACAGCCTGCACACCAATGCCTATGATGAAGCCATCACAACCCCCACCGAAGAGTCGGTGCGCCGTGCCATGGCGATCCAGCTGATCATCAACAAGGAATGGGGCCTGACCATGAACGAGAATGCCAATCAGGGCTCCTTCATTATCGAAGAGCTGACTGATCTGGTTGAAGAAGCAGTGCTCTGTGAATTCGAGCGCATCTCCGAGCGTGGGGGTGTACTTGGCGCTATGGAGACGGGTTATCAGCGCGGCAGGATACAGGACGAATCCATGGTTTATGAACACCGCAAACATGATGGCAGCCTGCCCATCATCGGTGTCAATACCTTCGAGAATCCCGAGCCTGAACCGGAGATGGATATTGAGCTGGCGCGCTCAACCGAGGCGGAAAAACAGAGTCAGATCGAGCGTCTGAAGACTTTCCAGGAGCGTCATCAAGGAGAATCGGCCCAGGCCCTGCTGCGACTCAAGGAAGCGGCGGCCAGGGGTGACAATATCTTTGCCGAGCTGATGCAGGCCGTGCGCCATTGCTCATTGGGACAGATCACCGAGGCTTTTTTCGAGGTGGGCGGGCAATACCGTCGTAGCATGTGACAGCAATGGCCTGGCAACGGCCAGCCATAAAAAAAGGGCGGTTATAAACCGCCCTTTTTATTTGCTACTGGTAAGGCTAGAAGCCTGGAGAGAACCAGTATCCAGTTGATACTCCCTGTTACCGTCTCAAGCAGGGATTACCATCCGAATCACTTTCCTAGTCGGCACCGCCGGCAACCAGGGTCGGATCCGATTCAGGATCCTCTACCGGTGCCACCAATGGCGCGTTACAGAGCGGGCAACCAATGACGTGGTCATTGGGGCCAAGATTCAGTACCCGACGTCGCTCTGCCATTTCTTCAAAGAAATCCTCTTCTGACAGGGCCACCCGAATTCCCAGATCGATAAACATATTGGTTACCGAACGGTTGCCGGAACCTTGCCAGTTACGCGGATCGGGCACATTGGGGTTGGTCTCGGTATTGTTCATATAGCCCACAATATGCAGGATTGTGCCCTTGGGCAAAATTGGCGCAGCGTGGTCGGCATAGGGATAACCGCGCACCCAGTTGTGGTCATAGCCCACACAGGACAGGGTTTCCACGGTATAGCCCCAGATGGCTTCCAGACACATGCGCTCGCCGGGGGCGTGCAGATGGGGCTCGAAAGTAATGATCTTGGTGTGCTGGTTCAGAACCGAATAGGCATGCAGTTCCTGGCCGTCTTCATTACCGGCAATACTGATGTCCACACCATTACCCAGGCTCACCAGGGCACGCTCATATTTGGGCTCATAGTCTTTGTCATGAAACCGGAAACCGATTTCCAGATGGCCGGTGGTATCAATGCCATTGGAGTGCAAATGCACAGAATCGGAGTACACATAGGAGCCGGCGCGCAACAGTCGGCCTGCGTCCGGGTCAAAGATGTCCGGGTTTCGACCCACTTCGTGTACCGGCCAGCTGGTAACAGAGTCTTCGATACGATTGCCGTTTTCATCCAGCTCCGCAGTGGACCAGATCATGTGGTGGAAGATAAAGCGGCCACCTACTGTGGCACGGCCAGTACCTTCGGTAGGCACATCGTTCACCTCCACGATTTCCACCGACTTCACATAGCGGTCTTCTTCCAGGGGAATACGGACCCGGGGAATATCACCCCACCAGTCAGGGCTGCCGCCTTCCATGGTCACAGACTCGGTGCTGACAATCAGGTCGGGCTCGCCGGCTGTCCACTTCATGCTGTCATCGAATACCAGCGGCTCCGGGGCATCGGCAGGGTCACCCTTGGGGGTGCCGCCGCGGGCCCAGGCGGAAATCTTGGCCAGTTCTTCGTCAGACAGGGAAGGGTCGTTCTTGAACTCCTGAATACCGATGTCCTTTTCTGCGTACCAGGGTGGCATGGCACCGGCCCGGTCCCGCAACTGGGTCTTGTACTCGATCAGACCGGCAAAGGGCGCTACTTCGTCATAGGTCACCAGTGACATGGGTGCCACACCGGCGGGACGGTGACAATTCTGGCAGCTGCGCTGCAGAATCGGCTCTATGTCTTTATGAAAGGTTACATCCGTAGTTTGCTGGGCTGCGGCCAGGCCGGGCAGCAGCAACAGGGCGGCCGCGGCAAGAGCCTGGGCTACTGAAGGGCTCAGAATTCGCTTGTGCAGGGACATGCTGTCTCTCCTTGGGTTTATATCCGATCTGATTGTCAGATTTCGTCTTGGCAACGGGCCGGAAACCAGAGTTTCCCAGCTGTTGATCTTGTTACAGCCTAATTCAAACAGAGTTCCGCTGCCAAGTCTTACATATTCCGAAATATTGCTGACGATTTCTGGAAAACCCGCTCCCGGGCCAATGGCCTGAGAGCCACGGCCCATGCGGATTTTCATCAATTTGATGGATTTTGGGGAATTTTGAGCCCTTATTTTCGTGATGCGCCCTCTCATATTGCAAAGCCCTGGCCCCTGCACTATCTTGCCTGAATGCTCTGGACCAATGACATCATCGCAGCCCTGGCCTTTTCCCAACTGGCCCTGCTTGGCGTGTATTTCCTCACCCACTACAAGGGTGTTTTACCCCGCCTGATGTCCCTGTTCAGCCTCTGCCTGGGGGCCTTTGTGCTGACCTCCATGACATTTGTCCTGGCCGGCAGCCTCACCAGCTTTGTGTTGTGGCGGCTGGCCACCCTGGCTCCCTTCCTGCTATGGCTGATCGCTTTACAGCTCTTTACCGACAGTGGCAAGGTGCCCGTTATCGCCTGGGCTGCCATCGTCTATTTCATCGTCGTACGGGGCATTGGCAATGCCCTGGCCCTGAGTAATCCTGAACTGCTGGATAACCTGGCTTTCTATTTCCTGGTACAGGTCAGCACCCAGTTCATCATGCTGGTCTTTTCTGTCCACGCCATCTATCTGGCCTATCAGGGTTATTCCACCGATCTGGTGGAACAGCGCCGCCGCCTGCGGGTTATTTTTGTGGTGTTCCTGGGCATTCTCATCTCCATTATTGTGGGCATGGGCTTCATCACAACCCAGATCAATCCGGTGATTCCGACGGTGGCCTATAATCTGGCGCTGTTTTTGGGAGCCTTCTTGCTGAACCTGTTTATCTTCCGTCTCAGCAGTGAAGCCATGAGCCTGGTATCAGAGCGCGTGGTCAGTCCCCGAAGCACTGAGACCAACAGCGAAGCCCAGCCCAGAGTAGAACCGGAGTTGATGGGGCGAATCAGTGAATTGATGGAAAAGGATCGACTCTATGCCCAGCAGGGGCTGACCATTTCCGACCTGGCCGATGCCCTGTCCATGCAGGAGTACCGCCTGCGGCGGATCATCAATCAGGGCATGCAGTACCGGAATTTCAATCAGTTTCTCAATAACTACCGCATAGACGAGGCCAGCCGTTTGCTGAACGACTCCAGCATGCCTATTTCCAGCATTGCTCTGGATGTGGGTTATTCGTCCCTGTCAGTCTTCAACAAGGCCTTCAAGGAGCGCTTCGGCATGACCCCTTCGGCCTGGCGCCAGGCACGACAATCAGACGCTTCGGCAGCAGCAGAGGAGCTCGGAAAAGCGGGCATGGGCAGTGCCCCGGGCAGCCAGGCCTAAACCTAAAAGCGAAAACACAAGACAAATAAAAAAGCCCCGGAACCTGTAACAGGCCCGGGGCTTTTTATTGCTCAGCGAAACAAGCTTACTCAGCTTCAGCGTGTTCTGCTTTTTCTTCGTCGGTGATTTCCTTCATGCTCAGCTTGATGCGACCACGGGCATCCAGGTCTGTGCATTTCACCAGCACTTCCTGGCCTTCAGTCAGGTACTCGTTCACATCTTCAACACGATCCTTGGAGATCTGTGAAATATGCACAAGGCCGTCCTTGCCGGGCAGGATAGTGACAAAGGCACCGAAGTCAACGATACGGGCAACCTTGCCGGTATAGAGTCGACCCACTTCAGCTTCGGCCGTGATGGCCTCTACAGCTGCCACAGCGGCATCGCGTGAGGCCGCATCTTCGCCGTAGATACGGACATTGCCATCGTCATCGATGTCGACAGAGGCGCCGGTATCCTCGGTAATACCGCGGATGACAGCACCACCCTTACCGATCACATCACGGATCTTGTCCGGGTCAATCTTCAGCATGGCCATGGAAGGTGCATTCTCGGAAACATCAGCACGGGCCTCGGAGATGGCCTTGCTCATTTCGCCGAGAATATGCTGGCGCGCGGCATGGGCCTGCTCCAGAGCGATTTCCATGATCTCTTCGGTAATACCCTGGATCTTGATATCCATCTGCAGGGCAGTTACGCCGTTGGAAGTGCCGGCCACCTTGAAGTCCATGTCGCCCAGGTGATCCTCATCACCCAGGATGTCGGTCAGCACCGCAAAGCGCTCACCTTCCTTGATCAGCCCCATGGCAATACCAGCTACCGGTGCAGACACGGGCACACCCGCATCCATCAGCGCCAGTGAGGAACCACAGACACTGGCCATGGAGCTGGAACCATTGGATTCAGTAATCTCAGAAACCACACGAATGGCATAGGGGAAATCTTCTTCCTTGGGCATGACCGCCATGACGCCGCGCTTGGCAAGACGACCATGGCCGATCTCACGGCGCTTGGGGCCACCCATGAAGCCCGCTTCACCGACAGAGTATGGCGGGAAGTTGTAATGCAACATGAAGCCGTCCTTGTTGGTGCCATCCAGACCTTCGATCAACTGCGCTTCACGCAGCGGGCCGAGAGTGGTCACCACCAGAGCCTGGGTTTCGCCACGGGTAAACAAGGCGGAACCATGAGCCTTGGGCAATACGCCGGTTTCCACTTCGATGGCACGGACAGTCTTGGTGTCGCGGCCGTCGATGCGGGGATTGCCGTCGAGGATACGGTTACGAACTGTGCTCTTCTCCAAAGCAGAGAAAACTTCCGCAACATCACCTTCGCTGATGCCAGCCTCTTCGTCGGCCAGCGTCTCGATAGCCTTGGCCTTGATTTCGCCGATGGCGTCATAACGCTGCATCTTGTCGGAAATCTGATAGGCCTCGGTGACCTGAGCGGCAAATTCCGCGGCGACCCTGTCCTTCAGGGAAGTATTTTCTTCCGCAGGCTGCCAGTCCCAGGCCGGCTTGCCAGCCTCGGCTTTCAGCTCATTGATGGCATTGATAACCACCTGCATCTCCTGGTGAGCGAACAATACCGCTCCCAGCATCTGGTCTTCAGAGAGCTGCTTGGCCTCTGATTCCACCATCAGTACCGCGGACTGGGTACCGGCCACAACCATGTCCAGCTCGGAAGACTCCAGCGTCTCATAGTCAGGGTTGAGGATGTATCCCTTTTCATTGTCGTAACCGACCCGGGCACAGCCAATGGGTTCAGCAAAGGGAATACCGGAGATGGCCAGCGCCGCTGAGGCGCCAATCATGGCAGCGATATCGGGATCGGTGTCCTTGCCGCCGGAAATTACTGTACAGATAACCTGTACCTCATTCATGAAACCCTTCGGGAACAAGGGACGAATGGGACGGTCGATCAGACGGGAAGTCAGTGTTTCCTTTTCAGTCGGACGACCTTCCCGTTTGAAAAAACCACCGGGGATCTTGCCCGCAGCATAGGTCTTTTCCTGATAGTTTACAGTCAGGGGGAAAAAGTCCTGACCGGGGTTTGCCTGTTTTCTTCCTACAACAGTTGCCAGCACCTTGGTATCACCCTGGGTGACAACAACGGCTCCAGTCGCTTGTCTTGCAATTTTGCCAGTCTCCAATGTGACTTCTTGATCGCCATACTGGAAAGTCTTGCTTACTGGATTAAACATATTTTATTTCCTAATCATTCCTCAGCGGGCACCAAATTCCTGCATCGGGTGCCCGCCCATCTACTTTAATTTACTCTTATCGACGCAGCCCAAGTCGCTTGATCAGCGAGGCATATCTCTCGACATTTTTGCGCTTGAGGTAATCAAGGAGCTTTCTTCTGCTGTTCACCATGCGGATCAGACCGCGACGTGAGTGGTGATCATGAATATGCTCTTTGAAATGGGACTGCAGATCATTAATGTTGGCAGTCAGCAGTGCTACCTGAACCTCGGGGGAACCGGTATCACCTTCGCCTTGTGCGTACTCTTTAATGATCTCTTCTTTACGTTCAGCCGATAAAGCCATTTTCGTTTCTCCAAATATGCAGTTAAACAATTCGACATGACATCTTCATTACGAAACTGTCAGACGAATTCAACTTCCTTATAAATCAGAATAACCACGCATATTGATAGTTACCTGAATCAGTCCTGGTTAATAAAATCTGGTTGCCCGGACCTCACTGGTCGGCGTTGACAACCAAACGTTTTGGAGCAACCTTACCATCTTCGTCGATGACGCCGATGCCAATAAATTGCTCTTCTTCGTACAACCGTACCAGCCCTTCTGCCGGTAGATGTCGTACCAATACTGCCTGTCCGTGCTTGACCTGACTGGCGGTAATTTCCGGAAGCCTTACCTGTGGCAGGTTCGCAACTGCCATGTCCATGGGACACAGCAATCGGTCCAGGCCCTCAAGTCCATTGGCTTCCTTTTCCTGTATCAGTTCATCGAACTTGATACTGTCTTTGTCTGTAAAACTGCCGGCTCTGGTCCTGTGCAAAGCCACTACATGGGCACCGCATCCCAGAGCCTGACCCAGGTCATCAGCAATGGCCCGAATATAGGTGCCCTTGCTGCACTCGATCTCCAGCTCCAGCTCATCATCGATGAAGGCCGTGAGCTCGATACTGTAGATGCTGACCTGTCGCGGTTCGCGCTCTACTGTCTTGCCTTGGCGTGCCAGCTTGTAAAGCGGCACACCGTCTTTCTTCAGGGCTGAATACATCGGCGGTAATTGCTCAATCTCACCGCGAAAATTCTCCAGCGCCGATTCAATCTGTTCCCGGCTTACACCAATGCTGTCGTGATGCTCGATCACTTCGCCTTCGCTATCACCGCTGCTGGTTCTGACTCCCAGCTTTATGCGCGTCCGGTAGCCCTTGTCCGAATCCAGCAGGAACTGCGACATTTTCGTCGCCTCTCCCAAACACAGTGGCAATACGCCAGTAGCCAGGGGATCAAGACTGCCTGTGTGCCCTGCCTTGCGGGCTTCATACAAGCGCTTCACTTCCTGCAGGGCAGCATTGGAACTCAGTCCACTGGCCTTGTCGAGCACGACAATGCCGTCAATACTTCTGCCTTTTTGTCTACCCCTGCGCCTGGCCAAATCACTCTTGCCTGTTAGCCGAACCGAAACCCGGATCAGTCTTCACTGTCATCGCCATGCTGTTTACGGTCAGCCGCGAGCGCATTGTCAATCAGACTCGACAGGCGTTGGCCACGCTCAATGCTGGCATCGTAATGAAACTGCAGCTTCGGTACCGAACGCGTATTCAATCGCTTCGCCAACAAACTGCGAAGATAACCGGCGGCCTTGTTCAGAGCCTTCAGGTTGTCTTCAATTTCCAGTTTGTCCAGATCGCCTGGCTCGGACAGGGTGGAATCATTCACCTCGTGGTCATCAGTCAGACTGTTCATTACCGTGACATAGACCTTGGCATGGGCAAGATCACGGCTCACATCAACTCCGGTCACGGAAACCATGCCCACCCGCGGGTCATTAATTTCCATCTGAATCAGGGTCGCCAGATCCCTCTGGATCTGATCAGCGACCCGCTGAACCCTGGATGATGCATCGCTCATAGTGACGTTCCGGCCCTGACCTGGCTTTACAGGCTTCGCGCTACCTCAGTCTTCTCGTAGACTTCGATCTTGTCGCCAACGCGCACATCGTTGTAGTTGCGCACACCGATACCGCATTCCATGCCGTTTCGCACTTCATTGGCATCGTCCTTGAAGCGACGCAGAGACTCCAGTTCGCCTTCGTAGATCACCACATTGTCACGCAGTACGCGAATTGGCTTGCTGCGATAGACTGTGCCTTCTATCACCATGGAGCCGGCGATCTGGCCGAACTTCGGTGAATTGAACACATCCCGTACTTCCGCGATACCAACAATCTCTTCGCGAATTTCCGGTGCCAGCATGCCACTCATGATGACCTTGGCATCATCCACAACATCATAGATGACATTGTAGTAGCGCAACTGCAGGTTCTCGTTCTCAATAATATCCTTGGCAGCCTTGTCGGCACGCACGTTAAATCCAATAACCATGGCCCTGGATGTCGCAGCCAGGTGGGCGTCTGTCTCAGAAATACCGCCCACGCCGGAGGCAATCACATTGACCTCGACCTCATCGGTATTCAGTTTCTGCAGTGAACCGATAATGGCTTCCAGAGAGCCGCGCACATCGGCCTTGAGAATGACATTGAAAATACTCTTCTCGTCCTTGCCGATGCCGGAGAACATGTTCTCCACCAGATCTTTCTGCTGCATTGCCTGCAGGTTGTCCTTGTGGCGAACCTGACGAAACTCGGAGACCTCACGGGCTTTCTTCTCATCCGCCACCACAACGAATTCATCGCCGGCTTCGGGTACACCATTCAGGCCCAGAATCTCTACCGGGATAGAGGGGCCGGCCGACTTCACTTGCTGACCGTTTTCGTCCACCAGAGCGCGGACGCGACCATACTCATGGCCCGCCAACACAGTATCACCAGCCCGCAAGGTACCGTTCTGTACCAGCACCGAGGCCACAGAACCACGCCCCTTGTCGAGTCGGGATTCGATTACCACGCCCTGTCCGGGAACGTCGGTGTAAGCCTTCAGTTCAAGCAATTCAGCTTGCAGCAGAATCGCCTCCAGCAGGGCTTCTATGCCCTGACCGGTAATAGCTGACACTTCGATGAATTGAGTATCACCACCCCAATCTTCGGGAATCACTTCCATGGCAGATAATTCGTTCTTGACGCGATCCGGATCGACGCCTTCCTTGTCGATCTTGTTGATCGCAACAACCATGGGTACACCGGCAGCCTTGGCATGCTGCACGGCTTCTTCGGTCTGCGGCTTGACGCCATCGTCGGCGGCGACCACCAGCACAATTACGTCTGTCGCCTTGGCACCGCGGGAGCGCATGGCAGTAAATGCCGCGTGACCCGGGGTATCGAGGAAACTGACCATGCCATGCTCGGTATTCACATGGTAGGCACCGATATGCTGGGTAATGCCGCCAGCTTCGCCTGAAGCTACTGATGCCTTGCGAATATAGTCCAGCAAAGAGGTTTTACCGTGGTCAACATGACCCATCACGGTCACCACCGGTGCCCGGGTAATCTCGTCCTTGCCGACCTGGGCGGCGAGAGTCTCGGCCAGTTGTTCCTCAATCGCATCTTCGGAAACAAATTTCGCCTTGTGGCCCATCTCTTCCACCACCAGGGTGGCAGTGTCCTGATCCAGCACCTGATTGATGGTGGCCATCACGCCCATATTGAAGAGCACCTTGATGACCTCAGCACCCTTGATGGACATTTTTTGAGCCAACTCGGAAACCGGGTTGGTTTCACCGATCTTGATCTCACGGGAGATGAACTCGGTGGGCTTCTCAAAACCATGCTGTGAGTGGCGTTTGCCTTTGCGGCCACCACGTCGGCCCCGACCACCCATTTCGTCGTAGTCGTCGCCTTCCAGTACGAAATCATCATTAGCATGCAGAGTTTTGGCCTGTCGTTTGGGACCCTGTTGAGCCTTCTGCTTGTTACGCAGGTGCTGGGACTTCTTCTTTTTCTTCTCTTCTTCGTCCTGTTCTTTCTGATGCTTGCGCTTGGCTGCAGCCGCCTTGGCAGCACGAGCCGCCTCCAACTCTTCCGGCGGAACCTCGGGCTCAGCATCGGCAGACTTGTCTTCGGCCTCAGCACCGCCTTCAGCTGCTTCCTGTTCTTCAGCCGCAACTGCTTCCTCAGGACTATCCTGAGTCGCCCCGGCCTCAACTTCAGAGCTCACTGCCTCTTCGGTCGCTGCTTCTACCGGCTCTTCGATTTCTTCTTCCGGCGCTTGTGGTTCCGGCTCTGGAGGCTGAGCAGTACGCTTCACATAAGTGCGCTTCTTGCGCACTTCCACATTGACTGTCTTGCCCCGACCAGTAGTCGAGGCGGATTTTAACGTGCCAAGTGTCTTACGCTTCAGAGTGATTTTCTTGGGTGCAGTAGACGACGCATCACCACCGTGACTGCTTCGCAGAAAGACCAGAAGCGTATTCTTGTCTTCGTTTGAAATCAGGTCATCCGGCTTGGTGTGCGGTAGCCCTGCCTCTTTAATCTGAGACAGTAATTTTTCCTCTGTAACTCCGACAACTTTCGCCAGTTCACTGACTGTTGCATCTGCCATTCAATAACTCCCGTTTACGGCTGCTACCCTGGTTAATTTCGTTTGCTCTGGATTCGACAGGTTTGTATTTGATGGAACAAACCAGAACGCCGAATTCCTATTCGAACCAGGGAGCCCTCGCCGTCATAATCAGCTTTCCTGCACGTTCTTCTTCCATGTTTTCAATATCCATCAGTTCATCGATAGATTGCTCGGCAAGGTCTTCCATGGAAAGAATACCTTTCTTGGACAGCGCAAGTGCCAAAGTGTCATCCATGCCTTCCATATTGAGCAGGTCGTCGGCGATATTGGCTGACGACAAGTCTTCTTCCGAGGCAATTGCCTGTGTCAGCAAGGCATCCTTGGCCCGATTGCGCAATTCATTGGCAATCTCTTCATCGAAACCGTCGATCGCCAGAATTTCATCGAGAGGCACATAGGCAATTTCTTCCAGAGAAGTGAATCCTTCACCGACCAGCACCTCGGCAACATCGTCATCCACGTCCAGTTTCTCTTTGAACATTTCGATGAAGTTGCTGGCCTCCTGCTGCTGCTTGGCAGCCAGGTCTTCCTCACTCATGACGTTGATGGTCCAGCCAGTCAACTCGCTGGACAAGCGAACATTCTGACCATTACGACCGATCGCCTGAGCGAGGTTGTCCTCTTCCACGGCGATATCCATGGTATGGCTGTCCTCATCAACGATGATAGAGGCCACTTCAGCCGGAGCCATGGAATTGATCACCAACTGGGCCGGATTGTCATCCCAGAGGATGATATCAATGCGCTCATTGGCCAGTTCGTTGGAAACAACCTGAACGCGTGAGCCGCGCATACCTACACAGGCGCCTACCGGGTCTATGCGACCGTCATTGGTGCTGACCACAATCTTCGCCCGTGAACCCGGATCCCGGGCCGCGGCCTTGATCTCGATGACTTCTTCAGAAATCTCGGGCACTTCGATCTTGAACAGCTCCATCAGCATTTGCGGAGACGTGCGGCTCAGAAAAAGCTGGGGGCCTCGCTGTTCAGAACTTACTTCCGTCAGGAGTGCACGCATGCGATCTCCCATCCGAAAAGTTTCGCGTGGGATCATCTGATCCCGTGGCAACAGGGCTTCAGCATTGTTGCCCAGATCCACAATAATACTGTCGCGGGTGACTTTTTTGACGGTGCCTGCAACCAGTTCACCAACCCGATCCTTGTACTCGGAAATGACAATCTCGCGCTCGGCCTCGCGCACTTTCTGCACGATAACCTGCTTGGCAGTCTGGGCGGCGATACGGCCGAATTCGACATTGTCGATCTTCTCTTCCCAGGTATCTCCAACGGCCAGACCGGAATCTTTCTCTGTAGCCTGTTCCAGTGTGAATTGTGAGCCTTCTTCCTCGAACTCCTCATCGTCCACTACATGCCAGACCCGAAAAGTCTCGTAGTCTCCGGTATCACGATCAATCGCTACCCGACAATCGATTTCCTCATCGTCGTAGAGCTTTTTGGTGGCCGTGGCCAACGCCGACTCAATGGCCTCGAAAATTACATCACGGGAAACGCCCTTCTCATTCGAGACGGCATCCGCAACCATTAAAATTTCTTTACTCATCATAATCGTGTCACCACTCTCCGGTTTCTGAGGTTTCATTTCTCAGTGCCCGGAGCACCTATTAACTGCCAGGAAACTGTTTTTTGTCTATCACTCTTCCGGGTAGACCACTGTCGCCTTCTCGATATCTGCATGGGGCAACTGAAAAGACTCACCGTCAATTTCCAGTATCACAGTATCTTCTGTGACTTCAGTAATCCGTCCCTTGAATTTTCTTCGCCCGTCGATGGGGCCACGTGTTCTTATACTGACCAGCTCACCGTCATACATGCGGAACTGCTCAATACTGAAAAGCGGCCTGTCGATGCCCGGCGATGAAACCTCAAGGGTGTATTCACCGGAGATCGGGTCTTCGACATCCAGCAAGGCACTAACCTGACGACTGACTTTTTCACAGTCCTCGATACCGATGCCCTGCTCACTGTCGATATAAATTCGTAGCAGAGAAAATTTACCCTGCTTGCCATGTTCAACTCCCCATAACTGGAGGCCCAGGGCCTCGATAGTGGGTTCAACCAGCTCTGCTATCAGGGTTTCGCTTTTTCTCACAATGCTCCTTGTCCGGAGTTAGCTCCAGTATCAGGATAAAATCCCCAGATACAAAAAATGGGCCCAAGGCCCACTCCAGAAATCTCCAATATCAGCCATCGCGGCTGTTATGGAGCTTGTCGGACTCATCAGGCTTCGGCCTCTTTGAGTCACTTTCCAAGTCTTAGCTTTGTTTGGTTTTAGCCAAACGATTGATTGGTAGCGGGGGCAGGATTTGAACCTGCGACCTTCCCTCGGGGTTATAAACAGCCGAGCCCGAATCGTCGGGCGGCCAAACTCCGAGAGTTTAACCAATTATTGATTGGTAGCGGG
>JALEHB010000004.1 GCA_022763285.1 Pseudomonadales bacterium | reverse complement strand
GGGACCTGGCGATCAATTCATATTCTTCCGGTTCGGCATTGATCAGGGCCACGAACTCCGGCGTGAAGTATTGCCCCAGCTCCGGCCCCAGATGCCCCCGAAAATACTCATTAAAATTCTGCCCCCAGGTGGCGATGCCGCCATTGCCATAGATCAGCAGGGCATTGAAGGGCTCCTGTTCAGCGGCAACAGCCTGCTTGCCGCTGGCCAACAGCAGCAGGATGAACAGGCGCAGGTAGAGGGCGCTCAAAGGGGAAAAAGACTTCTGCATTATTGCCGGGCCAGCCGTATCTCTGTGTTCTGTGATTGCCGCCAGTCCCTGGCCTGCCTTGAAATTCTCTATTGATTACGGCCGCTTAGCCAAAATTATTCAGTAAAGATTGGGGCGGTAATAATAACTCCGCACAGGCAGATTATTGCCCAAGTATTTCCCATTCTGCGGTGGCTGTCACAAGCTCACCGCCGATCAGGCTGATTTCTGCGTCGAGCCGGTAATTACCCGGCTCCAGCTCTGCCAGGGGCAGCCCCGGACAGCGCCAACTCTGGCCATCGCCGGTCAGATCGGCATGGATGGCGCATTGCTCAAACAAGGCAGTGACATCAATGTCGTCGATGGCCAGTGTAAGGGAACTGACCGCAGCGTTATTGCGCAGAATCAAGGCCAGGTCGATGGTCTGGGCCTGCAAATAGCTGCCACTGCCGGGTGAAATCACCAGGGGCGCCTGCAACTGGTAGATGCTGCCATTGATATCCACCACCAGTAATTCACCGCTTTCAGTCTCCCCGAAGGAGCTGATCTCAAAATCAGAATCCAGCAACCGGGTTTGCTGCCAGCCGGAATCAGTCAACTGCGCCGCCAGAATCTCGCCGCTGCAGAAATCCCCATAGACATACTGCCCCGTCAAAGCAGGGATGCGAGAGCCACGATAGACAAAGCCGCCGGTAATGGAGCAGCGATCTCCGGCATGGGCATAGTCGAAGGCGGGCAGGGTCAGGGAGCCATCATTGCAGCCGGTGGCCGGATTGAAACAGGCCGAGCCCTCCATCAGACGCCAGCCATAATTCTCGCCGCCAGCGGTATTGGCCCGATGCACATGGACCTCCTCAAAGGCATCCTGGCCCACATCGGCGATATAGAGATCGCCGGTAATGCGATCAAAGCTGTAACGAAAAGGATTACGCAGCCCCAGGCCCCAGATCTCATCCAGGGTAAAGTCATCGAAGGCAAAGGGATTGTCCGCCGGAATGGCATAGGGCGACCCCCCATCCACATCGATACGCAGCATCTTGCCCAACAAACTCAACCGATCCTGAGCCAGATTACCCGGATCCCCGGCACCGCCACCATCACCCAGGCCGAGATACCGATAACCATCGGGCCCAAAGGCCAGATGACCGCCATTATGATTGGAGGCAGGCTGCTCAACAGTAAGCACAATTTCCTCACTGCCAGGCAGGGCCACCGGGGCCCCAGCCTCCGCCCGGAAGCGGGACACGGTGGTGTCAAAGTTGAGATCGGTGTAATTCACATAGAACAGCCCGTTGTCGGCAAAGTCCGGATGAAAGGCCAGCCCCAACAAACCCCGCTCCCCACAACAACCCACCCGCTCGGAGATATCCAGAAAGGGCTCGGCCAGTACCACCCCATCTTCCCAGACCAAAATCCGCCCAATGCGCTGCACAATAAACAGCCGGTCACTGCCATCGCCCGCATGGGTCACCGCCACGGGGGCTTCGATGTTGGCAGCGACTTGGGTGGGAGTGATGAGGAGTTGTTGTGCCTGGGCGGAAAAGCTCAGTAAAAACAATGTGGTAGCAATAATTCGAGGCATGATGATGGCTCGCAGCGAATCGGGATAGATCAGAATAGAGTAAATCCCCCTAGCAGAGATTGCAGCTAAATCACAGATTAGGAAATCTGGGGCGGGGCCTTTATAATTGCGCACCTGATTTGCCGGTAGCGCCCGTAGCTCAGCTGGGTGAGGGCAAGCGTTTTCGAAGCGCAGCTTCGAGCGCCGTCCCGAACGACAACAATCTGTGATTGTTGGCTGGAGAGAGTAACAGGGCGGAAGCCCTTAGGTGGAAACTGCACAGATCAGGTAGAATCAAAAGATCACGCGTCCGTAGCTCAGCTGGATAGAGTAACTGGCTTCGAACCAGTTGGTCGGGGGTTCGAATCCTCCCGGACGCGCCACATACAAAAACGCCCTCTTTAAGAGGGCGTTTTTGTATGTGTGGCGTTCGAGCGATTTGGTTCGACCCCCTCAGTTCGAAAGCCGCGCCAGCGGCGCAGACCGCGCGCATTTTGCGCGGCCCCGAAGGGGATCGTCCTCTCTTACCAATGCAAGATCATGCCTCGGCTCTCAATTGCCGGCTAGAATCGCCCTTGGATTTGGCTTAGCCAAATTTCGAATCAATCTCTCCTGGAAGCCGCAAGCTTCCTAACAGGAAGCACTAACCGCAGATTGCGGTTATTAAGCAATCTAGCTGGCTGTAGAGATCAAATTACTCCGACCCCTCTGATTCAACAGAAAACACGATTTCTTTAAAGTCACTCTCACTTAGTATCCGGATAGGCTGACCCGACATAATGAGATCTTCCGCTTTTCTATGCTTTGAACTTTTAGAACTGCCAGCGAGCTTAGAAACATCCTGATCTCCTACTACGAGCATAGTTGTTTTCTTCGTAACGCCTGGCCCCACAGTGCAACCGATTCTGGCTGCTAGTTCCGCAGCCTCGACTCTAGGCAAACTGAGTGCTCCAGTGAACACAATAACTTCACCGAACAGCGCGCCTTCAGGGTTGCCTTCGCGCTTTATCCTGCCAGATGTATCGCTATTAGGGTCTATAGGTAAATTGACTCGTTCGATCCATTCTAATAGATCTAACCCAGTGTGCTCTGCGGCAGCTGTAATGACCATGCCGGCAGCCTTAGCGTCCTGTAAAGCGTTGTGATGGTTAAATTCATATCCAATAATTTTGCAAACATTAGCTAACCCATAGCCACGCCAAGCGCACTGCGTCCAAGCTCGCCTAGCAACACGTGCGGAATCTAGCCACTTTGTTTGAATTACAGGTAATGATTTTTTGCTACATGCCCTTGCGAGTGAAACTCTATCGAAGTGTGTGTGGCATACGCTTATACTTTTCTCTAGACGCTTACGTATTTCTTTATAAGCAGCATCGTACGTTGGAGCTCCAACAACATGTTTTTCTGATATTCCATGGATAGAAACGTTTACAGCATCGAAGAAGTCCTCTGGATTAATAAGTGTCTCCCACTCGTCTACAATAATGCCGTTATGAAAGGTAGCTATACCAACCTGGCATATTGATGCCATGTCAGCGTTAGCTGTTTCCACGTCAATTGCTGCGAAATTCAAGTGTCTAGTTCCCCTATTCTTGGAATATGCTTTGATTGAGATAAATACTCTGATTTACCATTGAGTTGATGTCTACGATACGCAGCAAGCATATAGAATTAACCCGATCACAACAGCCACAATGCTTATAGTAAGTGAAAGAGGAATCTTGTCTCGAAAGAATCGAAATTCGCGTTGCTCCTCTATCCATGCTATTTGGAGTTCCCAAAAGAATTTGTAGTGTGCAGCCCACCCGCTCAATAAAATTTGCTTGCTTATGCTATTTAAAAACATTGATTTCTCTAATTCGCTAAACTCTTTTTGGCATTGGGCGAGCGATTCCGCATCTTCAGTGTCTTTGACGGTAAGATACAAATTTTTCAAGCTATAATATATTTGGAGCAAAGCCTCGCCAGACTTTCTATAGTCTTCCTTGCTGTGGTTGTAGAAGCCTACGTACAAACTAGCTACTCCCAACATGATAAATATAGCTGAAACGAAATTGCTTTCTATGTCGGTTATAGCAAGAGAAATGATTCCAAAAGATATAGAGAGAAAACCGATCAAGCCGGGTATTTTGTCGATGATATCGAAAGTGGCGAAGTGCTTTTTTGCGCCGAAACCTACGTCATATCCACGCTCAGCTATAGCTTTTAAGAAGTCTTTCTTATTCATAATTTGATCAAAGAATGGGGACAAGGATTGAGCTTCTTGCCACTACAACGCCCCCTTGAATAGCGTAGCATTCAACTATGTGATCGCCTCTAAAACTAGCGCTTTCTTTTCTTGTTTTGTTAACATTATTCGATTTCTCGATTTGGCCGCGGATTTGATCCCTGTTCTTAGCTTCTTCCCCCCTATTGAGTACCTTCCACCTCACGTCGAAATCACCCGGAATATCGTGCTCAGCAATGTGAAAAATTAAGCTGCGGTTGCTGCTTATACTGAAACCATTCTCAAGCATATTCAGTAATCGTCTTGGTATGCTTTGGTGCTGGTACACATTACAGTCAATGATCATGCTGTGGCGAATATCTACCGGGAACAAATCCTCTATATACTGTTCAGTATCTCTCCAGCTCTTTGTAACTAGCTTTGCCTCTTCTAACTGCTGAGAAGCAGGAAAACTAGGACCATACACTGCTCTCCATCTGGCATGAGCCCTTGCATCTGTTTTAGCCTCTATTGCCTTTACGCAGAGTTCATGAGCGGTCTCGGCCGGCTTCTGGAATTTTTTCTTTACGGCTACGTTCTGGTTGCTACCTGGAGCTTTATAGTGTTCCCTATCTGGTTGGTCGGCCAGAAACCTGAAGAAGTCGCGACTTAGTTCATCGAAATAGTGATAACTCTTTTCGTCGAAGTAATTCGTCGATTGCATAAAATTATAGGCCAGCGTATCTATCAGCAATCCACCTATTGAAACCCCATTTTTATTCTTCCAGGCCCGAGTCATTTTGCACAAGGATCTAAGGTTTCCGTTCTTACTATTGTTTAGATCTCGTACGGCTTGCATCTCCTGCCGGGGTTTTGTGACCTTCCAACTTCCATTATTGTAAGTATCTGGATACCTAAAATAGCTATTGCCATCATCATCGAGTTCTTCGAAAACGGGCTGAATTTCAATGTGAAAATTGGAATAGGATACAGTGACCACTAGCCTGTCTACTCCTATATTAGTTCTCGGATACCTAGCCAATATCGCGTCCTTTACATCTGTGAGTAGTTGAGACTGTCGGTTATTCTTATAAGTATCCCACTTGGACTTAGGCATTATGTACAGCATATCCAGATCGGAAATACCCTTAATGCCTGTGTAGCGCCCATAGGAACCAACCTGCAATGTGTTGGCAGTTTTAGACTCCGAATCACGAAATTTCTTGTTTAGACTTGAAGTGATCTCTCCATAACGCATACCAATCTGTTCCGCATTCTCAACCCTGAGATTATCCAAGAACTCTCTAAACATATCGGAAACTGATACGGACATGGCTAAGCTCAGGCACTGTTGCTAAAGGTGGCTATATGTTAATGAGTAAATGAAGTTAGCTGAGTACATGAATATAGAGCTCTTTAAAGTTGGGGGCTGGTAGTCAGATGCTAAGCTTGACCCCTTAGTTTTTTGGTGGAAGGTCAGTATCCCATCGATATTGTGGTATTTCCACATTATTTAGGCTTTTTAATCCCTACAGATTCGTATTGCTCAAGTTGGAGAGTGTAGTCGGTGAATCGATAACGATGACTATCTCAGGCTATGTTCAATTAAATATTTGGAGCGACCAAGGCTACAACTTACTGAAAAATAGTAATTTCTCTTTTAAATGAGAGATCTCCGAACCAGTTGATCGGGAGTTCGAAATCAGCGCCAGCGGCGCAGACCGCGCGCTTTTAGCGCGTCCCCGAAGGGGGCTTCCTCTCTAACCAATGCAAAATTATGCTCCAGGGCTCAAGTGCCGGCTAGAATCGCCACTGAATTTGGCTTAGCCAAATTTCGAATCAATCTCTCCTGGAAGCCGCAGGCTTCCTAACAACAAGCACTAACTCAGATTGTTGTTAGGAAGCGATTTAGTTAGCTGTGGAGGTCAAATTACTCCGACGCCTTTGGTATTGACTATATCTTTCCTATCCCATCAATGAGAGATCGAAGCCCCGAAGCAATATCATCATATGTGAGGAACACAATGCGGCCGTAATCAGCGCTCTTGATTTTTCTTAACTCGGCAGCGTCATATCCCGATTCCGTGCCAGCAATTACAACTCCTTTTACATTACTTACATCTTCTCGCTTGAGGCCTATGTCATCCAAAATAGCTAAGCGGTGATCATCAAAACAGTGCAGCCAATCTTCAACCTGACTAAATGCATGATTCAATGGGGCTGCTTTGTGACCGGTGTTCGTAAGGAGTCGAGTATCCGCTCGCTCAATTTCAATTAGAAGCAACTCCTTGTTTGAACGGAGAATCGCAAAATCAGCTTTGTGTTTGTTCATTACAGGTGGCTTGAAGATAATACGCTCAGCCGTAAATTGATGAAATAGTATAAGATGATCTTGTAAATATACTTGGAGCGCTTCTTCCTTCGGATTGCATTTTAATAGCTCTGTGAACTCTGAATAGATGAGTTCAAGATTATTCTTATCGTACATGGGGATGTACCCAAGTTCCTGAGCTGCGACGTTCTCAAATCCAAGAATATTGCGAAGATTTTTCTTTATATATCTAGTATCTATGCTTGATTTGCCGCAACTGCAACAAAACGAATCTTCTATATCTTCGTACCAAGTGAATCCGTCATTATCAGGGCTGTCTGACTTTTCTATTGCAGAATAAACTTGAAGAGACTTTTGGCAGCTATTACATTGGTAGCTAAGTCGTATTGCTTTAGTTGATCCTGGAGAACTTTGTATCGCAGAAATTTTTTCAATAGTTAATGCTGGAGCTTCTAAGAAAATAAAATGGAGGGCGCCCAGATTTACGAATCCGTTATCCGTTTGGAGTCTTAACCTGTACTCGCCCGGTTCTTTGATATGCATATTTTTAAGTGGACCGGATAGAATTACCCAATTGCTGTCTGGTACTTGTAAGTAGTGCCCCTCGCTATTTTTGACAACAGGTAAACTTTCGCTGGGAATAGTCTCACCTTGATCAATTGTGTTTATTTTAACGAACCCTACTTCTTCGTTATTACAGTTGAATAGGACTATAGATTTCTCGCTGCGTATAGAGTCGGCCCTAAGTGCGATGGTGAAATTTAGCCTGTCTAAGCTAAAAGGGAACATATGAGATAAGACGTGGTTCTTCATGCCAAGAATGTTCCACTTATATAGGTTCGTATTTCCATCGCGGACGTAAGCTGATCTCTCGCTTACGCCTAGAAAAACTATACCTTTTTCAAAATCGCTCATTATTTATGTTAACTTTTTACGCAGGTTTAAAAGTGTGCCATAAGCTGGTAAATCAAAGAATAAAAGGCTCAGAGTAACTTAGAGCTAATGCGTCAGCGCAAATCTATCATCCTCGTTCGGCCAAAATCTATTTTCGAATAATTGTGCATAATAAACAGAAATTCTAGATTCCAACCCTCACTCCCCCAAAACATTCTCCACCCCCAAACTAAACTCCCCCACAAACTCATCAATCAACACATACTCATAGTCCCCGGCTGCCAGTCCATAAATATCTAGCGGAACAATATGCTCAAATGATTCAACCGAATCGACACATGCCAGCGGTTCTTCAGATTGAACAAAATCGTTTTCAAGATAGTAGGCAAAAACATAAATCCTGTTTTCTACAATCCTCTGCGCACTCTGGCCGACCTCAAGACAGGGAGAAATAAATCCACTGATTCGCAGATAGGCTTGCACAGGCGCACTGCCCTTAAGAATCAGGTCAACGTTACTGACGCTATTGCCTAGCAACCACGCATCCCAACCACCCGTCACCACCCATTTATCATCACCATCATGACTAATGGTAACGTTCTGAACTGCGCCAACCCTGTCTGCCGTGCTCACAGCCGGCACAAACAATGACATGGTCTGCGCATCGTATGTCGCTAATTCATCGGCTATTGCAGCCATAGAAGCAATGCAAAGAGCAATGCCTAAAAATCCACCAATCTTTGGTTTCATAAAACTACCTGACTACTGAGCTATTCAAATAAATACAAAGGGGCCTCGTTCAGGACCTGGTTCCAGACCCAAACACCCCCTCAACCCCCATCAAAAACCGAACCTGCTCCCCCACAGGCTCCTCAACCAACCCCCTCAACAACCCAGAAACCGACTCCCGCTGCTCCTCACTAAAATTCCCCAACCCAGGCCTGGCAATCTCCCGCACCTTATCCGCAAAATTCGGATCAGTAGTTATCAAATAAGAAGCATAGCTATACATCTCCCCCGCCTGCTTGTCGGAGTACTTCAACACCTCCTGATAAAGCTGCAGCAGGGACTCTTTCTGTTCCCGGGTAATCTCCCCGCCGCATTTGAGAAAGGCAAAGGCCAGCACGGCCACCAGGTCGCGGGGTTCTTCGAGGCTGTACAGGGGGGTGATGTTTTTCCTGGCCCACTCGCGCCGGCGCGTTTCCCGTTGCAGATGAACGAGTCCCCAGACAAGAGCGGCTAGAACCGCGGCCAACAGTAAGGCGATATGCATGGCAGTGCCCCGGTGTGAGTCTGCGGGCATTATCAGCAATTTGGTGGGTGAGCGTCCAGTGAGGTCCCTGTACTGTCAACAATCTGCAATTTCCGGCGCCTTCGCCCAGGGGCTGATGGCGTATATAGGGCAATGGGCAGACAAATTGTCAACAACCTTGACTAAAAACCGGCAATAATCTACAGTTGCAGCCCTAATCCACCAGTTATTGTCAACAATACCCGGTATGCAGACCGAAACCGCCATCACCGCCGATCCGGCTCCTGGCCAGGCCCTGACCCGGGCCGATCAGGCCTTTAATACCCTGCAGGACGATATCACCAAGGGCAAACTCAAGCCCGGCAGCAAGATCTCCGAGGCTGGCATCGCCAGCGAATACGGCATCAGCCGTGGTCCGCTGCGGGAAGCCCTGCAGCGCCTGGAAAGCCGTCGCCTGATCGAGCGGGTTCCCCATGTGGGAGCGCGGGTGGTGTCCCTGAATCTGAAAGCCTTGCTGGAGATCTATCAGGTGCGCGAAGCCCTGGAAGGCCTGGCCTGTCGCCTGGCCTGCGAGAATATGAGTGATGAGGACATCGCCGGGTTGGGCGCATTACTCAAGCAGCATGGCTCCGATGAAGAGATTCAGTCCGGCCATGCCTATTTTCAGCGCGAAGGAGATCTGGATTTTCATCACCTGATTATCACCGGTGCCAAAAATGAACATCTGGCCCAGCAGGTGCTGGGCACCATGTACCACATCCTGCGCCTGTACCGTTATCAGTGCAGCCTGTCGGAAGGGCGACCGCAAAAGGCCTTGCAGGAACATCTGGCCATTTATGAAGCCATTGCCGAGCGCGACGGGGAACTGGCGGAGCTGTTGATGCGCCGGCATATCCGCAAGGCGCGGGACAATATCGAGGCCAAATACAAGCAGCAGGATTTTGATCTGATTAACCAGAATGCCAAATGAATTTCATCTCCGTGTGTTAGAACCTGTATCAGCGGACTGCACCCGGACCAACAATTTACCAATCAGTAATAAAGGTAGAACCACATCATGAGCACATTGACTCCCGGCGCCCGTTTTCGCCAGGCCATTGCCGACAACAAGCCACTGCAGGTGGTGGGAACCATTAATGCCTACTCTGCCATCATGGCCGAGAAGATCGGCCATCAGGCCATTTATCTGTCCGGCGGCGGCGTGGCCAATGCCTCCTATGGTCTGCCGGATCTGGGCATGACCTCTCTTAATGATGTAATCGCCGATGTACAACGCATCACCTCGGCCAGTAGTCTGCCGCTGCTGGTGGATATCGATACCGGCTGGGGCGGTGCCTTCAATATCGCCAAGACCATCCGCGATATGGAAAAAGCCGGCGCCGCTGCGGTGCATATGGAAGACCAGGTGGCACAGAAGCGTTGTGGCCATCGCCCCAACAAGGAAATTGTGTCTACCGAGGAAATGGTGGATCGCATCAAGGCGGCGGTGGATGCCCGCACCGATCCGGACTTTTTTATCATGGCCCGCACCGATGCCTTTGCCCAGGAAGGTCTGGAGCTGGCGCTGGAGCGCGCCAAAGCCTATGTGACCGCCGGGGCCGATGGCATTTTTGCCGAGGCCATCAAGACCGAGGAACACTACCGGGCCTTTTCAGAAGCGTTGGATGTGCCGATCCTGGCCAACATCACTGAATTCGGCCAGACCGAGTTGTGGAACAAGCAGCAGCTGGGTGAGTGGGGCGCGGCCCTGGTGCTTTACCCCCTGTCGGCCTTCCGCGCCATGAGCAAGGCGGCGGAGATGGTGTATCAATCCATTCTGGCCGAGGGTGATCAGAAACAGGTGCTGGATTCAATGCAGACCCGCGAAGAACTCTACGATTATCTCGGTTATCACGACTACGAAAAGAAACTGGATTCCTTGTTTGCCTCAGGCAAGAACAAGTAAGCCAACACGTAATTAAAAACTTAACAGAAGAGGGGAGCTGTCATGGCTGAAGGAAAGAAATTAGCAGGGGCCGGTTTGCGCGGCCAGGTGGCGGGCAAGACTGCACTGTCCACCGTGGGTGTGTCAGGTTCGGGCCTGACCTATCGTGGCTACGATGTGAAAGATCTGGCGGAAAACTGTGTGTTTGAAGAGGTGGCCTACCTGATCCTCAAAGGCAAGCTGCCCAATCAGGCGGAGCTGGATGACTACAAGAGCAAGTTGAAAGGCCTGCGTGGACTGCCCCAGGCCCTGAAAGATGTGCTGGAGCGCATTCCCGCCGATGCCCATCCCATGGATGTGATTCGTACCGGTTGTTCCATGCTGGGTAATCTGGAGCAGGAAGACACCTCGGTGATGGGGGAGTTCCCGCAGCAGGACGCGGTGACCGATCGCATGCTGGCGGTGTTCCCCTCCATCATTTGTTACTGGTATCGCTTCTCCCATGACGGCGTGCAGATCGAGGTGGAAACCGATGACGATTCCATCGGTGCCCATTTCCTGCATCTGCTGCGCGGCGAAAAGCCCAGCGCCCTGCATGAGCAGGTAATGAATGTCAGCCTGATTCTCTATGCCGAGCATGAATTCAATGCCTCCACTTTTACCGCCCGGGTTTGTGCCTCCACCCTGTCGGATATGCATTCCTGTATTACCGGCGCCATTGGTTCCTTGCGCGGGCCGCTGCACGGCGGTGCCAATGAGGCGGCCATGGACATGATCGAGAAGTTCAAAGATGCCGACCATGCCGAGCAGGAAATGATGGGTATGCTGGAGCGTAAGGAGAAGATCATGGGCTTTGGCCATGCCATCTATTCCAGCTCGGACCCGCGCAATGAAATCATCAAACAGTGGGCGGAAAAACTGGCCGCCGATGTAGGCGATACCGTGCTCTATCCGGTGTCGGTGCGTTGCGAGGAAGTGATGTGGCGGGAGAAGAAGCTGTTCTGCAATGCCGACTTCTTCCATGCCTCGGCCTATCATTTCATGGGCATTCCCACCAAGTTGTTCACGCCCATCTTTGTGATGTCGCGCCTGACCGGCTGGGCCGCCCATGTGATGGAGCAGCGGGCCGACAACCGCATTATTCGCCCCTCGGCGGAATACACCGGTGAAGAGTATCGCTCGGTGCCGGCCATGGCAGAGCGCTAGTTCATTGCCAATCTACCAAGACCATCATTAACGAAAGTGAAGGAATGTCCATGAATACTGCTTATCGCAAAGCCCTGCCCGGATCCGTACTGGAGTATTTCGATACCCGCCAGGCGGTGAATGATATTCAGGCCGGGGCTTATGAAAAGCTGCCCTATACCTCGCGCATACTGGCCGAACAGCTGGTACGGCGCTGCTCGCCGGAAGATCTGACGGCGGCCCTGGGGCAGTTGATCGAGCGGCGGCGTGATCTGGACTTTCCCTGGTATCCGGCGCGGGTGGTCTGTCATGACATTCTTGGCCAGACTGCCCTGGTGGATCTGGCGGGTCTGAGGGAAGCCATTGCCGAAAAGGGCGGTGACCCGGACAAGGTCAATCCCGTGGTGCAAACCCAGTTGATTGTGGATCATTCCCTGGCGGTGGAGCATCCCGGTTTTGAGGAAGGGGCTTTTGAGAAAAACCGTGCGGTGGAAGAGCGTCGCAATGAGGACCGTTTTCATTTTATCAACTGGACCAAGACCGCCTTTGATAATGTCGACGTGATTCCGCCGGGCAATGGCATCATGCACCAGATCAATCTGGAAAAGATGTCGCCGGTGGTGCAAATCCAGGATGGCGTGGCCTTTCCGGATACCTGCGTGGGCACCGACAGCCACACGCCCATGGTGGATGCCCTGGGGGTAATCTCGGTGGGCGTGGGTGGTCTGGAAGCGGAAAACGTCATGCTGGGTAATCCTTCCATGATGCGTCTGCCGGATATCGTCGGAGTGGAACTGAAGGGCAAATTGCAGCCCGGTATTACCGGCACTGATCTGGTGCTGGCCCTGACCGATTTTTTGCGTCGTGAAAAAGTGGTGGGTGCCTATCTGGAGTTCTATGGTGAGGGCGCCACTGCCCTGTCGGTAGGTGACCGGGCCACCATTGCCAATATGACGCCGGAATATGGCGCTACTGCCGGCATGTTTTTTATTGATGAGCGCACCCTGGAATACCTGAAGCTGACCGGCCGGGAAGATGAACAGGTGGCACTGGTGGAGACCTATGCCAAACAAGCCGGCCTGTGGGCAGAGGATCTCGCCACCGCCGAGTACGAGCGGGTGCTGAGTTTTGATCTGAATAAAGTAGGCCGCAATCTGGCGGGCCCCTCCAATCCCCATGCGCTGTTGCCGGTCTCACAACTGCATGAGCGGGGCATCGCTAAAGCCTGGCAGCAGGAAGAGGGTCTGATGCCCGATGGGGCGGTGATTATTGCCGCCATTACTTCCTGTACCAATACCTCCAATCCGCGCAATATCATCGGTGCCGGCCTGCTGGCCCGCAATGCCAACAAGCTGGGTTTATTGCGCAAGCCCTGGGTGAAATCTTCCATGGCGCCCGGTTCCAAAACCGTGAAGATGTATCTGGAAGAATCGGGCCTGCTGAGTGAATTGCAGACCCTGGGTTTTGATGTGGTGGGTTTTGCCTGCACCACCTGTAATGGCATGTCCGGTGCCCTGGATCCGAAGATCCAGCAGGAAGTGATCGAGCGGGATCTCTATGCCACGGCGGTGCTGTCGGGCAATCGTAACTTCGATGGGCGCATTCATCCCTATGCCAAGCAGGCCTTTCTGGCTTCACCGCCCCTGGTGGTGGCCTATGCCATTGCCGGCACCATTCGTTTCGATATTGAAAAAGATCCCCTGGGTGTTGATGAGAATGGCAAGCCCATTCTGCTTAAAGACATCTGGCCCAGCGATGCCGAGATCGATGAGATTGTGGCTTCGGCGGTAAAACCGGAGCAGTTTCGCAGCGTCTATATTCCCATGTTCGAGAAAAAGGACGACGGCGAGAAAGCTACCAGTCCGCTGTATGACTGGCGTGAACAATCCACCTATATTCGCCGCCCGCCCTATTGGGAAGGCACCATGGCCGGACAGCGGGCTCTCAAGGGCATGCGGCCGCTGGCGATTTTGCCGGACAATATCACCACCGATCACCTGTCGCCTTCCAATGCCATTCTGGCCAGCAGTGCTGCCGGTGAATACCTGGCGAAGATGGGCTTGCCGGAGGAAGACTTTAATTCCTATGCCACCCACCGTGGCGACCACCTCACTGCCCAGCGTGCCACCCTGGCCAATCCGAAACTGTTCAATGAAATGGTGAAAGATGAAAACGGAGAAACCGTACAGGGCTCCCTGGCCCGGGTGGAACCGGAGGGCGAAGTGATGCGCATGTGGGAGGCCATCGAAACCTATATGCAGCGCAAACAGCCACTGATTATTATTGCCGGGGCTGACTATGGTCAGGGCTCGTCCCGGGACTGGGCTGCCAAGGGGGTGGCGCTGGCGGGTGTGGAAGCCATTGTGGCCGAGGGCTTCGAGCGTATTCACCGCACCAATCTCATCGGCATGGGCGTGATGCCCCTGCAGTTTGAGCAGGGCACCACCCGCAAGACCCTGAATCTGGATGGCACGGAAGTCTATGACGTCGAAGGCGAGCCTTCGCCCGGAGGCAAGTTGACCCTGGTGATCCAGCGCGCCAGTGGTGAGCTTGAACGGGTGCCGGTGATCTGTCGTCTGGATACCGGTGAAGAACTGTCGGTCTATTCTGCCGGCGGAATCTTGCAGAAATTTGCCAAGGAATTTATGGGCGAGGCGGCCTGATCCCCTTTGCACCTTAACGCCAGTAGAGGAAGTCATCGTGTCAGTCAAACAAGTCAGGATACCGGCCACCTATTTTCGCGGTGGCACCAGCAAGGGCGTCTTTTTCAAGCTGGACGATCTGCCGGCAAGCTGTCAGCAAGCCGGTGCTGCCCGTGATGCCCTATTGCTGCGGGTAATTGGTAGTCCTGACCCCTATGCTACTCATATCGACGGCATGGGCGGGGCCACATCCAGCACCAGCAAGTGTGTGATTCTGTGCCGAAGCAGCAAGGCGGATCATGATGTGGATTATCTCTATGGTCAGGTGGCCATCGACAAGGCTTTTGTGGACTGGAGTGGTAATTGCGGCAATCTATCCAGCGCCGCCGGCGCCTTTGCCATTCATGCCGGTCTGGTGGACAAGGCTCGCGTACCGGAGAACGGCAGCTGCGAGGTGAGAATCTGGCAGGCCAATATCAACAAGACCATTATTGCCCACGTGCCCATGGAAAACGGTGAGGTGCAGGAATGCGGGGATTTCGAGCTGGACGGAGTCACCTTTCCCGCCGCCGAAATCAAACTGGAATTCATGGATCCGGTGGATGCCAGCGAAGGCGCCATGTTTCCCACTGGCAATCTGGTGGATGATCTGGAAGTGCCTGGTGAGGGCGTATTCAAGGCCACCATGATCAGCGCTGGTATCCCGACGGTGTTTGTGAATGCCGAAGACATCGGCTATCGCGGTACTGAGCTGCGGGATGACATCAATAACGATGCCGCGGCCCTGGCCCGCTTTGAGGCCTTTCGCATTGCCGGCGCCCTGCGCATGGGCCTGATCAGCACACCGGAAGAAGCCGCCAGTCGGCAACACACCCCCAAGATCGCCTTTGTGGCGCCGCCTCAAAGCTATGTGTCAGCCAGTGGTAAAGAAGTGGCGGCCGAGTCAATCGATCTCTGTGTGCGGGCCCTGTCCATGGGCAAGCTGCACCATGCCATGATGGGTACCGCGGCAGTGGCCATTGCCACGGCGGCAGCCATTCCCGGCACCCTGGTGAATCTCGCTGCTGGTGGTGGTGTGCGCGAGAGCGTCACTTTTGGGCATCCCTCTGGCAGTCTGAAAGTGGGTGCCGAGGCGGTGCAGGAGCAGGGCCAATGGGTGGCCCGCAAAGCCATCATGAGTCGCAGCGCCAGAATTCTGATGTCCGGGCAGGTGCATGTGCCCGGGGATAGTTTCTAGATTTCTTTGATGCATTATCGAGGCTTTAGCAGCATGGGCAGGCAAAGCTATTTTCTAGTGGCGTCAATGCTGTTATCGCTCAGCTCTGGCGTTACTGCCCAGAATAGTCAGGAATCCTTTGACCTGCAGGCCCACCGGGGCGGTATGGGCTTGATGTCGGAAGGCACTCTGGCAGCTTTCGCCAATGCTCTGGAGCTGGGTGTTTCCACCCTGGAGTTGGACACCCAGCTTACCCGTGACGGCAGGGTAGTGGTTACCCACGACCGCCAGGTGCAGGCCAGGAACTGCCAGGATACCGCCCCGGCCTTTGCCAATGATCCCGACTATCCCTATGTGGGCAAATACATCCGCAATCTGAGCCTGGCCCAGGTACAGACTCTGGACTGTGGCGGTAAACAACTGCCGACGCATCCGGGGCAGGAAACTGTGCCCGGTGCCACCATGCCCCTGTTGGCTGAAGTACTTGAACTGGTGAAACAAGTTCAGGCCCATGGTGTCATGCTGAATATTGAAACCAAGGTGGAAGCCGCGGCACCGGAGGAAACCGCCCCCCGCGATGATTTTGTGCGGGGCGTACTGGCGGTTATCGCCGACAGTGGAATCCGGAATCAGGTCACTATCCAGAGCTTTGACTGGGGCGCTCTCATGTTAGTGAGAGACCTGGCACCGGATATCCCGCTTGTGGCGCTGACCAATGGCCAGTCCTTTCTGCAATGCGGCGAAGCCGGGCGCTCTGTCTGGCTGGGCGGGCTGGATATCGATGATTTTAACTGTGATGTAACGGCGGCAGTTGCTTCTTTTGGCGCTTCGGCCCTGTCGCCGGTACATGGGCATCCTCAGGACGGGCGCATCGGCGATGCAGACTATGTGCCTTTTGTTACTGACGACATGATTCAGTCTGCCCATGGTCTGGGCATGAAAGTCATACCCTGGACCGTCAATGACAAGGCCACAATGAGTTATTTTCTGGGGCTGGGGGTAGACGGACTGATTACTGATTATCCGGACCGGCTGCGGGAAGTGCTGGCGCAGCAGGGGCGGGCATTGCCGCGCAGTTATTCCCGGGAGCAGTAAGACTTCGAAGTCTACAAACTTTCCGGTGCCTTCAGGCCCTTGCTGTAAAAGCCCGACACATCAAAGCAACACACCCGTTTCTTGCCTTCCGCCAGCATCTGGCAGGCATCATTAATGCGCTTGGTTCGGGTTTTGGCCTGTTTGGCCGATTCGATCCAGTGAATCCAGTCTACCCGCGCCAGGGTAGTGGTGTTGTCCCAGACGGCCCGGGCCTCCGCGGCTGAGCCGAGGGCCTTGGCAAAGTCTTCCGGCAGAGGCGGTTCCGGCTCATTCTCCACCGGTGCGATTGTTACCGACACCGTATCACCCGCCGCTACTTTAGCGGCTTCCTGCAGTCTGGCATCTACTTTCAGCCAGTGGCTCAATTTCCCGTCCGGTTCCAGGCGGGCGCTAAAGGCCTGGCCATTGATCGTGCCGGTCGCCGAGGTGCGGCCCCGGCGCGGCAGAATCTCACTGGCCTTTTTGGGCAAAACCAGAAAGGCCCATGGCTCGCCTTCACCCGGCTTTGCGGCTTGTAACAGGGTGCTGGTAAAACTGTAGTCTGACTCGGCCATGTAACTCCTTAATGAAAGGGATTGATTGTGGGTGTTGATTGTCTCAGGGAACCTGTATCCGATTCTGAATCAGTCGGGCTGGGAGTCAAGAGAGTTGAGGTTAAGAGAGTCAAGTGAGTTGAGAGAGTCAAGTGAGTTGAGAGAGCCAAGAGAGTTGAGAGAGTCAAGAGAGTCAAGATCGAAATCCTCTGCCAGCAGTCTTTCCCCTGAAACGGTGTAGACAATGGGGATAGTCAGGATGCGACCGTCGTTGAGCCGGAACTGCACATCCAGGCGATTATCAACCCCGCCTCTGAAAATTCCCTGCAAGGGTATTTCTTCAACTGCCCCGTAACGCTGCTGCAGCCAGACCAACAAGTCGTCCTGAGTGCGCACAAGCTCGGTGGACCTTGCGGCATTGGCCCGTTGGGCGGCCTCCTGCAGTGCTAGCCCTGAATCGTCGGAACAGCCGCTTGCAGCGACTGCAAACAATATCAGGGAAATTGCCTTGCTGATGGAATTCATTCGCCCGTGTTTCGGCCTGTGTATCCAATTTCCGGAAAAGTATTGCATACCTTGAAATCGGTGGTAAACTGAATTTCACTACGTGGGAAAATATCCCACAAATTAGAGGCATCATCATAACGCATTGAAATATATTGAATATTATTCCGCAGTAGCGTGGATTGTTGTCAGCAATTCCGGGCTTGGCAGGGAAGAATGAATTATGAACAAGTCTGTTTATCAGAAAATGCAGGAAACCGGCTTCAATCATATGGTGGGTGGTGGTGATCCGCGTGAAATCGGTCGGCAGAATTTCACCGCGGTACAGTTCCTGACCCAATTGCAACCCGATATGCGCGTGCTGGACTTCGGCTGTGGCTGTGGACGGCTGGCCTTGCCGGTACTGGATTTTTTGTCGGAGCAAGGAAGTTATGTGGGCGTGGATATTATTCCCGGGCTGGTGAAATTCTGTCAGGACGAGATCGCCCCGCAGCATGGCAATGCCAGTTTCCTTGTCAGTGCCGATCGCAATGATCTCTATGACAAATTCAAATTAGATCATGGTCAGGAATTGCCCCGTATCAATGATTTGCTGGAGCTGGGGGAAGGCAGTTTTGATGTAATCACGGCCTTCAGTGTCTTCACCCATCTGAAGTATGACGATGCAGTGAGCAATCTGGCCAAACTGACTCAGCTATTGAAGCCCGGTGGCAAGATTTTGCTGAGCTGTTTTCTGATCAATTCCTCTTCGCGGGAATTACTGGCGGCCGGCAATTCCAGCACTCCGTTTGGCAAGGACGTGCAGCAGGACAAACAGATCTATTTTGCCGATTGTCGCGAGCCGCTCACCTGTGTGGGCTTTCAGGAACGGGAACTGGTGATGATGGGGCATGACAGTGGCCTGCAACCCTTTGTGACCTATTACGGCCACTGGTGTGGCAGGCCACCCCGGCACAGTTTTCAGGACATCATGGTGTTTGAGAATCTGGTGAAGCTGCCGGCAGAATTTGACGCCCGACGCTATCTGCAACTGAATCCGGATTTGCCTTTTGAAACCACGGCCGAAGGCCAGTTACTCGCAGAGCGACATTTTCTGGAACACGGCTATAAAGAAAACCGTAGCTGGAAATAGCTTGCCTGATGCCCTCTAGACCAGCGCGGTAAACATCGCCACCAGTTCTGCCACTGCCTCCTGCAGAGTCGAAGAAACCGATGAGCCAGTAATCTGGTCTGCCAGGGCCCGCACAAACAACTTGGCATTGTGTAGCTCTGCCATTCCTTCGGGCGAGGCAAAGGCAGTGCCCCAGTCCTGGCCATCGCGGCGCGTTTCGTATTGCGCCAGCCAGTTTTGCCATTGATCCTCTGCAAGCACTTCCCGCGCCATTAACTGGCTGATAACCCGGGCCAGGCGATCACCTTCATTGAAGGCATAACTGGCCTGCACCGGAGTTGCCTTGCTGCTTACGGCGCGCTGAATCTGCCGCGCCTGCTCGGCATTCAGGGCCGGGTGCAGGGCAAAGCGCCAGAGCACATCGGCCAAATGGGCAACCGGATGCACCCAGCCCAGTTCGGCATCGAGACCGCGGTAATCCGTTTCAGCCTGCAGTGCATCGCTGGTGCTCTGGAGCAGAGCATCACGTTCTGTTGCCGTCATGAAGCTGTCGATGGCATCGGCGCGCATCAGCTCCGCCAGTATCAGGGCAGAGAAGGAACGCCTCAGGGTTTCAGTGCTTTGCAAATCCGACTGCAGGGCACTGCGCAGAAAACGCTTGCTGTCCCGGTCCAGGCGCTCGTTACGCAGCCAGTAACTGTAAAGCTTGTAACCAATGCTGTCTCTGAGGACCGGATTGGCGGAACCCAGGCAGGGCAGCAGATCCCTGGCCAGGGCCTGGGTGACCATGCGGGTTTCATCACGCTGCTCATGGATTTCCTGCCACCAGGCGATGTTGGCCTGATCGCTGGTACATTCGGGGTCGGGCTGGGCAAAGGCAGCAGGCGAGAAAAGGCTGCCCAGCATGACCAGGATCAAACCGGGCAGGGTGGTGGATGTGATATTCATTGCTTTAAGATGCATGGAACTGGCCTGTCAGGATCAGAATCTGAAGTAAGATACTGGATTATTCACCGCCCGGCATCCTCCCGGACAAGCGGGCAATTCTGCTCAATACAGGAATCGGCACGACGTTTCAAAGGATACCCCAAGTCTATGGCAACACTAAGCTTTCACGGCGCGGCTCAGGAAGTCACCGGTTCCTGCTATCTGCTTGAATCACCGGCCATTGGCCGGGTGCTGCTGGAATGTGGCATGCACCAGGGCGGCGACGCCACCGAACGGCTGGGCGAGAACGGCTTCCCCTTCGAGCCGGCCGGGATTGATGCGGTGATTCTGTCCCATGCCCACCTGGATCATTCCGGCCTGTTACCGAAGCTGGTGCGGGCGGGATTTCGCGGGCCCATCTACTGTACAGCCGCCACCCGGGAATTGCTGCGGGTGCTACTTGAAGATGCCTGGGGACTTTATGAGCGTGATCTGGAGTTTGAAAATCGCCGCCGCCAGCGCCGTGGTCGCAAAGCCCTGAAACCGGAATACACCCTGTCGGATGTGGAGACGGTGCTCAACAGTTGTGAAACCACGAACTATGAGACGGATATCAAACCCTCGTCCAATGCGGTACTGCGGTTCCATGATGCGGGCCATATTCTGGGCTCCGCCATTGTGGATCTGCGCCTGGATGAAGGGGGTCAGGAAAAGCGTCTGGTGTTTTCCGGCGATCTGGGCAATGCCGATTCCGTCCTGATGAATGACCCCTACAAACCGGACAAGGCCGATGTGCTCATGATGGAGTCTACCTACGGCAATCGTAATCATCGTGATATGGACAATACTCTTGCTGAACTGGAAGAGATATTGAGTAAGGCCTGGGAGCGGGGCGGCAACGTCATGATTCCTTCCTTTGCGGTGGGGCGAGCCCAGGAGATTCTCTATCATCTGGGTTGTCTCTATCACGCCGGCAAGCTGGCAGACTGGACCGTCTATCTGGACAGCCCCATGGCGGCAGAGGTGACGCAGGTTTATGATCACTGGCTGCATATTCTCGACCAGCAGGATGTGCGCTGTCTGACAGATATTGGTCGCAAATCCCTGGAAAGTTTTCTGCCCACCCTGCAAATCTGTCAGTCGGCAGAGGAGTCCATGGCAATCAATGAAGTCAAAAAGGGCGCCATAATTATTGCCGGTAGTGGCATGTGTACCGGCGGGCGTATCCGGCATCATTTCAAGCACCGTATCTGGGATTCAAGAAACACCATCATCTTTATCGGCTTTCAGGCCCAGGGAACCCTGGGGCGCTTGCTGGTGGATGGGCGTGAATCCATACGCATGTTCGGCGACGAATTCGTGGTCAAGGCACAGATCGCTACCCTGGGTGGATTTTCTGCCCATGCCGGCCAGTCGGAGTTGATAGACTGGGCCAGGAATTTTTCACCGGTGCCACGTCTGATTCTTATTCATGGCGAGTCACTGGCCCTGCAGACCCTGTCTGCAAAGCTGGAAAACGAACACGGTATCAAGAGTGAGATCCCGCGGCGGGGCAGCTCTATAGAGTTCTGAGCCGGCAAGGCGATGTCATGCCGGAAAAAGTTGGTCCATCCCTGGACCCAGAGGGTTACCCGGTCAGTCTTCGGCTATCTCAAAGACAATGCGTTGGCGGATATCGTGTACTGCGATCGGCTCGCCATTGTCCATGGCAGGCGAGTATTGCCATTTACGAATGCTGTTCAGGGCCGCACGTTCAAAATAGCCTTCCGGTTCGGCATAGAGCACCACCGGGTCCACGACCCGACCCTGGGCATTGACCGTGAAGGACAACTCCACAAAACCCTGGACTCCCCGCTGCAAAGCCCGGGTGGGATAGGGCGCGGTGGCGCGCACCAGCGGTACCATATGGCGTGACAGCGGTATGCTGGCGCCATCGGTCTGAATGGGGGCATTGAACCCCTGAAAGCCCATGGGCAGATTGACGCTGATGCCCGGATTCAGTGCCTTTGCAGGCGCTTCCAGCGGAACCTCCTCGGGTGGCTCAAACACTTCCGGCTTCTCAATTTCCACGATCAGTTCCTGCTCAAAAACCGGCACGCTGGCGTCGATGATTCTGGTAATGGAGGGCGGCTCGAAGTTGGTGTTCTCGGTGCTGATCAGGAACTGCATGAAATAAAACAGCAGGAATGTGATCAAAGCGGCGGCAATAAGCACGGCATTGAACTTGAGAGTGTTGTTGCTCAGGGTGGATAAACTCATAGTCATTCTCCTTGCTGGTGCATGGACAGTATCAGCGATCAAGAGACTGCTCCGGATAGAACTGGCTGAGAATTTCCCGATAGTTCTGACTGCTGCGGGGATAGAAATTGACCTGAAAGCGGTCAGCGGGAATGACTTTCACTTCAGCTTCAATAAGGTCCAGTTCGATGGCTGCCACTGGCCATAGCAGCAATACCGAAAAAATGAGACCTGCCACCATATTGCTGCGACCATTGATACAGCGATAGGGGTTGTCGGCCAGGATGTAGCGAACCCGGCGGTAAAGCAGGGAGCGGCAGCCTAGCCAGTGGCTGGCCAGATGGGGAGAAGTCAGCAAGGACCGGTTCAGGCTCATTTTTCCGGCCAGCCAGAGCAGGTTCTCTGCATAGGTGACCGGGCAGCCGGTGTCATCGATGACGGCTTCATCGCAGGCTTTTTCGGTATCCTCAATCAAACGTGCCTGCAACAGCCAGACCAGGGGGTTGAACCAGTAAAGACAAAGCACCAGGCGCGACAGGATATGACTGGCCCAGTCCATGCGCTGGATATGTGCCAGCTCATGACTGAGACATTGGCTCAGCATTTCTGCCGGCCAGTGCCGGGCGTCTTCCGGTAACAGGATGTGATGCCGGAACAGGCCCCAGGTCAGGGGCGACTGGATTTCATCGCTGAACAGCAATTGCACCGGGCTTTGTATGCCATTGTTTTCCTGCAGGGCATTGGCCAGGGACAACAGTCGTGGGTCCTGAACCCGGCTGGACCGTGCACTGATGGCGCGTACCTGGGCAATGCCCACCAGCAGATAGATCAGGCCGGTGCTGGCGATCAGGGTATAGGGCAGGGCCAGCCAGGCCAGGGTAGTGGGCGTGGTGGCGAGCCAGGGTTGTTGTACCAGTTGTGCCAGCTGGCTGTCGCTACTGATGGCCACGGCCAGGCCGGGCAACAGCAGGCTGAACAGGGGTAGCAGGGCCAGGGCACTGATCAGCATCAGCCACAACACGCTGCGTACTGAGGCGCTGCGGGGAGACAGCAACAGGATCAGCAGGCTGGCAACAAGCAGAATCAGGGAACCGCGCAGCAGCATCTCCTGCAACAGAAACCGCAGCAGGCTGTCGCTGGCTGTGGTGATGGCGATATTGTCGAGACTGAAGCTTGTCATTGTTATTTCCCTCATCCCGGTGCAGTGCTATTTGTCCTGGCGTTGTTTGCGGGCCTTGTTGATCATGGCCTGCATCTCCTTCAGTTCCTTGTCGGACACCTCGTCGAGGGACAGGTCCAGCAGGGTACTCATGGCCTGCTTGGCCGAGCCGGAAAAGAATGTCTTGAGCAGACGCTGCAGGGCAGTGGAGCGGGCCTGGTCATGTTCGATGGTCGGGAAGTAGATGTATTTGAGATCCTGTTCCCGGTGCGAGAGAAAGGCCTTGTCTTCCAGCTTGTTCATGGTGGCACGGATGGCGGAATAGCCGGGTGCATTGGGCAGGCGGGCCTGCACATCCTTGGCCGAGGCTTCCCCCAACTCATAGATGATCTCCATGATCTGTCGTTCCCGGCGGCTGAGATTCTGGGATACCGGCATGTTCGAATTCCTGTGTTCTCAATGGTGCTATTTTTATAGCACTATGCTGTAAAAATAGCATCTCCAGGCTCGCTGTCAAGTGGCAATTCAATACTTTGCGCTTAAAACGGACGGAGAAGTTACTTTGTAGCCGGATCAGTTTGTACAGAAACAGCCCAGGGCCGTTGCCTGATTTCTGTCCCCAGTCCCCGGTCCTGATTCGCGCCATTGCCCTGGGGTTTGAACGTCAGACGCGGATTGGATCAGTTGCCAGCGCGCTTGTGAACGACAGAGTTGCGTCAGTTGGCCGTCATTTTCAATCAGCGGCCGCTCTTTCATCCAGCAACCATTGCCAGGCCTGGGGAAAGTCGCGAAAAATGCGGGACAGGGATTGAAACCCGTGCTGTTGCTGATAGGCCTCCAGCATGCGTAGTTTGCCGAAGCTGAGGTTGTCGCTGGTAACAAAGGCCGCGCGGCGGGCCTCGGTCAGGGTGTCGGTCACAAAGCTGACAATGGCACGCAGGTCATGCTGCTCCAGCTTGATAACCACATCCCGCAGGTCCCAGAGCCGATATTGATAGGGGTAGTTCAGGGCCAGTTCGTTGATGGCTTCGATAAATTCAAGGCGCCCCGGATTGTGAGTGAAATGGATGATGCTGATGCCATCTTCCACCCGGACACTGCAGAAATCACTCATCAACCCCTCCAGACGCTGTTGTTAGATACCCTGATGTTTTCCTCAGGTGTGGGTCAGTGTGCGCTGAATGGGCTCCTGAATCAAGCGGGTGGGGCAGGTGGGGCAATCCTGGGGGCTCTGTTGCAGGCCCTATTGTTCCAGCAGCCAGTCGGTGGCTTGCTGAAAGTCGCGAAATACGCGGGTTTCTTTCTGCCTGGACTCCTGATCGTTAAATACTTCAAAGATGCGCAGCAATCCAAAGCTGAGATCATCATCCGCGACGAAAGCCACGCG
This sequence comes from Pseudomonadales bacterium, assembly GCA_022763285.1. GTDB lineage: Bacteria > Pseudomonadota > Gammaproteobacteria > Pseudomonadales > Pseudohongiellaceae > UBA9145. Next base: position 297 of record JALEHB010000004.1, on the reverse strand, counting down.
GGACGGGCTGCCGAATGTGGCCGCCGAATTCATTGCGATTTCCCGCAGTTCACTCTGGCTTTGCTCAATGACGATATCGCGCAAATCCCAGAGCCTGAGCTTTTGCGGATAGTTGGCTGCCAGTTCGACCAGCACTGCCTTGTTGTCTTCCATCTTCGGCGTCTTTTTGAAGCGGACGATGGTGATGCCGTTTTCGACCCTGAATTCACAGATGTCAGAGACTGTCATAAATTCCTTCCGACAAAGGGTTGTGGATTGGCAGAAATGCCGGTGCTGAAGCGGAGACGTACAGAAATC
>JALEHB010000069.1 GCA_022763285.1 Pseudomonadales bacterium | reverse complement strand
GATGGTTCGCAGGGCCTGCTCAGAGGCTTTCAGGCTCTGCTGATAGTACTCGCGCATGGAATCATGCAGGCTTTCAGGCACCTGCATTTTGCGACCCAGCATCAGGCCGGCGATATCCTTGCTGCGATTGGCCAGTTTGTCCTGGGAGTTGAGCAGGCTCAAAAGGTCCGTGCGTGCCACCGGCAAGAGGAAGTTTTTGGGCAGATTCATACGAATATCGTATTTCAGATTGTCTGCTTCGCGCTCGGTAGCGCTCACTTCCTGCTGTTTGGCTTCGGCAAGCTGCCAATCATTTCGGTAGGTGGCTTCGAGAAACTCTCCCAGCAAAACCACACAGTGTTGGGCTTTAGCCATATGTTCCTGCACCGGACGAATCGGTGAACGGCCAAACAGTGATGAGATTGGGCTGGTCATGGGCATCTGTCAGTTAGTGTTTTGGCGAATTAGAACATTCCTCGCTTGCCGATTCCAGTTTTGGCGCAGGATTTGATCTCAATAAGTGAGAGGGCCAGGCGGGGCAATCAAACACCTGAGCACTGCCCCCTGGGTGAATGCTCGCAGGGCTCATAAACAGTGACCGTCCCGCCAGTTTTTGGGTGAAAGATGAGCGTTGACTGTTTCCTTAAGGTCACGAAGAAGATTGCTGCAATTTGCAGACCCCGAATGCCAGCTTGCTAGGGCCTGCCGGCCTGGGTAATGGCTGTCAGGAAGACATTCTTGGCGGTGCGCTGCAATACCGGAATATCGGCCCATTCATCGGCAAAGCCCCGGCGGCCACCACGCTCACTGGATATGCCAATGGCCAGGCTGCCGCCGGCAATGGCTACATTCAGATTGGCCGAACCGGCATTGGATAGACGCGGGGAACTGCCCAGAAATTCGGAGATGGCCAGGGAATCCTGTACCAGTTTGCTCTCAAGGGCGCCAGGGATCTGTCCGGGAGGAATCTGTGAGACCGGCTCCATGTCGAAACGAATGCCCAATTCGTCGGTAACGCCCGCCAGTATGTCGCGGGTCTGCTGTTCCATGCTTTCAATATGCTCCGGATCCAGCGAGCGAATATCCAGCGAAAACCAGCCACTTTCCGGTTTGTGGTTGAACACTGCGCCACTATTGAGCACCGCTACGTTGAGCCGGGTGCGCCGGTCGGCATAGAGTTCAGGCTCGCGTATTTGCAAAATCCGGTCGACTGCCCGGGCAATACCCTGATTGACATTGGGCAGGCCGCCATTGAGGGTATGGCCGGCCGGGCCATAGGCATTAACCCGCCACCAGTGAATACCCAGAGCGCCATAGCTGATGCCGCTGCCTTCACCCAACACATCTACAAAGCCAATAGCGCGATCCCGATACTGCTCATACAGGGCACGCATACCCCGCAGCCCCGTCTCCTCCTGGGCCACGGCCGCGAAGACTATGTCATGTTCCGGCTGCAGACCCTGGTTGACCAGGGCCCGTGCGGCAGAGAGCAGGGCGATGGTAGTGAGGGAGGTATTGGTGCCAGGACCCACAACCCGATCTCCCTGGATCTGTGGTCCGGTCTCTGCGGCTCGCTGATGCTCGGCCACGGTGGCAAGATCATCAAGCGTTGCCACAAACACAATGGCCTGTCCCGACCTGCCCGGAATCTTGCCAATGGCATTGGGGCTATCGGTGACCTCCACCTGCTGCAGACCAATCTCCCGCATCAAGGCTGCCACGGCGGCGGCGCGCTCATGTTCCTGTCCCGAAGGCGAGACGATGCCGCCGATTTCCACCAATTGCCGGGCTGCCCATTCCCGGTTGTTGTCGATCTCCGTCAGGCCGGCCTGTACCCGGGGATCATTCAGGGCATCCTCAAGAGAGCGCTGGGCCAAAAGTTGAGAGGGTAGACAAAAGGCAACTATCAGGCTGCTTAGCAAAACAATCAGTTTTCTGCAGGTTTTCATGGTGAATGACTCGGTCTGGTGTGTGAATACGAGGCAAGTGTATTACGCAGGCGGCTCTGTGACGAGTTCTGAAACACTTCAAAGACTTTGCATTGCGGGTTTTTTACCCGTTTGTGATCAAGGATTTTGATCAGTTTTGCAGATGATTGCTAAAAGAGTCAGGTTTGGCCCCTTGTTGCGGGCTACTGCTGAAGTTGCCAGTCTCCCCGGGATAGCACTGCCTCATAAGCATCCTTGAGTTGCTGCACCAGTTCGGGGTCCGAGTCCTTGCCCATGACGATGTAATGCCCGGTGGAGATTTCCGGCAAATCTGCGACCGGAACCAGGGTGCCGGGTGGCTCGTTTTTTCTGGCCAGATAATCTTCCATGCCGGACAGCACATAGGGCATCAGATCCACCCGATCGCGCCGCATCATGGTCAGGGTATTGGAGTTTTCGCTAAGATACACCAGATTCGTGAAGCCCTTGCCCAGCAGGTAATTCTCCACCACGTCACCGCGGATGCCGCTGATTCTGAAGCCTCGCAGCTGCTCCAGTTCAGCCGGGAATTCATCAGCGCGTTCGGCCAGGCTCCAGAGCTTGAATTCAACCGACTGAATCTTGCCAATCCAGTGATAAAGCTCTTCACGCGCCGGGGTACGGGTCATGCTGAAGGCCAGAACATTGTGCTGAGATTCCAGAGACCGGATCAGGCGCGGCCAGGGAACGACTCTGATTTCTGCTTCCATGCCGGCTTCTGCCAATACCAGTTCGGCAAGATCACCACCAGGGCCGATGGGCACCGGAGTGTCGCTGCCAGGTGCGAAATTGTCGGCTTCTTCCAGCTCGGCATAAACAGTCAGTCGTGGCTCTGCAGCCTGAGCCTGGAGAGCAAGCGAAAACACTGTCAGCAGTGCTGCAACAAGCCCGGTACGAATGCATTGGGATTGTTGCCTGAACAGTCGCTTTAACTGACGCTTTAATGAGGAACACATCTTTCTCTCCAGTAGCTGTTACTGCCGGCGTCCCTGTCCGGTCTTGTGGGAATTTTCGGCCGCTCCCTGGTTTGTCACTGTCACCGTCATTGACTTGCTAACGCCATGCGCTCACAGATAGTTTTCAAAATCTGCACTCGGGCAAACTTCTTGTCATTGCCTGCCATCAGGGTCCAGGGAGTTCTGCTGGTGCTGGTATGGGCCACCAGGTCATTGACTGCCTCTTCGTAGGCATGCCATTTGTCCCGATTGCGCCAGTCTTCGTCGGTAATCTTGTGTTGTTTGCGTGGATCCTGTTGCCGCAGTTTGAAGCGGCGCAATTGCTCATCCTGATCGATATGAATCCAGAATTTGCACAGGATGGTGCCGTGGTCCACCAGTTGTTCTTCGAATTCATTGATTTCCTGATAGGAGCGTAGCCACTGCTGTTTGCTGGCGAATTTCTCTACCCGCTCCACCAGTACCCGCCCATACCAGGAGCGATCGTAGATAGTCATATGACCGGCGCGGGGAATATGACGCCAGAAACGCCAGAGGTAGTGGTGAGCCAGTTCTTCATCACTGGGAGCGGCGATGGGGATTACCCGATACAGGCGGGCATCCATGGCGGAAGTGACGCGTCGAATAGCGCTGCCCTTGCCGGCGCCATCCCAGCCTTCAAAGACCATCACCGTGTTACGGCGTTGCTGGAACAGTTGCCAGGCCAGTTGACCCAGCTTTTCCTGCAATGCCGGCAGTTGCTCATCATAACTGGCAGGGTCCAGATGCTGGCTTAGATCCACGCTGTCCAGTACCGTGGTTTTTGAGGCACCGCTTTTCAGAACGCCGGCAATAATGTCATCATCATCAAGCAGATGGCCGGGCCGGGCCGGGCTATTGGTGGCGGGTTCCTGTTCATCGTCCAGAGCCTCCTGCAGACAATTCACCAGAATCGAACCCATGGCAATATCCCGATAGCGCAAATCGGAGGCTTCGATAATATGCCAGGGTGCATAGCCGGTATCGCTCAGGCGAATAGCGCGTTCCGAAACTGACAGGAAGGCGTCATAGGATTTGGAGAAGTCCTCCAGCAGGGGAGACTTCTTGAACTTGCTGACTTTGGCATCACTTTCCAGGCGCTGCTTCTGAATCTGTCGGGGCAGGTGAAACCAGAGTTTGACAATGATTGCACCATCCACGCTCAGGGTTTGTTCCAGGCTGTTGATGCGATTGATTTCCTCATCAAGATCCGCCTGATCTGACTGACCAAGAGCCAGATTGACAATCGGGCTGGTATACCAGGAGCCAAACATAATGGCGACACTGCCCCGGGCTGGCAGGCAGCGCCAGTATCGCCAGTATCTCGGGCGTTGAATCTCTTCGTCGGTTTCATCCCAAAAGGCATGGGTCTGGACATCGCGGCTGTCGAGCCAGCGGTTCAGGCGATCCACCACTTCACCCTTGCCAGCCCCTTCAACGCCGGAGACGATTATGATCAGCGAGCGCGTGCTGTTACGAAGCTTTTGCTGTAATTGCAATATACGGCTGTGCAATTCCTGCTCGGCCTGCCTGAATTCCGCTTTGCTGACTGTGCGGCCCAGTTCGGCAGTTTCAAACATAGTCCAGCCCCGATTGGCGTTTGCCTGGTAGTGGGTAAAAAATCAACGATAACAGAATTGGCAAACCCTGTTGCTGCTTGCTATTACGACCGCTGGCAGCTCTGGCATGAGGGGTGTGCAGGGGTGACGGGCATGGTAGCAGAGGCGACATGAACTGCACTTCAGTTCGGGGTGGCTGGCAGTGAAGGCAGGCAACAGCTCGTTGCACTGCCTTGCCAGTTTCTGTCCCTGCTTTACTGCACACTCTGATGGCAGCTGACACAGCTGCCACTGACCCGACCCGCTGCCGCATAACTGGGCGGATTGCCCTCGGCCTCGCGAATAGCCCGGCGTACCATGGACTGGAAATTTTCCATGTCGGCGCGCAGGAAACGGTGGTTGCTGCTGATATCACCACGTTCGATTTCGTTGCTGATGCGTTCAATGTCGCGCAGACTGTCGGTGATCACCATGCGCGAGGATTCATCCCGCGAGTCAGATGACAACAATGCCAGGTCCAGACGCTGGGACGCATAGGCCAGCCGATGCATGCCGCTGCGTAATTCTGCGCCATCGGCATAATCAAAAGGCGGGGGCGAGGCAATTTGCGGAAATCCACCGCTGCCATTGCTGCATGCCAGGAGCGCGAGCGGCAGGGTGAGTAGAATAGCCAGTTTTACGACGAATCCGGTGCGTACTTCTTGCATGGGCATTTCCTGTTGCATTGATAAATGAATTGTCCAATGAATTGTCAGTTGATTTTCAGCTTGTCTGAAGCGGGCAAGCAGCTTTATCGCTGCGAGGCCTGACCGACAACTGTCAGTATAATACCTCCTCAGGTATTGAAAGTTGATAGATATCAAGCCGGAGCGGCTTGCCTCTGGCCTGTCCGGAGGCGGTGGCCAAACTGTTACCGTCAGGCATTAATCGCTAGTATGGCTCCCAGACTTGGATAGAGGTTCAGGCAGGTGACAATTTCAGATCAAAATCCTTCCCGGGCAGAACTGGAGAAATTGCTGGCGCTTTATCAACAGCGGCAGTTTGCAGCCTTTGCAGCCTTTGCAGCCGGGGTGGATGCGCAGCTGGCCGAGTTCCCGGACTCTGCCTTGCTCCATAATTTGCGTGGCGTGGCTGTTGCCGCTCTGGGCCAACCCAAGCAAGCCATTGGCAGCTATCAGACCGCTGTGGGACTCAAGCCGGACTATCCCGATGCCTGGAACAATCTCGGCAATGCCTACAAGGAAACCGGCGATCCGGACAAGGCAGCGGACTGTATTGAAAAAGCACTGCAATTGAACCCTGAGTATGCCGCAGCCTGGAACAATATGGCCGGGGTGATGGAGGCGAAAGGGGAGCAGCAGGCAGCGCTGGAAAGTTACAATCAGGCGCTTCAACTCAATAACAACTTTCCCGAAGCCTGGAACAATCGCGGTGTGTTGTTGCTCAATGCCGGCAATATCAATCAGGCCTTCAACGACTTTGGTAGCGCGGTGAAATTGCAGGGCAATTTTGTAGAAGCCTTTGCCAACCTGTATGAGTTATTACTGCAGTTCATTAACACCTCGGCATTCGCTGACTATCACGGTCTGGCGCCAGGGCCGATTCATTACCAGTCACCCCTGGCAGCCAAGTTTCATACCCTGGCGGCTATCGCCGCCTGGCTGAGGCAGGACCGGGAACGCTGCGCCGAGCATGTGCAGCAATTGCAAGCGGCTGGTGAGCAGGGCCTGCAAGGGCTTTCCGCCAGCGATCGGCAATTCTGCACGGCCTACGGCCGGTTTTTGCAGGCCTTGTTGCGTTTTCCGGCTGCTGGCGAGACCGCTACGGCAAGCCTGTTTCATCTGGGGGAGAGCCATTGTCTGAGCTATGCCCACCAGACCCTGAGCCTGGCCGAAGAGCAGTACCTCATTCAGCCCCGACTCTGCCTGGGCGCCAAGGCCTTTCATCTGGCTGCCAAAAATGGCAATCGTTATCAGGCCATGGTTACCGCGCAAATGGCTGCTTTGCCTGGCGCTTCAACGGTGCTGCTGTCTTTCGGTGAAATAGACTGTCGTCTGGACGAAGGGTTTTTACCCGCTCAGCAAAAGCGCGGTGGCCGACTCGAAGCCATGGTGGAGGAAACCGTTTGCGGTTATCTCGATTTTCTGTTGCAGGCCGCCTCCCGCTATAAACATCGACTGCTTGTAATGAATGTGCCGGCGCCGGTCTTCAATGATCAGCACAGTGCGGCATCGAACGGCCAACGCGCCGAGCTGATTAGTTTGTTCAATCAGACTCTTGAACAGCAAGCCGGGTCGCGAGCTCTGTCTGTCATTGATGTGCACACGGCCAGTATCGGGAAAGATGGCTTCGCCAATACCGGGCATCACCTGGATGGCATTCATCTGGGGCCAAGCATGCTGCCGATACTGGAAGCGCAGTTGCAGAAGTTGCTGGCGGACTGATTGGCTGCCCCTGTTATCTGCCCTTGATAGGGATCACGGTTTCCGTCAGGGTGCGGGTGATGATTTCGCGGATTTCCTGGGCCAGATTCCGATAGAAAGGCCTGCTGGGGGAGGACAGTCGCCAGGCCAGGGCATGATTGCGCATCACGTCGACACCACTAACAGTGGCAATACGCACTTCTTCTTCATTGCGAATTTCCGATTTCACATAGAGTGCCGGCAGAAACGCCGAGCCCATCCCCATCACCACCATTTGCCGCAGGGTATCCAGGCTGGAGCCTTCATAGTCGCGCCGCACCTGGGCACCAACCTGTTCACAAAGCTCGGTAATCTGGCGATGAAACAGATGATGTTCACTGATGGTCAGAATTGGTTCGCCCACCAGGTCCATGCGGTTGATGCGTTTCTTGCTGGCCAGCCGGTGTTCCCTGGCCACGATCAGGCGCAGTGGCTCACGGCATAAGGGCGCCACTTCCAACTCCGGCGACATGATGGGCAGGGTGCTGAGGATCAGATCGTGCTGACCATCAACCAGGCTCAATTCCAGATCACTGGGCACCTCTTCGCGCACATAGAGTTTGAGATTCTGGTGTCGGCTATGCACCTCCGGCAATACATGGGGCAGCAGGTAGGGGCCCAGGGTGGGCGTTACCCCCAGGCGATGGGTGCCGATATCGTCACCCTCCACATACTCGGCACGGTTCACCATGCTCTGGGCCTCTTCCAGCACCCGACGGGCGCGGGCCAGTACTTCTCTGCCAACCGGCGTGATGAGCGTGCCCTGTCTGCTGCGCTCGAACAGCTTCACCCCGAGAGTCTCTTCGAGGGCAGCAATTTGGGCGCTCAGGGTGGGCTGGGTAATGTTCAGCTTGAAGGCCGCCTGGCGGAAGCTGCCATGGTCCGCCAGAGCGATGAAGTAGCGAATATGCTTGAGGTGAATCCGGTCCAGAGCGTCCATGGTAGTGTCTGTCAGAGCGATACCACAAAATTAGTGATAATATATCTCTATGTATAAAAGTCTTGAGGAGTATATTCTCTATCAGAGCAAATCTCTATGATTGCCACTTCAATTTTTTGGGTATCTGTTTAATCAGCAATTACAGGAGTGGATCATGGAAAAAGTCATATCCGGAGTAGTCAAATTCAAAAACTCTTCTTATGAAGAGCGCAAGAAGCTGTTTGCCGAGCTGGCCAATGGTCAAAGCCCCGAAGTACTGTTCATCACCTGTGCCGATTCGCGCATTGACCCCAATCTGGTGACCCAGACCGAGCCAGGTGATCTTTTTATTATCCGCAATGCGGGCAACATCGTGCCGCCCCATGCCCACACAGCCGGTGGAGTCACCGCTTCTATTGAATTCGCCGTGGCAGCTCTGGGTGTCAAGCATATCGTGGTCTGTGGTCATACCGATTGCGGCGCCATGAAAGGTGCGATCAACCCTTCTGCATTGACCGATCTGCCCCATGTACAGTCCTGGCTGAATCATTCCCGCGCCGCGGTTGAAGTAACCAGGGCCAAGCACGGCCAGGCGACGCTTGCCGAATTGGACAAGATCACCGAGGAAAACATTTTGCTGCAGCTTCAGCATCTGCGCACTCACCCTGCTGTTGCATCCAAGCTCAGCACCGGTGAAGTAGACCTGCATGGCTGGGTTTACGACATCAAGCACGGCACTGTCAGCGCCTACGATGAAGGTCAGGACAGCTTTGTCCCGGTGGAAGAGCGCTATGCGAGCCTGATGGCCGACGCCGAGCTTTCAGCGGCTGCCAACGCCTGATTCAGGCACTACTAACTGATTAATCTCTGACAGGAGTAAATAACGTGTTTGGTTTCAGATTTGATAATTTAAGGGGGGACATCTACGGCGGTCTGACCGCCGGTGTTGTGGCCTTACCCCTTGCTCTGGCATTCGGTGAAGCCTCAGGCGCCGGTCCGATTGCTGGTTTGTATGGCGCCATTATTGTCGGTTTCTTCGCCGCCCTGTTTGGGGGCACCGGCTCCCAGGTCTCCGGGCCCACCGGTCCCATGGTGGTGGTATTCGCCGGAGTCTATGCGGCGCTGCAAGGTGAGCCCAGCCTGGTGTTTGCGGCTGTGGTTCTGGCTGGTGTGTTCCAGATCGCCTTTGGTGTTTTCAAGCTGGGCCAGTATGTACGCCTGGTACCCTATCCGGTGGTGTCCGGATTCATGAGCGGTATCGGTTGTATCATCATTGCCCTGCAGGCCAGCCGTCTGTTTGGTCATGAGCCCGAAGGCAGTGGCACCATTCCGGCGCTGGCAGAAATCCCTGGTGCAGTAATGGACCCCAATCTGGTGGCTCTGGCTCTGGGCGTGTTGACCCTGGTCATAGTCTTCAAGTGGCCGGCACAATGGGGCAAATATGTTCCCGGTCCGCTGGCGGCACTGGTAATTGGTACGATCCTGAGCCTGATGATGCCCGGCGCGCCGATTCTGGGCGATATTCCTACTGGCCTGCCCAGTCTGATTATTCCGGCATTCAGCGCCGATACACTGCTGATTGTTCTGGAAGCAGCCATCATTCTGGCACTGCTGGGCTCTATCGACAGCCTGCTGACTTCGCTGGTGGCGGACAATATGACCCGCACCCGGCACAAGTCCAATCAGGAACTGATTGGGCAGGGCATTGGTAATACTGTAGCCGGTTTCTTCGGCGCGGTACCCAGTGCCGGTGCCACCATGCGTACCGTGGTTAATATCCGTACCGGTGGTCAGACCAAGATTTCCGGTATGTTGCACAGTGTATTGTTATTGGCGGTAGTGGTTGCCCTGGCACCTCTGGCATCCAATATTCCCCATGCCGTGCTGGCGGGAATTCTGGTGAAAGTAGGCTATGACATCATCGATGTGTCCTATCTGAAGCGTGCCCACAAAGGCCCGCGCTGGGATCTGGCCCTGATGGTGCTGGTACTGAGCCTGACGGTTTTTGTCGACCTCATCACTGCCGTTGTAGCGGGTGTGGTCATGGCAGCCCTGGCCTTCGTCAAGCAAATTGCCGATGAGCAACTCAAGGATCTGGGTGACCTGACCCAGGAAGGCCTGTCCATTCCTCTGGCTGAGGATGAAGCGGAGATTCTGGACAAGCACGGCGACCAGATCAGTCTGTTCGATTTCGGCGGGCCGCTCAGTTTTGGTGCGGCGGCAGATCTTGGGCATCATGTGCGTGAGAAATCCAAGGGCAAAACGCGAGTGCTGATTCTCGACTTCAGTCGCGTGCCCTTTATTGATGTTTCGGCCTCCCGCGCTGTGGAAACCATCGCAGGCGATGCCTGGGATGCGGGCAAGACTGTTTATATCTCGGGCATGAATGAGCAAATCCAGGCCACCTTGTCGGCGCTGGGTTCAGATGCCCACTTGTCCGAGAAGTCTTTCTTCGCCACTCGACGCGAAGCTCTGGATGGGGCTGTTGAGCGGCTTGAAGGCGAGAATCGCTCTGCCCAGGATTCCGGGTCCACCAGTGGACAGCAGGACAGTCTGGCGCAGCCAGCTTGATCTACCAGTGCAGACTTTAGTCTGACCCTTTGAGACGCCGGCATTTGTCGGCGTTTTTTTTGTCTGCCATTGGCTGACTGCCACTTCCCCGCCTTCGATGTGACATCTTGTCACCGATCAGTCATCATAGCCTTCATTCCGGGGTCGAGCGATCGCTCTTCTCAGGGATTACCCTTTTAAAAAAACCACTGGCCAAAAGGCCTGGATGATAACGATGAGCCTCTACAATTCTGTTTTATCGCGCCTGTTTTCAACAGGCAAACTGTTTCTTGTTACCGCCGTTCTTTTTCTCGTTGCCTGTGGCGAATCAGCGCCTGACAGTAACAGCGCTGCGCAGGCAGGTGCCGCACAAGAGTCAGGCACTGTTGCCGCCGTGCAGGAAGAAAGTGCTGTTCAATCTGCGCAGGAAAGTGAAGAAGAATTGATAGCCCGGGCCCGGGGCATTCATGAGCGGGTGATAACACTGGATACCCATGTGGATATCAATACCGCCAACTTCAGCACCGATACCAATTACACCATGACCCTGGATACTCAGGTGACCTTGCCGAAGATGGAAACCGGTGGTCTGGATGTAGCCTGGTTTATTGTTTACACCGGCCAGGGCCCACTGACCGAGGAAGGTTACGCCGCGGCCCATGCCAATGCCATCGATAAATTCGATGCTATCCACCGCCTGGCCGAAGAAATTGCCCCGGATCGCATTGAGTTGGCCTACACCTCTGCAGATGTCCGCCGCATTGCGGCCACGGGCAAAAAAGTTGCCATGATCGGCATCGAGAATGCCTATCCGGTTGGTCTGGACCTGGCCAATATCGAAGACTTCCATAATCGCGGTGGTCGCTATATGTCTCTGGCCCACAACGGCCATAGCCAGTTTGCCGACTCCCAGACCGGCGAGCCGGACAACGATTATCTGCATGGCGGGCTGAGCGAGCTTGGCCGTCAGGCAGTGGCCGAAATGAACCGTCTGGGCATCATGGTGGATATTTCCCATCCTTCCATCGACGCCATTTCCCAGATGCTGGATATCACGGTGGCACCGGTCATTGCCTCACATTCTTCGGCACGGGCACTGACCAATCACACCCGCAATCTCACTGACGAGATGTTGCTGCGGGTGAAAGAGAACGGCGGTGTGGTGCAGACAGTTGCCTTTGGCAGTTATATCAATGAAGACCGGCGCCAGTTTCTGGCCAACGATCGACAGGAAATCATGGAGCGCATGGCCCGCGAACGCGGTTTTGAAATCCTCAGTTCCGATGAAGTAGATGCTCTCAGTGAATCCGAACAGGAAGCCTATCGCCAGAATATGCAGCGCATTTTTCCGGAAGTGAATATGATGGCGCCGCGGGCTACCGTGTCTGATTTCGTCGACCATATTGATCATCTGGTAGATCTGATTGGTATCGATCATGTCGGCATCAGTTCTGACTTCGATGGCGGTGGGGGTGTCACTGGCTGGAATGATGCGTCGGAAACCTTCAATGTCACACTGGAAATGGTGCGTCGCGGTTATAGCGAAGAGGAAATCGCCCAGATCTGGAGCGGCAATTTGCTGCGCGTACTGGATGAGGTACAGGCAGTGGCGGCTGAGCTACAGGCCGGCGCCTGATCTTGCCCAGGATACTGGCCTGACCGTGGGGATCCCATCCGCTGCCAGTTAGCAGAGCAGTCAATTCTGAAAGCGAAACCGGCGCTGACCGGTTTCGCTTTTTTAATGCCCGGACAGGCTGATAGCTGCTGGCGCTGGCAGGCATATTCCAGCGCTGGCATCTGGGTTATACTTTTTCTGGCATAACGAGACTATCAATGCGTTTTCGCACACAGTAACAAGCGAGCGGTACTCATGATCAAAGCGATTCGACAAATTCTGGTTCTGGCCCTTCTGCCCCTCCTGGCTCTGGCAGGGCAGGCTGCCTATGGACAGGATGAGGTGCTGGCCATTGACTGGGTGGATCTGATGAGCCAGAAAGATCTTGATGCCATTCTCGATGCGCCGGAAATGAGCCATGAAAGCTACGGCTGGCAAGAGCAGTTGGAAAACAACCCCAATGCCGGGCCTTATATGGAGGCGCTGCAGTCCTTTGACGTGAACCCCGACCTGGTGAACAAACGGGTCATGCTACCGGGTTTTATCGTGCCCACGGCCTATGATGAAGACCGCAAGGTCACCGAATTCTTTCTGGTACCCTTTTTCGGTGCCTGCCTGCATTTGCCGCCACCGCCCCCCAATCAGATCATTTATGTGACCTATGAGCGGGGCGTGGAGCTGGAAAATTTCTATGACGCCCATGTGGTGCATGGCTTGCTCAGCAGTGAAGTGGTGCGTCACGATGTGGCCGATTCTGCCTACCGGATGGAGGCTGAGGGCGTCTCTTTGTACTCCTATTAAGCTATCCTGCCTAACGGGATAGGTTCTACCTCATTTTTTAGCCGATTCCGGCCTCAACACTGCTCATTCGTATCTCCCTGCCTTCTCGGGTTATCATGCGCTGTCGAATTGGGGGCTCCTACGGAGATCAGGAAATTATGAGTAACAGTGTAAAAAGATTGGCAGTTCTGGCTACCTCGCTGGCGGCTCTGTGTCTGGCAGCCACGGCTGCGGGGCAGGGTGTTCAGCAGACCAAAGGCAATTTCGAAGACAAGTTCCGGCAACTGGAAGAAGTACTGCCCACGCCCAATGTCTACCGCAATGCAGCGGGTGGACCGGGCCATGAATACTGGCAGCAGGAAGTGGACTACGAGATTGATGTGGAGCTGGATGAGGATAACCAGCGTCTCAGCGCCAGTGAGCTGATTACCTACCGCAATAATTCTCCCGACACCCTGACCTATCTCTGGTTTCAACTGGACCAGAATCGCTTTCGTTCCGATTCCATGGCGGTCATGAGCGGCACTTTCAACGGCAGCAGCCCTGATGCCGATGACAACGACCCGGCCCGAATCAGCCTCAACCAGTTGCGACGGCTGCAATATTATGAAGACAGCGATCTGGGCCACCAGATCAATGCCGTCACCGACAGCCGCGAGAATGCACTGGCCCACACTATTGTAGGTACCCTGATGCGGGTGGATCTGGCGGAGCCGCTGGAAACCGGTGATGAGGTTGAGCTGCGTATCGACTTTGCCTACAACATCGTCAATGGCGACATCCTTTCACCCCGCGGTGGTTACGAGCACTTTCCTGATGATGAGCGTGAGGGTGGCAACTATATCTTTGCCCTGTCTCAATGGTTCCCCCGCCTGGTGGCCTATACCGATTACGAGGGCTGGACCAACAAGGAGTTTCTGGGCTCCGGTGAGTTCACCCTGGAGTTTGGCGACTACGATGTGTCCATGACCGTACCGGCAGATCATATCGTTGCCTCCACCGGCGAGTTGGCCAATGCCAGTGAAGTGCTGACCCGCGAGCAGCGGGACCGACTGCAGGAAGCTGAAGATGCACTGCGCCCGGTCTATGTTGTTACCCCGGAGGAAGCGCTGGAAAACGAGTCCGAGGACAGTGAGCAGACAGCCACCTGGCGATTCACCGCTGAAAATGTGCGGGATTTTGCCTGGGCTTCTTCACGCAAATTCATCTGGGATGCCAAGGGGCATCATCAACCCGGTGCCGATCAGGAACTGGTCATGGCCATGTCTTTCTACCCCAAGGAGGGTGGCAGTCTGTGGTCCGACTATTCCACCGAGGTGGTGATCCATACCATGGATGTCTATAGCCGCTTCTCCTTCGACTATCCCTATCCCACCGCCCTGTCTGTGAATGTGGGCTTCGTCGGTGGCATGGAATACCCGATGATCAGCTTCAATGGTCCTCGCACTACGCTGCAGGACGATGGCAGCCGCACCTATACACTGGCGGAAAAACGCTTCCTGATCGGTGTGGTGATTCACGAGATCGGTCATTTCTATTTCCCCATGATCGTCAACTCCGATGAGCGTCAATGGACCTGGATGGATGAGGGTATCAACAGCTACCTGGATTCCGTGGCTGGCCGCGAATGGGATGCAGAAATTCCCTGGGGTGTGGAGCCGCGTTATATCACTGATTATATGGAGTCACAGAATCAGGTGCCGGTGATGACCCAGTCCGACAGCGTGCTGCGTCTGGGCCCCAATGCCTATAGCAAACCGGCCACGGCGCTGAATATCCTGCGCGAGACTATCATGGGTCGGGAGTTGTTTGACTTTGCTTTCAAGGAATACTCACGCCTGTGGGCCTTCAAACGACCGACGCCAGCGGACTTCTTCCGTACCATGGAAGAAGCCTCGGGTATTGATCTGGACTGGTTCTGGCGTGGCTGGTGGTACACCACTGATCATGTGGATATCGCCCTCAACCGGGTCTACCAGATGCGCATGGATACGGAAAATCCGGACATCGATTTCGCGCGCCAGCGTGAGTTCGAAAAGTCTCTGCCACCCAGTGTCTACATCGAACGCAATCGTCAGGAAGGGCGGCAGACCTGGGTAGAACGTAACCCCGATGTGCGTGACTTTTATGACGACAATGACCAGTTCACGGTCACCAATGTCGAGCGTAATCGCTACAACAGCTTCCTCGAAGGTCTGGAAGACTGGGAGCGGGAAGTGCTGGACCGTGCCATCGATGAAAACCTGAATTACTACCTGCTGGAGTTTTCCAATGAAGGCGGTCTGGTCATGCCTATTATTCTGCAGGTCGATTTTGCCGATGGCAGCAGTGAGGAAATGCGCTTTCCGGCCGAGATCTGGCGTCGTTCTCCCCATGCGGTGAAGAAACTGGTGGTGACCGAAAAAGAAATCGCCGGCATCATCATCGACCCGCTGCAGGAAACTGCCGATGTGAATATCGAGAATAATTATTACCCCCGTCGCATCATTCCCTCGCGGATTGAGTCCTTCAAGTCCCAGGGCAGCAGCAGCCTGATTGGTCGTGACATCATGCAGGACAGCAAGGCCGAGCTGGAAACCGATGAGGATGATCAGGGCGATGAGCAGTAAGAATCGCTTCGCCCTGTTACTGCTGTTGATGGCATTGCCGCTGGTTGGCAATGCCCACCAGCAGAAAACCGCGGTCACCCGGGTTCTGTTCAATCCCAACACAGGCAATATTGAAATCATGCACCGCTTTTTTGTGCACGATGCCGAGCATGCTGCCACGCAGATTTTCGGTGAGCGTCTGGCCCTGATGGAATCAGCAGAATCCCGGCGTCTGTTCAGCAATTATGTGCTGAATCGATTCGCCATGGAGGCAACCCTGGCCAATGGCGAGCATGAAGAGTTGGAGCTGAGCTTTGTCGGTGAGGAAATCGATGGCCAGTACCTCTGGGTTTATCAGGAAATCCCCAACAACAGCGCCATTACCGAGCTGACCATTGTCAATCTGACCCTGCGCGATGTCTGGCCCGACCAGAGTAATCTGGTCAACATCGAGCGGGAAGGCGAAATCTATAGCCTGACCTTTCAGGGCAGTGATGAAGTGCTCAGTGTCAGCCTCGGTGCCTGAGCCTTTCATACTTGTCCACAAGCTGAAAACTCTTCAACTCCCTAAACTGCAACAAGTGGTTTAAGATGACTGGCTAGTGATAACCGTAGTCAGTTTGCAGGGGGTACCATGATTTTTTCCGAAAGCCATCATCACCATAGCGCTGCTCAGCGCGGTAGTGCCCTGATACCGGGTATTTGTGTGCTTCTGCTGACTTTTCTGCCTGCCCAGGCCCAGGAAAGTGCCTATCCCCTGCAAATGAGCAGCAACCGCGACAGCACCCGGCCAGAGGTGCCTGGGCCAAATGGTCTGGTATCAGCCGGGCATCCTCTGGCTTCGATGTCAGGCCTGCAGATCCTGATGCAGGGCGGCAATGCCATCGATGCCGCCGTGGCCACTCTGGCGACTCTGAATGTGGTGCGCCCGCAGATGTCCGGAGCCGCTGG
>JALEHB010000068.1 GCA_022763285.1 Pseudomonadales bacterium | reverse complement strand
GGTGGTTCGGCATCGGGCCCAAAAGCAAAGCTGAAACTGCCGCGCACCAGTTCATCGTTGGCCCCGAGAATGGCCCAGGCGGCGGTGTAATAGGCGGATTGCTGCAATCCCGGAAGCGCCCAGACAAAGCGGTTACCGGGCCTGGGATCATAGCGAAAATCGATATCCACCCATTCATGGGTATCGTCGTGCAAGGTCAGCTTTACCAGTCTCACCTGTTCAGGAAACTGCAGAAGAATTTCACGCGGCGCCTGCAGTAACACGGCATCGTCGTTCGGTGTGGTGAGAGTGCGCTGCACCAGAGAACTGCCCCAGGAGCTGGCCTGATAACGGGCATGCTCAGCCGGCTGGGCCAGAACAGCAGGCACACAGAAGCTGCTGACGCAAAGCCCCAACAGTATTGAACGGCCAGTTATGCGTCTTGACAGGGGATTGTTTCTACGGAAAGACATGGTCAAAAAGTTGTTCAGTGGCTGAACTGAATGCAGTTCTCTTTTGATCAAATACAGTCATCTAGCATAACATAAAGAATCGATTCACAGCGCCTTTCAAGCACGGAGCAACGCAGCATTTATGGATTCCACCGGCCTTGTCAGTATTCTCCAGCAAATCCGCGACAGCGAAGACAACCGCAGTACTTTCGACGAATCCTGGACCCAGGGTCGCTCGGCCTTTGGTGGCCTGTCTGCGGCCATGGCAGTGACCGCCATGGACAAACTGAGCAATGGCGAGCTACCACTACGATCCCTGATGGTCTCCTTTATCGCCCCCCTGCCTCCGGGTGAAGTGCAGGTCGACGCCACTGTCCAGCGTCAGGGACGCAATGTAACCCAGACCGGCGCCTCGCTGTATCAGGACGGGCAGCTCTGCCTGCAGGCGATGGCCGCTTATGGCATCAGCCGGGAAGAGCTTGCAGTGCCCGCGGACACTGTCAGTCCGGTGAGCCGGGAGTCAGGGCTGCAGATTGCCGAGCACAGAAAACGGCTGCCCGCCTTTCTGGAAAGATTCGACGGTGCCTGGGTCAGTGACGCCCTGCCCTTTTCCGGCAGCAAGAGCCGACAACTGAATATGTGGGTTCGCCACCGGGAAGACATCACTGCTTTTGACAATGAAAAGCTGGTGGCCATTGCCGATATTCCGCCGCCGGTGGTGCTGTCTTTCTTCGATCAGCCACCGGTACCGGCCAGTTCACTGACCTGGTCTTTGGAATTTGTCGAGAACCCGAAACGCATCACGGGCGACTGGTTTTATCTGGAATTCACCACCGAAGCCGCCGCCGAGGGTTATACCCAGCAATCGGGTCGCATCTACAGTGAAGATGGCAGGCTCTGCGCCCTGTCGCGGCAATGTATGGTCTACTTCGGCAATCGCTGAGTGAGCGGCGAGCCCTGAATTAACAGATCAGCCTATTTGAACTTGAAGCCCTGCCCGGCCAGAAACTCACGCATATGGGGGCGTGATTTTTCCGACAGCAGAGTCGCTACCTGTCGGGTCCAGGGGGTGCCATGACCGCCACCGGTGCGCGTGCGGTAATACTCTTCAATCTGCTTGTCATAGGCGGCAATGGCTTCTTCGTCGCCCTCTTCATTATAGACTTCCTGTTTAAGAATCACTGAGGCCGGCAGACGAGGCTTCACTTCCGGATCCTGATCCGGATACCCGAGACAGAGCCCGAACACCGGATAGACACCCCGGGGCAATTCCAGCAACTCACTGACCGGACCCGGGTTATTGCGAATGCCACCGATGTAGCAGATACCAAGTCCCTCCGACTCGGCCGCCGTCACCAGTGACTGGGCCATCAGGGCCACATCCACGGTGGCAATAATAAAATGTTCGGTGAAATCCCCTTCGAAGGGCATGTCGTATTTGCGGCAATAGTTTCCTGCGCGCTTGAGATCAGCACAAAACACCAGAAACTCTGCGGCGGTTTCCTCGTATTTCTGGTTACCGGCATGGCCGGCAATGGCAGCGCGCACTTCCGGACGCCTTACCCGAATGACCGTACTGCCCTGCAGAAAACTGCTGGTGGCTGCCGACTGCCCGGCAGCAATGAGCTGGGCAAACAACTCCGGGGAAATTGGACGATCGGTAAATTTACGAATACTGCGATGGGATTTCAGCAGGTCAATAACCGTACTCATAGTGTCGGTCCTGATAGATGAAACTGAATTGAATGCCTGGCGACGATGCCTTTATTCGGCGGAGCCTGTGACGGTGAGCAAGTCATCGAGAAACTGTGGCACCACATCATTGGCCAGATTGGAATCGCCGTTGAACATCAGCACCATGCCGATATTGGCATCCGGGACGAATACCATCTCCGAGCGATAACCCCGCACCCCGCCACCGTGGTGAATGCCACGCACACCCTTGTAGTCCAGCACCCGCCAGCCAATGCCATAATAGGCTTTCTCCAGGCCGGACCAGCGATTGAAGTAATTGCCATAGGGCGATTCGATAACCGGGCTGTGCATCTCGACCAGTGTGTCCTGTGGCAGCACCTCGGGAAAGGCACCGAGATTGGCTCGAAGCCAAAGGGTCATGTCGTACAGACTGGCATTGATACCGGAAGCCGGTGCCACCGTGTAGTAGGCGGCATTGGTTGACGTGGGACGCCAGCCGCTGCGGAACTTCCGGTGTGGTGAAGTGGCTTCGCGGTCGGCCTCATAGGCTTCCAGTCCAACACTGGCAGTAACCATGCCCAGCGGCTTGAAGAGTTTCTCTTCCAGGTAATGGGCGTAGCTGTCACCGGTGCTTTGCTCGATGGCATCCCCCACCAGGGAGAAAACCACATTCTGGTAGCCATAGCACTCGCCGGGTTTGCACACCGTTGGAATCTCGTCGAATTGCTGCTTGATGCGATTATACTCGACGCCGTGATCGAGCATATTGGAATAGGAATGGGGCATCAGGCCGGTCGACTGGCTCAACACATGCTTCAGGGTAATGCCTCGAGACATGGGCGATGAGCCCAGTTTCATGCCGGGAAACAGGTCGGTCAGCAGCGTGTCCCAACTATCCAGTTCCTCATGTACCAGCAGGGTACCGGCGGCGCCTGCGAAAGTCTTGGACATACTGGCAATCCGGAATACCGAATCCACTGCCACCGACTCATCAACGCCGATTCGTTTCACTCCCCAGGTGTGCATATGACGAACACCTTCGCGGGAAACAATTGCCAGGGCCGCGCCAGGTATCTCTCTTTCGGCAGAAGCCTCCGCCAGCCAGTCCATGAAACGACTGAAGTCATAGTTATAGCGAGGGATTGGCTCCTGGGCCTGCAGTGTCAGGCCGGGGTCAGAATTGCCCAGCACGGCAGCTGGCCAGCATAGCGCCAGGAACAGCCAGGGACAGAGGAGTCGATGCAAGATGGGATTGGAAATTCGCACTGCTTGTGATTCTGATTATTGCCGGAATGCACCGGTTCGCTTAACTGGCGCCCGGCAAAAGTAGCATGCTCCCTGCTCTGGTGGAAGCCCGAATTAAAGCAGCGGCGCCTTCGGTTGGCCTTAAAAAAAGCCGACTTAACAGCATATTAAGTCGGCCAAGGGGGGGCACAGTTTAGCTTAAACCTGCGATCCGGAGGGTCCGGCCTGACAGGGTCCCGCGGCAATGGCAGCGGGACCCGACCAGTCAGGGCACGAACAGCAGTAATTGTCGCCCTTCACGCATGACGGTCAGTGCGGTGAGCCGCTCCGAGCCTTCCACGGCGGCATTGAATTCACCCAGATTGGCGATGGCACGGCGATTGACGGCAAGGATGACATCACCGGCCTGGATACCGGCGGCTGCCGCCGGGCTGCGGGGGCTAACTTCCAGCACCAGCACACCCTGCTCCGCAAAATCATTCTCCCGGGCCTCAAGTGAGCGCAGCCGGGCACCGCGAAATTCGCCGCTGAGTGCCGGCAGTCCGTCATCAGAGACAGCCACCTGACCGGAAGGACCACCGATGGTGGCAGTGAGAGTCATGGCCTCGCCATTGCGATACAGGCGCAGCTCTGCTTCTTCGCCGCGGCGCATCAGGCCGACGCTGTTACGCAGATCCCGACTGCTGGTGATGGCTTCGCCATTGAGCTGCACCACAATATCGGAAACCAGCAATCCAGCCTGTTCAGCGGCGCTGTCGGGCATGACGCTGGTCACCAGGGCACCTTCGCTGACATCCACTTCCAGTGCCTCTGCCACTTCCGGGCCAAGATCGGTAATGGTGACCCCCAGCAATCCGCGCTGTACCTCGCCATCGCGCTCCAGATGGGCAACCACGGCCGCTACCATGTCCACCGGCACGGCAAAGCCAATGCCGTTACTGCCACCACTGCCACTGATGATGGCGGTATTGATGCCGATCAGATTACCTTCCAGGTCCACCAGCGCGCCGCCGGAGTTCCCCATATTGATAGCCGCGTCGGTCTGAATAAAATCCTCGTAGTTGTTGCGGTTCAGGCCGGTTCGACCCAGAGCGCTGACAATACCGGAGGTCACGGTCTGACCAATACCGAAGGGATTACCGATGGCGACCACATAATCCCCTACTGCCACGCTGTCGATGTCGGCAAAATTCACCGCACTGAGCTGCTCGGCCTCGATGCGCAGCAGTGCCACGTCGGTATTGGCGTCACTGCCCAGCAGTTCCGCCTCCAGGTCACGACCGTCGCTGAGCTGCACGGTGATATTGTTGGCACTGTCCACTACATGGTGGTTGGTTACCACCAGCCCGGCCTCGGCATCGATGATCACGCCGGAACCGGCACCACTGGCATAAGGCGCCTGGTTACCGCGGGAATTACCGGGATTCCCCTCAAAATAGCGGCGCAGTTGCTCCGGCAACTGTTCACCATTGAAGAAATAGCGGGACGAGGTCGGCATGGACTTGGTAACCCGGATACTGACCACCGCCGGTGTCACCTTTTCCAGCATGGGTGCCAGGGTTGGCAGCCCCTGCCTGCGGGCTTCATCACTGATTGCCAGGGCCTGGCCGGTCATTGCCAGGGCCAGCAGCAGCATCAGACTGCGAAAAAGACTCTTACTTGTCATGTCGATCACCTCATTGCATGAATACAAAATTAAATGCGAAACCGATGCGGCGACCCGCTCCGGGCCGCACTTGTCAATCAATTGAGCTCCAATCCGGGTTCCAATCTAGGCCCAGAGCCGGGGAATTACCTGAAACCGCCCTGAAGTTTTTATCCAGAAAAGCTGCAGATGAAGAAAATCGCGGATTTCGCGGTCCAAATGGAGGTAAGGTTAACGGGCTGCAATCTGTTGCAGCCCTGGTCATTGCCTGTAAACCAATTCCGGGCCGGCCACGTCAAACACAAGTTAAAGTAGCAGTGGCAAGGGTCCGGCAGCGCCGCCATGGAGCGACAGACAGGGTCGATAAAATGCCTGCCAAAGGCGTCTCAAGCCCTTGAAATAACAACACAAAGCATTAGATAAAGCATATTATGAGAGCTGGTTCGGGAGCGACCGACCTAAACAGATGTAAGCAGAAGCCGGGGGCGATATGACTGACTATTCCAGACCGCAAACGGGATCTGACCACTCCGCCGCGATCCACGCAAGTGAAAACCAGGCAGAGAGCCAGCCCGGGCGATCATCTTGTGAGCAGGGTTTTTATCTGGATAGCTGGCAGGTAACCCCGGCCCTGAACCAGATCAGCCACCGCCAGCAGCCGCTGGAACGGCATCTGGAACCCCGCTTGATGAAATTATTGTGCCTGCTGGCTGCCCGGCCGGGACAGGTGCTGAGCCGGGAAGAACTGGTGGCGGAGCTGTGGCCCCGGGTTATCGTCAATGAAAACTCCCTGACCCGGGCCGTGTCGGAATTACGCAAGTTACTGCAGACCGAGGATTTTCCCGCTCGTGACAAGCTGCGCACTATTCCCAAACGCGGTTACCGCCTTACCGCCAGCGTCAGCGTCGTTCGGCCGGCCCAGGCACAGCCAGACGCCGATCGAATTGAAGATGATTACTTGGCAGAAGCCGCAGAAACGGCGCAGTCCACGCCTGCCTCTCCCGGCAGACTGGGTCGAATCTGGCTCAGCAAGAAACGGCCTGCCATCTGGTCCAATCCCGCAGGCCAACTGACGGCAGCCACAGCGCTGTCCCTGGCACTAAGCCTGTCCATAGGGCTGAGTGAATCAGGCATTGAGCGTCTGCCCCAGAGCCAGCTGATCCCGGCTGCGGCTCAATCAGAAAGCACAGCGACTGACAATCCGCTGCTGCGTGATGAAATCGTCATGGGACAACAGTCTCTCCTGGCGGAACAGGTCCAGCTGAGTAGTAGTTGGAATGAAGAACTGCCGGGTGTTGGCGTGCAGAACCCGGTGATTGCTGCCGACGGCGACCGGTTTGCCTATCTCAAGCAGGATTTGAGCGGTTCCACAGTCTATCTGGGGCAAATATCGTCCGAGCAGAGCCCATTGCCCATTTATCACTCTTCGGCTCGCCTGAGCCGGCTTACCTGGTCGCCACTGGGCAATGCCCTGCTGTTCACCCGCGACTGCAAGCTGCAAACAGCAACCGCCTTTGAGGCCTCGGGGCAGCAACAGGCCCTGTACAGTCTCAATCTGGAGACCCTGCAGGTGCGTCGTTTGATCGAGGAAGATCAGAGGCAGCCCGGTGCAGCGCCCAGCAGTAATCTGACCTTCGCCCCGACAAGCATTCCCCTGTCCCCTGCCTGAACAGGGCGGCGCCTAATGCTCCATGGGGCCCACCAGCGTGGACAGATAGGCAGTCAGCAGCAGAATCAACAGAGCCAGTCCCATTTCCCCCTTGATACTGCGTTGCAATTTCTGCACTGCCGCGTCCGCGTCTGCTGCCAGGGCGGGCACCAGTTGATAACGATTGTGAGCGGCCAGACCCAGCAGGGCCGCAACCAGCAACAACTTCAGACTCAGGGACAGGCCATAGGGGCTTTGCCAGAGCTCGGCGGGTGACATCAGCAATTCCCACAGCAGAAACAGGCCGGCCAGTAGCAACACAGCCAGCACCAACCGGGCATGGTCTCCAAAGCGGCGCATAAACCAGGCCAGTTCCGAAGGCTCAAGCCAGGAAGTCATGCGCAGCAGCGGATACAGCGAGCCAATCCAGGCGCCGAAGGCCATGACATGCAGACTGATGGCCAGTTGCGCGAGATTGCCGTGCACCGACACATGGCCGGAAAGCTGAAAACTCTCGGCCAGCACCAGCAGTGCCACGGCCGGTACCGCTACCAGAAAAGTATTCAGCCGCCTTGTAGGGGCCTGCTGGCGGCGCGCCAGTAGCTGCAGGCAAATCACCAGCCCCAGCAGAGCCAGAGTAAATGCCACCAGTCGCCAGAACGTGGTTTCCCCCAGCGGGGTATCCATGAGAATTTCTGCCATGGTCCAGTCAAACATGCCAGCCAGACCGGAAGCGCTGATCATGCCTACCTGTACCAGATAATTCAGCAGTACCGCCTGAAAACCCAGCACCGAACCGATCAGTGCATAGACCAGCAGGCCTTGCACACTGCGGCGGCTACCGTCTGAATAAAAAGCCAGATTGAGAGCGGCGCCAGCCAGGCTGGCGGCGCCAAAATAGAGGAAGAGCTTGCAGAGCAGGCCCGCCACTTCCCAGGCTGAGGGAACAACGAAAGACATCAATTTCTGTCAGCCTGTGGGGACCTGCCGGATGATTTTATTGGGTGGCGGCAACAGCAGCGGCATCCACGGAGAAGCTGAAGCTGTTGGTGACAGTATGGCCATCGGCACCAATCACGGCCCAATTGACCGTATAGCTGCCTTCGCTCAGCGCGGGTGTAGCAATTGAGTAGTTGGCCATGGTCTCAGCCACCGGCTTGAAACCGGTTTCCATTTCCTGATCACCACTGCTCAGTTCGAATTTGATCAAACGAACATCGCCGTTAAAAACCAGATCAATGGCGGCCGGTGCCATTTTCACGGTGGTACCATCGGCAGGCGTGGATTCCTTCAGACCGGTATGGGCCAGGGCCAGACTGGAAACCAGCATCAGCGCCAGCATTGCCAAAGGTTTACTCAGTATTTTCATCATTATGTCGTCCTGACGGGCCTGTGACCCGATGCAATCGTGGGTGACGCCATTATCGCAACTGCCGCTGCCCAAACCAACACTGACGGCCCTCTGGCCATGCGGCAGATTGTCGCAGCCTGTTGCTGCGCGGCTATTAACTATTCCTGATTCCACCCCTACCCTGCGCCTATTTCCGCTCCCACACCCGTGACAGCGGCGTCAATGTCACTTCATCGATCACAGCTTCTGGCGGGGACTGGAGGATATAGAGAAAGGTATTGGCAATCTGCTCGGGGGTAATGGCATTTTCCGGCGCAGCACCGGGCTGATAGTGCAGATCATCGAAAAAGGCCGTGTCGGTAGCGCCCGGATTGACAATACTGACCCGCACACCGGCGCGATTGCATTCTTCCCGCAGGGCCTGGGCAAACCCCCTTAGGGCAAACTTGCTGGCACAATAAATACTGCCCTGACGGGAGCCCGACAGCGCCGCCTCGGAACCGGTGAAGGCAATCAGGCCAAAACCCTGTTTCTTCAGCTTCGGGATCAGCGCCTTGCAGAGCATGGCATGACTGATGAAATTGGTATTCATGCAAACCTGCAGTTCATCCCAGGAAAGCTGTTCCAGAAAACCGATTTTCCCCACCCCGGCATTATTGAACACCGCTGCCACCGGCAAGTTCAGGCTCTCCACCAGTTCGGTGAGCTGGGCCGGCAGGTTGGCGACATCGGACAGGTCCATGGCGGCAAAGTTAAAGCGTTCATGCTCGGCCATGGGATCATCAAAATGGCGGGCAATGCCCAGCACATGATAGCCGGCTTCCAGTAATTGGCTGACCAGGGCCAGACCGATGCCGGAAGAGGCGCCGGTGACGATTACCAGTTGTTCATTGGCCGCTTTCACTGTGTCTGTCTTCCTTGCCTGTGATTAGTGGTATTGCAGTCGTAAGCGGAAATAGTAAGCAGAGAAAGTCAGCCGAGACATCCATCTGCTCCCTCACCTACTCCCACATCAATATCCCTCACGCACATCGATAATACTGATGTGGCTGGATAAAATCATGCAGCCGTGACTCCAGCTCCCGGATCAGGGTTTCACCCCCTCCCGCCAGAGCAGTCATGCCCTGCTCTGTCTGCACCGGCTTGGCGAACAGGGCCTCATCGGGATACAGCCTGACGATCTGCTTGTAAAAACCCGAGGGCATTCGAAACTCACCCAGGCTCACCGAATGCAGCGCGTCGACGTCGAGTTTTTCAAACACAGTGCGGAATAACTGCTGATACTCTTCAATGATCCTGTCACCGGCAATCACCGGCTCAAAGCGCAGGGCAACTTTCCAGCCAGCCTGCTGCAATCGCTGCAAGGCATCCAGTCGTTTCCCCAGGGCCGGCACTTTGGCTTCCCAGCGCGCAGCACTGGCCTCGGAAGCCAGGCTCATGGCCACAATGCAATTGTCCAGGGGCTCATACTCCAGCAGTTTGCGGACCTGGGTGCTCTTGCTGCGCAGCTCCAGTGTCGCCTGGGGATGTTCGGCAAACAGGGGCAGGAAATAGTCACAGAAGCGACTGACCGGCTCAAAGGCCAGACTGTCGCAATCATAACCGGAGTAATACACCGATGCCGATTGCTGGCTCTGAAAATGCGCCAGCAACTGCTCCCGGAAATCCTCGTAGTTGACGAACAGGACATAATGGGCGGAACGGTACATGCCCTGCAGGAAGCAATAGCGGCAGTCATAGAGACAATTGAGCATATGGGAAAAATAGAAGCCTGAGCCCTGTTCGAAACCATAACCGGCCGGAGCCGGCAGCACCATCTCACCCTGCTTCTGCGCCAGGATCAAGGCTGGCGCCTGCTTCTGCAGGCGGAAGTTTTGCGCCTTGCGATTGAACACCTCACCGTAATGGGAACAAGTGATAACCGGCACCTGCGGATAGCGCTGGCAAATCTCCCTCACCCTGGGATGAGCCTGCAAGGCCTGCTCGATATAGATGGCAGAAAACATGACTATGATTTCCCGTCCAGTTCACCACGCAGCTCACTTAGCAATTGCCCCGCCCCGCCATTGAATTGATCACAGTAACGGGACAACAACGGCAACTTGTCCAGGGCCTTGAAGCGCCTGCCAAGATCCAGCAACTGCAAGCGCTGATTGACGGTGAAATGCAGTCTGTCCAGAACCTGTTCACAGGCTTCGGGCGCGGCATGCAGTTGCTGCTGCTCACTGGCCCGATTCTGTAACTGCTCGATCAGTTTCAGTATAGCGGGCAGTTGCTGGTCGAACAGCGCAGCCACCTGTGCCTCGGCAAATTTTTCCAGGCCGTGCTCCGGATTATCCGAGACGATCTTGAAACAGTGCACCAGATCGATGCCCGACAGTTTGCTGGCCAACGGCCAGAATGCAGCAGCCTCCATGTCATAGGCACAGGCCTCGGGATAGTCCCTTTCCGGCTGGTCCACGGTAATCAACGCGGTGCTGGGCTGATCTCCGGACCAGGGGCTGGGGTAGAAGCTGGCGCCACTGCTGGCATCGCTGATCTTGTTCACCAGCAAGCCACTGCCCAGTGCCGCCGCTCCGTGGCCGCAGATACCGATATTCAGCCAGGCCGGAGCTGGCTGCGGATGCTGCCGGCCAGCCAGCCAGGCGGTGGCACTGGCAGCCGCCAGTTTGCCATTGCCACAGACAATGAGATTCAGTCCCTGCTCATTGCTGAACAGTTTATAGGGCCGGCTCTCTGTCGCCTGCAGAGCAAGCGCATCTATCAGCGACCTTGCCTCCAGCATATGGGCCACCACAAGATTCAGCCTGGTCTTGCCTGTCACCGTCTTGCTCATATTATTCATTCCGGGTGGCGCTGCAGCACCTCACTCAGTTCATCCAGCAAAGCCTGATTGCCCCGCTTCTCGGCGCCCAGGCGCAGTATGCGGCATTTTTCATGAAGCATGGCGATTGCCTGCTCCTGCTGCCCTGCATCAAGACCACCGGCGCTGAGCAACTTGTCCAGTGCCCGCACCCGAAAGCGGTCCATGCCCCAGTGCTGCCGGGACAACTGATCACTGTGGCCGCCGTATTTGTTCAGCAGCGGCTCGTCCACATACAGCACCGGATAACGACTGCAAATACGCAGCCACAAGTCATAGTCTTCGCAGGCCGGCAGGTCTTCATCAAACTCACCGACATCAGCCAGTAATTCCCTTGCCATCAACACCGCCGACGGGCTGATGGCACACAGCGGCAGACAGCGCTCAAAGATCCAGCCACCGGCCTTGGCATGTTTGTCCATGGGATTCACTCGCCGACCCTTGCGAATCCAGATCTCATCGCAGTGTACCAGCAATGGCGCTGCTGATTCTGACCGCCTTGCTTCCTGCAAGGCCAGCAATTGCCGTTCGAGCTTTTGCGGCAACCATTCATCGTCTGAATCCAGCAAGGCGATCCAGTCTCCCCTGGCGGCCCGGATACCGGTATTGCGGGCAGCGCTGACGCCCCGGTTTTCCTGAACCAGACAGGCAAGTTCCGGATAATCCCTGGCCAGCATGGCGGCAGTGCCATCATCAGAGCCGTCGTCCACCACAATGATTTCCTCCGCCGGCCGGGTCTGGGCCAGCACGGAATCCAGTGCCCGCGGCAGACTTTGGCCGCGGTTGTAGCTGGGGATAATGACTGAAACTGTGGGCTTGTTCATGATGGACCAGCGGAGCCAGCAATAAAAAATGGGAACCGCAGTTCCCATTTTCCAGTGACTGGTAGCACCCGTCTGTTACTGACTGTACTTGGCCAGCTCCTTGCGGGCAATAACGCGGCGATGCACCTCATCCGGTCCGTCGGCCAGTCGCAGGGTGCGCTGAGAGGTATACAGGGCAGCCAGGGGAAAGTCCTGACCAACACCCGCTGCCCCGTGCATCTGGATAGCCCGGTCAATAACCCGCAGTGCCATATTGGGAACCGCCACCTTGATCTGGGAAATGGCATCCCGGGCGGCCTTGTTGCCAATGGTGTCCATCAACCAGGCGGCCCGGTACACCAGCAGGCGACACATCTCGATCTCGATGCGACTGTCGGCAATCACATCATAATTGCCACCCAGCTCGGCCAGGGGTTTGCCAAAGGCTTCCCGGCTCAGGGCTCGCTGGCACATCAGATCCAGGGCTTTCTCGGCGGCACCGATGGAACGCATGCAATGATGAATGCGACCTGGCCCTAATCGCCCCTGAGAAATTTCAAAGCCGCGACCGCGGCCCAGAATAATATTGCTCTGTGGCACCCGTACATTATGGAACTTGATATGCATATGACCGTGGGGTGCATCATCATGTCCGAAGACATGCATGGGCCGCAGCACTTCCACACCCTCGGCATCCATAGGCACCAGAATCTGGGACTGGCGATTGTGCTTGGGGGCATCGGGATCGGTCACCACCATCACGATCATGATCTTGCAGCGAGCATCACCGGCGCCGGAAATATAGAATTTCTCCCCGTTGATCACCCACTCGTCACCGTCCAGTACCGCAGAGGTGGAAATATTGGTGGCATCGGAGGAAGCCACATTGGGCTCGGTCATGGCAAAGGCAGAGCGAATCTCGCCTGCCAGCAGGGGTTCCAGCCACTGTTTTTTCTGCTCCTCGGAACCATAGCGCTCCAGCACTTCCATATTACCGGTGTCCGGTGCGCTGCAGTTCATACACTCCGATGCCAGTCGGCTGCGCCCCATGATCTCTGCCAGGTGGGCATATTCCAGATTGCTGATGCCGGCACCCCCCTGACTCTCGGGCAGAAAGAAGTTCCACAGGCCCTGGGCCCGGGCTTCTTCCTTGAGGCTGTTCATGATTTCTTCCTGACGTGGCGTGTGGGACCAGCGGTCTCCTACACTGACCTCGTCCTGATATTCCCCCTCGAGCGGTTCTACTTTGTCATGGACAAAGGCGCGAATCTTCTCGCGTATTTTGACCATGTCATCGGACAATCCTAGATTCATGCTGACCTCTTTGTATTAGAGTTCCGGGCTAGCCGGCAATTGTACCACCACCATCGATCACCAGGGTTTGCCCGGTGGTGAAGCTGCCGGCGGCGGAGGCAAGAAATACCGCCGCTCCCGCAATTTCATCAGGCTCCCCGATGCGACGCAGCGGATATTTGG
>JALEHB010000067.1 GCA_022763285.1 Pseudomonadales bacterium | reverse complement strand
TATCCATATAGGCCCGCTGCTCGGCCATTTGAGCGGCAAGGTAGTCTTTGGTTACCAGCGATTCCAGATTCACGTTGAATGCCTCCGTCAGCACTTCGGCCTGAATCTCTGCCTGATCCACGGGCATTCCCGCTTCCTGCAGGCGGCGGACGTATTTCAGTGTGTCAAAAGTGGTTATTGGCATTATACACCCCGGAATTCTACTGAATAGACTAGTCAACAAAGCCCTGCGGCGCCAGAATCCGGCAAATTCGGCTACAATGGCTGTCACTTTTTCCGTTCACTCAAAACTGGCTGATGCTTTGCTGCGCAATCTGCTTCTGACACTATCCATCCCCCGGCGAATCCTGCTGCTATTGCTGTCGGGTTTGTTCCCAATGACCCTGGGCGCTGCCGATGGGGATCGACTTGCCGCACTGGTCGGCAATGGTGGCGTGCTGCTGCACAGCCCCGATGGTGAAGCCATCATCAGCCTCAATGCCGGTACCGCCCTGATTCCGGCTTCGATATTGAAGATTCCCCTGAGCCAGGTGGCACTGCATGAGCTGGGTGAAGATTTTCGGTTCGAGACCCTGTTCTACCGCAACGCCGCTGGCGATCTGTTAATCCGCGGCCTGGGCGATCCCTTTCTGGTGTCGGAAGAAATCGAAGCCATTGCCGGTATCCTGGACGAGCTTGGCCTGACCGAAGTCAATCGCCTGGTCATGGATGATTCCGCTTTTGCCCCGCAACTGGATCTGCCTTTTGAGTCGGACACCCTGCAGCCCTACGGGGCCCGCAACGGCGCCCTGGCGGTCAATTTCAATACCGTCAACCTGGCCTGGTCAGCCAGTGGTGAGCTGCAATCGGCGGAAGAACAAACTCCCTTGACGCCCCTGGCCAGACAACTCGCCAGACAACTACAAGCGGGCCAGACCCAGCGCATTAATGTGGGCGAAGATCCGGTGACAGGCTTGCAGCAGGCCCAACAACTGTTTCGCATTTTTCTCCAGCGCCAGGGCATTGCTGTCACAGACGAGGCGTTCTATCGCGAAACCGTCAATGAGAGCTGGGAGCTCCTCTATCGCCACCGCAGCAGCCGCAGCCTGTGGGATAATCTCGAGGGGCTGCTGCGCTACTCCAATAACTTCATCGCCAATCAGGTCTTTTTGATTATGGGTGCGCAGGTCCATGGCTTCCCCGCCACCGCCGAAGCTGGCCGGCAGGTGCTGCAAAATACTTTGGAGATACTCTATGGTGAAGGCTTCGGCACCGACCCGGACACCCTGCTGATGCGTGAAGGCTCGGGTCTGGATCGACGCCAACGCAGCAGTGCCAGGGCCATGATGCGAGTGCTGGAAAACTTCAAACCCAATGCCAGCCTGCTCACCGAAGTAGATGGCGCCCTGCGCAAGAGTGGCACCCTCACCGGCGTATACAATTTCGCCGGTTATATTCCCGGCGATGAAGGTCTCTATCCCTTTGTGATTCTCACCAACCAGGCCCGTAATCACCGCGCCGAAATCCTGCAACTGCTGCAACAGGCGGTTGCCGCACAGGAAGACTGATTCCGGCTTCATGACTACAGCGACTGCCCCCGACAGCAATACCCTCAAACAACTCAATCTTGAGCTGACCAGGCTGTTATTACTCGGGGTCGCAAGCCTGATTATTGCGGCGCTGCTGTTGAGCCAGGTCTGGCAGCCAGTGAACGCCATACAATGGCTGTTGCAGTCAATGGCATTCTGGCTGTTTATCTATTTTCAGGCCCGGCACCGCCTGCCCCTGAACAAACCCGGGCAAAGTGATTCACTTTATGGCGACCTGGGCTGGGCGAACCGGCTTACCCTGCTGCGTGCCTGCCTGATCGCTGCCACCGGCGGCTTTTTGTTTCAGGATTGGCCGGCTGGTCCACTGTTGGCCTGGCTACCGGGTACGGTGTATTTCTTTGGTGCGATTCTGGATCGTGTCGATGGCTATGTAGCGAGAAAAACCAATCACAGCAGCCTGTTTGGCAATGATCTGGATATGGTGTCCGATGCTCTGGGCCTGGCCATCGCCTCGCTGCTGGCCTGGGGCTATGGTCAGGTGCACTGGACTTATTTGCTGTTCGGGGCCGCCTATTACATCTTTCATGGCGGCCTGCTCTGGCGCCAGCATTGCAAGCTGCCGGTCTATCCCCTGCCCCCGGCCATGCATCGCCGAGCCTGGGCCGGCTTTCAGATGGGCTTTCTGGTGGTGGCCCTGTGGCCCTGGTTCTTCCCACCTACCACCACCCTGGCTAGCTTCGCCTTTATGCTGCCAGCACTGATTGGTTTTGCCATCGACTGGCTGTTTGTCAGTGGCCGCCTGGCGCCGGATGGGCCTTTTATGAACCGCGCCATGCTACCGTTGATCAGCTTCAGCGCTGCCGTTATTCAGCCCCTGATGCGGCTGACCATTGTGGTCTTGCTGGCAGTCTCTCTACAACAATCGGGCTTTCAGCCGGGCTGGTTCATGACGGCCGGCTTCATTGTGGCCCCGACCATGATTGTGCTGGGCATTGCTGGCCGTGCTGCCTGTCTGGCCATGATTGGCCTGCTGGCGACCTACTATGCTCAAATTGACAGCGGATCTGTGGAAGCGATGCTGTTCTGTTTGATTGTCTGGGTGATGCTGTTGGGCACCGGCCGCTTCAGTCTGTGGCAGCCGGATCAGCAATGGTTGCATCGGTACGACGGCGCGTGAATTCCCTGTCCAACAGATTACATTATCTGAGCTGGCCCCTGGCCCTGGGCCTGTTATGGTGGGTGCTGAGCCTGCTGCCCGGCGAGCAACTACTGCAGGCCATTACCGGCCTCTCCCTGGCCAATTGGCTGTTATGGATCGCACTGAACGGGCTCATCATTCTGCTGCTGGTTTCACGCTGGCAAGTGCTCAGCCGCGCCATGGGCGCAGCCACCACGCTTGCTGCTTTGCTGCGGGTACGCCAGGCCGGACAACTAATCAGTTTTGTGACACCTGGCCCGCAATTTGGAGGTGAGCCTCTGCAGGTCTACTGGTTGTGGAAGCGCTATGGCCTGCCCGGCCATGGGGCATTTCTGGCCGTCGGCCTGGATCGCTTCTACGAGCTATGGGTTAACTTTACTATTTTGCTGCTGGCCATAGTGGCCCTGGCAGCCACGGCCAGTAGCGCTGGCAGCAGTCTGTTTGACTGGCGCCTGCCGGCATTTGTGCTGTTGTTGCTAATTGGGATGTTAGTAGCGGCAGCCTGGTTTCTGATAAAGCATCCGGCTCGCATCGAAGCCTGGATCGAAAGACTTAGTCGCCCCTGGCAGAACCATCCCCGGCTTGGCAGCCTGGCCGCTCAGGGGCCGGAGCAATGGACGAAACTGCATAATGCCTTACAGGCAATGATCGAGCGCCAACGACCAGCACTGGGCCTGGCTTTGCTGCTGTCATTGCTGGGCTGGGTCGGCATGATTGCCGAGTTCTGGATACTGCTGCGCTTTGCCGGGCTGGAGGTGGATACGGCAGAATTCGTGCTGCTGTTTACGGTATTGCGTCTGGCCTTTCTGCTGCCCCTTCCCGGCGGTATCGGCAGCGTGGAGGCAGGCCTGCTGCTGGCCTTTCAGGCTCTGGCCCTGCCCCTGTCGGCGGCGGCCGCTTTGATTGCCCTGATGCGCTTGCGGGATGTGCTGGTTCTGGTTCTTGGAGCCCTGCTGCTACCAGGACTTTCAAGACCCAGGTCCACGGCCAGCGATAGTCCGGCCACTAATGCTTAACTACCAAAGTCTTTTGCATAGGAGGCCCAGCACTCCTCGTTCTCCCACAAACGCACAGTAAAACGACCCGAGCCTGGCGGGGCAATGGCGGCAAGCAGTTTGTCGCAGCAGATGCGGGCAAAATGTTCCAGACTGGGATTCAGGCCTTCGAACTCCGGCAGCTCATTGAGCATCTTGTCACCGAAATAGGCAATAGTGTTGCCCATCTCTTCCTCGATCTTGACGATATCAACCAGATAACCATGCTGATCCAGCTCCGCTGCCTCCAGTCTTACTTGCAGCACATAGTGATGGGAGTGGGGATCATTCTCGGCACCCCAGTCGCCCCCGACCAGATAGTGCTGGGCAATGAAATCCTTTTTTACGGCAAGGCAATACATGGTTGATTCCTCAGGTTTTGATGGCTGCTTGGTCTTATTGTGCTTGTTCTGATTCATAGTCAAACACAATCTGCATGACATCGTCACCGCCCTTATCCAGCATGGCATAGGCCTCGGCCGCCTTGTCCAGCGGCAGGCGGTGACTGATAAACTGTTCGGGCTGGCACTTTCTGATCATATCCCAGGCCACCTGAAAGCGCCGCGCCTTGTCCCAGCGCCCGCTCAGGGCTGGCGCGATGCTGCTTACCTGGCTGCTGATGAGTTCGATACGATTGCGGTGAAAACGCTCTCCCAAGGCCAGGTCTGCCTGCTTGTTGCCATACCAGCTTCCCACCACCAGGCGCCCGCTATAGGCACACAGGGATAGCGCCTGGTTCAATGCTTCCGGGACGCCGCTCAATTCCAGGACGATATCGGCCCCGGCGGATTCCTCTGGCTGCAATAACTGTTGCAGGCGTTTCCGGTCATCATCGTCATTGGGATCGAAGCTGGCAGTAGCACCAATAGTTTCCGCCAGGCGTCGACGCTGCGCCAGCGGGTCTACCACGCAGAGTTCAGCCAGGGGAAACTGCGAAAGAATCTGCGTCACCAGTAAACCCACAATGCCCTGCCCCATTACCAGTACCTTATCTCCCAGTTGCGGCCTGGCATCCAGCAACAAATTCACTGCCGTTTCCATATTGGCCAGAAACACTGCCGCCTCGGCAGAGATGTCATCGGGCAATGGAATCAAGGCATCGGCTGTGGCCAGAAAATGACTGGCGTGGGGCTGAAAACAGAACGCCTTGCGACCCAGCCAGGCAGAATCAATATTGCTGCCAATCTGCTCGACACAGCCGACACTGGCATAGCCGTATTGCAGGGGATAGCTGATCTGCTCGTCCCCCAGCGCAGCCAGGCTGGCATCCAGGGAAAGAGTCTCCGGCACCTGGCCGTGGTAAACCAACAGCTCAGTGCCGGCACTGATGCCGGAGTAGAGAGAGCGCAACAGCAACTGATCCGCTTGTGGTTCTGGCAGTGTCTGCTCACGCAGCTCTACCGTGCCGGGTTTGCTGAACCAGAGTTGCCGGGCAGTGATGGAACTCATGTCGGCTGCCCATCGTAATTTAGCTCACCCCAGACAATCATGTCGCGACCCGCCTGGCCGGAAAACAGAGGATTGATATCCAGCACCCGGTTGCTATGGGCCGGTTGCAGATCGCCCACTGCCTTGTAGCCACCCAGCAGCTTCGGCGCAATGGTCAGCACCAGGGCATCCACCAGACGCGCCTGCAAAAAAGCGGTAATGACATTGGCACCGCCCTCCACCATCAGGCTGCGAATACCCCGGTCATACAGAATCTGCATGGCCGCCTCCAGCGGCACTTCCTGGGGATCGTGCTCGGCACTGGGCACAGTGAGCACTTCGGCCTGGCCAGGCGCGCAGTCAGATTGGTCCTTAACCGTGAGTATCCAGCAGGGTTTATCGGGGTGACTGCAGAGCCTGGCCCCTTCCGGGGTGCGTAATTGACTGTCCAGTACAATTGGCTGGGGATTGGGGCCTTCCCATTCCCGCACAGTAAGCTGGGGGTCATCACTGAGCACCGTGCCGATGCCAATCAGAATGCCATCATGCAAACTGCGCAATTGATGGGTCAGTTGCAGGGATTCCTCACCGCTGATGCACAGCGGTTCACCACAGTGGGCAGTCAGGCTGCCGTCGAAGCTCTGGGCCCAGGCCAGGGTAATGAAGGGGCGTGATCGGGATTGAAAGGCTGCGCTGCGTTGGCGCAGCCAGTCTTCAATCTGCTGAT
>JALEHB010000066.1 GCA_022763285.1 Pseudomonadales bacterium | reverse complement strand
GGCTCCACAATCAGGGAACTGCGAAATTCACCGTTATAGCGCGCTACCTGGGTGCCATCGTCAAACCAGAAATTGTTATAGCTGTCGGCCAGTTCGATGCGGCCCTTGCTGGGGGCGGCCCGATCGGGATCGCTGGGCTGATCCTGCTCCGCCGTGTATTCCGCCACTTGTTGTTCCAGCGCGAAAGCCTCTTCTGCTGACAGCACCAGTTTGTCAGCGAATTCAGCCGGCCGGACCAGAGGGGTAATTGTATTATTGGTCCACATTCCCTGCAGATCCGGTACTCCCCAACTCGTTCTGGGAGTTTCAAAATCAGGGGTTTGCGCGAAGCTCTGCTCAATGGTCAGACCCAGGCCGAGGCAAATGCCAATCATCAGGCAGAGGCATCGGTCAGCGCTGTGGCTTGTTGTTCTTGTTCTCATGGCTTACCACCTTTGTGCAATGACTGCTGTTATTGTTTTTTGCAAGGGATTAGCGACTTTGAGCATAGCACTCAAAGCAATGGGCTGCGAAGTGGAGTCGTGCTGATTGCAGGGCTTGCTAGTGCCCAACTGCCGGGCGGTAGAGGCTCGATTGCTGGTCTTTTTCCTCGATGGGCCAGTGCAGCAGGGCCGCGATCAATCCCAGGGCTATGCCCAGCAGCCAGATACCGTCATAGTTGCCGTAGCTCTCATACAACCAGCCCCCCAACCAGACCCCGGTAAAGCTGCCTAACTGGTGGCTGAAAAAAACAATCCCATAGAGAAAAGTCATATATCGGGTACCAAAGAACAGAGCCACCAGCCCGGAAGTGGGTGGCACCGTGGCCAGCCAGAGAAATCCCATGGCGGCTGAGAACAGCAGAATACTGGCCTGGGAAACCGGTAACAGCAGGAACAGGGTGATGACAATGGCTCTGCCAAGATAGATAAAAGAGAGAATCTTGCGCATGGGACGTTTGCCGCACAGCGTGCCAGCCACATAGGAGCCGAACACATTACACAGGCCAATGAGACTGATACTCCAGGCACCGACGGCGGCAGGAAAACCGAGGTCGATCACATAGCCGGGCATATGCACAGTGATAAAGGCGACATGGAAACCGCAGACGAAAAAACCGCAGACCAGCAGCACATAGGCCCTCACCGAAAAGGCGTTGCGGGCGATGCGCCAAAGCCCAAGGCTTTCCGGCAGTTCGCTGTCACTATCACTGGCTGGCCCACCAAAGCGGGCCAGGGGCAGGGTGAACAGGGCCATGGCCAGACCGGCCAGACCGAGTAGCTGCAAGGCCTGGAACCAGCCCACGGCATCCACCACGCCCTGCATCATGGGAACGATGAGGAACTGCCCGAAACTGCCGGCGGCGGTACCAATACCAAGAGCCCAGCCCCGTTTTTCTTCTGGCACTGCCCTGGCCATGGCCGGCAGAACAATGCCGAAGGAGGTGCCGGCAACACCGGCTCCCACCAGCAGCCCGGCACTGGAAACAATGGCCAGTTCGGTGCTGGAAAAAGCCATCAGGTACATGCCGCTGGCATAGCAGATGACCCCCGCCAGCATGACCTTGAGATTGCCGTATCTGTCTGCGAGTCCGCCGGCAATAATGGCACAGACACCCCAGGCCAGATTCTGCACCGCCAGGGCCAGAGCCAGCACATCTCGCCCCCATTCCCGTGCTTCGGTTATGGGTGGGATGAAGAGGCCGAATCCGGCCCGGAATCCAAATGAAAGAACCAGCAACAGACAGGCACTGATCAGAACAGGTAAATAGGCTGGGTATGTAGTTTTCGACATGGATTTAAAAGACAAGACGGTCAATCAATAAACAGTAACTGAATAATTGCCATGCGGTCGAGCCATGATCACAAAAATGTCAGGGAGCTTGCTGCAGTCGCTTCTGCTGCGGGTCATAAATTGCTAAGGTTGCGACAGTTTCAGGTATTACCGAAAGGAATGGAAGTTTATGGTTACGATTCAGTTTATTGAGCATGACGGGACTGAGCACAGGGTGGAAGTAGAACCCGGTGGCACAGTTATGCAGGCGGCGGTGATCAATGCGGTACCGGGTATCGATGCCGATTGCGGCGGTGCCTGCTCTTGTGCTACCTGCCACGTTTATGTGGATCCCGAGTGGCAGGAACGGGTTGGCGCGGTCAATCCAACCGAGGATGCCATGCTCAGTCTGAGTGCCGATCGCAAGGAAAACTCCCGTCTGTCCTGCCAGATTCCAGTCACGGAAGCACTGGATGGGCTGGTTGTGAGAACACCGGAGTTTCAATACTGATAGAGAAATCGGGCTGGCGCTTGAAAGTTCAGGGGGAAATCATGAGTCAGGACAAACAGCAGGAACAGAGCAGTAACTGGTCCATGGTGGGCAAAGACCCCTGGACCATGCCTCTGGATGAGATTGATCTGTCCCATCCGGGCATCTGGCATAGCGGTGAGTACCTGCCTTTTCTGGAAAGGTTGCGCCGGGATGACCCGGTGCACTATTGCCCGCGCTCAGCGGTGGGCCCCTACTGGTCCGTGATGAAGTATCAGGACATCATGACCGTGGACACCTCGCCCCAGATCTATTCTTCGCAGCCCACTGTGGGAATTGTGGATACTTTCGAAGAGTTCACCTTGCCCATGTTCATTGCCATGGATCCGCCCAAACACGATGAGCAGCGCAAGGCAGTGCAGCCAGTGGTGGCGCCCGCCAATCTGCAGCGCATGGAAGGTCTGATTCGTGAGCGGGTGTGCAAGATACTGGATGGCCTGCCGCTGCATGAGGAGTTTGACTGGGTCGAGAAAGTCTCCATCGAGCTCACCACCCAGATGCTGGCCACGTTGTTCGATTTCCCGTTTGAGGATCGCTACAAACTCACCTACTGGTCCGATGTGGCAACCGCCATTCCCGGGGGTGGGGTGGTGGATAGCCAGGAACAGCGCTGGGAGGCGATTCAGGAATGCCTGGCCTGTTTTACCCGGCTCTGGAATGAGCGGGTCAACAGCGAGCCAGGCAATGATCTGGTGTCCATGCTGGCCCATGGTGAAGCCACCCGTAATATGCCGCCCATGGAATATCTGGGCAACGTCATTCTGTTGATAGTGGGTGGCAACGATACCACCCGCAACTCAATCTCCGGCGGCGTGCTGGCGCTGAATGAAAACCCGGCCGAGTACGAGAAACTGCGGGCGAATCCCGGGCTGATACCCAATATGGTGTCGGAAATCATTCGCTGGCAGACACCGCTGGCCTATATGCGTCGCACGGCGCTGGTGGATACCGAATTGGCTGGCAAGCAGATCAAGGCGGGCGACAAGGTGGTGATGTGGTATGCCTCCGGTAATCGCGATGAAGAAGCCATCGATCGTGCCAATGAGTTTCTGATCGACAGGCCCCGGGCACGGCAGCATCTGTCATTCGGCTTCGGCCTGCATCGCTGTATGGGCAATCGCCTGGCCGAAATGCAACTGCGTATCGTCTGGGAAGAGATCATGCAGCGTTTTGAGAAGGTTGAAGTGGTGGGAGAGCCGCAGCGGGTCTATTCCAGTTTTGTCAAAGGCTATAGCAAGTTGCCGGTCAAATTGCGACCGCTTGCCTGAGCTAGTCCGCTTCGGCTTCCACGAAGTAGAACAGGCAGTCCTTGCGGGCAATCTCGGGATTGGTGGTCACCATGAAAAGCTTCAGTTTCTTGCGGGGATAGAGCTTTTCATTGCGTAGCTGGAAGAATTCTTCCAGGCAATCGCTGCCATCGGG
>JALEHB010000065.1 GCA_022763285.1 Pseudomonadales bacterium | reverse complement strand
CTACCGGATCAAGCTAAAAGTGAAAGATAATAGACCTGTCAATCTGGACCTGATTGCGTTCAAGTGGCCACTTCCGGCCCTGACCTCAATAACCCACAGAATCAGCGGCGTATTGCTGTTCATCGGCACCGCCGTACTGCTCTATCTGCTGCAACTGTCCCTGGAATCTGAAGCCGGATTTCGTGAAGCGGCGGAGATACTGACCACACCGCTGGTGAAGTTTGTGGTCTGGGCCATTGTCTCGGCCTTGCTGTATCACCTGATCGCTGGCCTCAAACATCTGTTGATGGACCTGGGCATCGGTGAAACCCTCGAGGGTGGCAAGACTGGCGCCATAGTGACCATCATCCTGTCAGCCATTGCGATTATCGCAGCGGGGGTGTGGATATGGTAACGAACGCCACCAGCCTCAGCCGTTCCGGCCTGTCCGACTGGCTGATTCAACGTTTCAGCGCGATTGTGCTGGCAGCCTACACCTTCTGCATTCTGGGCTCCTTTGTGGTTCACCCGGATATGGACTACGCCCAGTGGACTGCCATTTTCGAATCCAATGCCATGCGATTGTTCAGCCTGATCACGCTGGCCTCGCTTTGTGCCCATGCCTGGGTAGGCATGTGGACAATTGGCACCGATTATCTCACGGCGTCCCACCTGGGTAAGGCCGCCACAACCATTCGCTTGCTCTATCAGGCTTTTTGCGTGCTGCTCATTGCCGTCTACCTGATTTGGGGCATCCAGATTTTTTGGGGTAACTAGATGTCAGGTCTGAGAAAAATTTCCTTCGATGCGGTCATTGTCGGTGGCGGCGGTTCCGGTATGCGCGCGGCGCTGCAATTGGCCCAGTCCGGCTATAAAACCGCCTGTATCAGCAAGGTCTTTCCGACCCGTTCCCACACCGTGTCTGCCCAGGGTGGTATTACCTGTGCCATCGCCAGTGCCGACCCCGAGGATGATTGGCGCTGGCATATGTATGACACCGTCAAGGGCTCCGACTACATCGGTGACCAGGACGCCATCGAATACATGTGCAGCGAAGGGCCCCAGGCTGTTTTCGAGCTTGAACATATGGGCCTGCCTTTCTCTCGCACCGAAAACGGCCGTATCTATCAGCGTCCCTTCGGTGGCCAGTCCAAGGACTTCGGCAAGGGTGGTCAGGCCGCCCGTACCTGTGCCGCTGCCGACCGTACCGGTCATGCCATGCTGCACACCCTGTATCAGGGCAATCTGCGCAATAACACCGTATTTCTGAACGAGTGGTTCGCTGTTGATCTGGTGAAGAACCAGGACAATGCCGTGGTAGGTGTGGTGGCCATTTGTATGGAAACCGGCGAAACCGTTTATATCGAGAGCAAGGCCACAGTACTGGCTACCGGTGGTGCCGGCCGTATCTACGCCTCAACCACCAATGCCCATATCAACACCGGTGACGGCGTCGGTATGGCCATGCGGGCCGGTTTCCCGACCCAGGACATGGAAATGTGGCAATTCCATCCCACCGGTATCTATGGTGCCGGCACACTGGTAACCGAAGGTTGCCGGGGTGAGGGCGGCTACCTGATCAACAAGGACGGTGAGCGCTTTATGGAACGCTATGCGCCCACCGCCAAGGACCTTGCCGGTCGTGACGTAGTGGCACGTTCCATGGTGCTGGAGATACTGGAAGGCCGTGGCTGCGGCGAGAATGGCGACCATGTCAAACTCAAGCTGGACCATCTTGGTGAAGATGTACTGAACTCCAAACTGCCGGGCATTCTTGAGCTGTCCCGCACCTTCGCCCATGTCGACCCGGTCAAGGAACCCATTCC
The DNA here is from genome assembly GCA_022763285.1 of Pseudomonadales bacterium. Lineage (GTDB taxonomy): Bacteria > Pseudomonadota > Gammaproteobacteria > Pseudomonadales > Pseudohongiellaceae > UBA9145. Next base: position 19,157 of record JALEHB010000065.1, on the reverse strand, counting down.
GGTGGTGCCCACCTGTCACTATATGATGGGTGGTATCCCCACCAATATTCATGGCCAGGCCCTGAGCATGAATGCCAGTGGAGAAGATGAAATCATTCCTGGCCTGTTTGCTGTCGGTGAGACTGCCTGTGTTTCTGTTCACGGTGCCAACCGTCTGGGCGGTAACTCGCTGCTGGATCTGATTGTCTTCGGTCGTGCCGCCGGTAAATTCCTGGAAGAGCATTTGCGTCAGGAGCATACCGAACGGGCAGCGTCCGATTCCGATCTGGAGCAGGCGGCGTCACGCCTTAACAAGCTCAATGACAGCAATTCCGGAGAGCCGGTGCATCTGCTGCGCAAGGAACTGCAGGACATCATGCAGAATTTCTTTGGCGTATTCCGCAAGGGCGATTACATGCAGGAAGGCATCAGCAAACTGGCCGACCTGCGGGATCGGGTGGCCAATGTCCGCCTTGAAGACAAGAGCATGACCTTCAATACCTCCCGTATTGAAGCGCTGGAATTACAGAACCTGTTCGAAGTGGCGGAGGCAACTGCCATTGTCGCCGAAGCGCGTACCGAAAGCCGCGGCGCCCATGCCCGTGACGACTACCGCGAACGGGATGACGAAAACTGGCTCTGTCATTCCATGTTTTTCCCGGAGGACAAACGTGTTGCCAAGCGCCAGGTCAATTTTGCCCCCAAGACTGTGGACAAGTTTGAACCGATGATTCGAACCTATTGATTCGAAGCTATTAAAGATCAACCTACTTCAAGAGCAGGATAAACCGTGTTAGTTAGCATCTATCGTTACAATCCAGAAACCGACGCCAAACCGTCGATGCAGGATATTGAAGTCGAAATTCCCGAAGGCAAGGACCTGATGGTGCTCGACGTGCTGGAGCTGGCCAAGCAGAAGGATCCGACGATTTCCTATCGCCGCTCCTGCCGCGAAGGGGTTTGCGGTTCCGATGGCATGAACATCAATGGCACCAATGGCCTGGCCTGTATCACGCCGCTGTCTGACGCGGTCAAGCCGGGCAAGAAGCTGGTGCTGCGACCCTTGCCGGGTCTGCCTGTGGTACGTGATCTGGTCATCGACATGACCATGTTCTACAAGCAGTTCGAGAAAGTTAAACCCTATCTGGTGAACGACCAGCCGGAGCCGGCCATCGAACGCCTGCAGTCACCGGAGGACCGGGCCAAACTGGACGGGCTCTACGAGTGCATTCTCTGCGCCTGCTGCAGCACCAGCTGTCCTTCTTTCTGGTGGAACCCTGACAAGTTCATCGGTCCCGCCGGCCTGCTTCAGGCTTATCGCTTTCTTGCCGATAGCCGTGACACCGCGACTGCAGAACGCCTTGCAGATCTGGATGACCCGTTCAGCGTGTTCCGCTGTCGCGGCATCATGAATTGCGTGTCAGTTTGCCCCAAGGGCCTCAATCCGACCCGGGCTATCGGTCATATCCGGGGCATGTTGTTGTCCCAGGGCACTTAATACAGAACCAGCCAGATTAAAGTAGTGGTTGCCGCCAATGGCAGTCCGAGGAAGTAAGTATGCATGACAGCTTGATGGAGCAATTGTGGAGCACAGGACACCTGTCGGGCTCCAATGCCACCTACGTCGAAGAATTGTACGAAAGCTTCCTCGCTGATCCGGATTCTGTCGGCGAACAATGGCGCGATTTTTTCCAGTCACTGCCTGCCATCAATGGTGATACGCGTAGTGATGTTTCTCATTCGCAAATCAGAAAGCAGTTCGAGGCCCTGGGCAAGGCCAGTCGCTTCGCACCGGTGCTGAGCAACGAAGACATTGTCAATTCCGAACACGAACGGAAGCAGGTCAATGTCATGTTGTTGATCAGCTCCTACCGTGTGCGCGGCCACCAGAAAGCCAATCTTGACCCCTTGGGCATCATGCATCGCGAGCGGGTGCCTGATCTGGAACTGGAATTCCATGAATTGTCGCCGCTGGACAACAATACCCTGTTCCAGACCGGCTCCCTGTTTATCAGCAAGGAAAAAGCCACGCTGAAGGAACTGGTGGAAACCCTGGAGCGCATCTACTGCAATTCAGTGGGTTACGAGTTCATGCATATCGTCAACCTGGAAGAGAAGCAGTGGATTCAGCAGCGTATCGAATCCAATGATGGTTATCCGGAATTTCCCAACGAGGTCAAACGTCATCTGCTGGAACGCCTGTCCGCCGCCGAAGGGCTGGAGAAGCACCTGGACTCGAAATACCCGGGTACCAAGCGTTTCGGTCTGGAAGGGGGCGAAAGCCTGATTCCTGCCCTGGACGAAATCGTGCAGCGTTCCGGCAAGTACGGCGCCAAGGAAATCGTGTTGGGCATGGCTCACCGTGGTCGTCTCAATGTCCTGGTTAATATTCTCGGCAAGAACCCGGCCGATCTGTTTGATGAGTTTGAGGGCAAGGCCACTTACCAGAGTTCCGGTGATGTGAAATACCACCAGGGCTTCTCCTCAAATATCATGACTGCCGGCGGTGAGATTCACATGGCGTTGGCCTTTAACCCCTCACATCTGGAAATTGTTTCTCCGGTGGTCGAGGGCTCGGTAAGGGCCAGACAAACCCGTCGCCTTGATCGTCAGGGTGAGCAGGTTGTGCCGATTATCATCCACGGTGATGCGGCTTTCGCGGGCCAGGGTGTGGTCATGGAAACATTCCAGATGTCCAATACCCGCGCCTATTCCACCGGCGGTACCGTGCATATCATCATCAATAACCAGGTTGGTTTTACCACCAGTCGTCAGGATGATGCCCGCTCCACTGAATATTGTACCGATGTGGCTAAAATGGTGCAGGCACCTATTTTTCATGTTAATGCCGATGACCCGGAAGCCGTGCTATTTGTTACTCAGCTGGCCCTGGATTTCCGCTACCAGTTCAAGAAAGACGTGGTTATCGATCTGGTCTGCTATCGTCGTCGTGGTCACAACGAAACCGATGAGCCCTCGGCCACGCAACCATTGATGTACAAGGCCATCAAGCAGCACAAATCCACCCGTACGCTTTATGCCGAAAAACTGGCAGCGGCGGAGATTCTGAGCAGCGAAGAAGCTGACAGCATTAACAACAACTACCGCACCGACCTGGACAAGGGCGAGCATGTGGTGAAAAGCCTGGTCAAGGAACCTTCGGTTGAGTTGTTCGTTGACTGGAGCCCCTATATCGGCCATGACTGGACGCCGCATTACAACACGTCCATGCAACTGGACCACCTCCAGGCCCTGGCCAGGAAGGTGGTTGATGTACCCAAGGATCTGAAGATTCAGCGCCAGGTCAAGAAGATCATGGACGACCGTGCCAGCATGGCAGCAGGGGAGATTCCGGTTGACTGGGGCTTTGCCGAAACCCTGGCCTACGCCAGCATCTTGTCTACCGGCAACAAGGTTCGCATCACTGGCCAAGACGTGCGTCGTGGCACTTTTTCGCATCGCCATGCCGTGGTTTACGACCAGGAAAGCAATGAGGCCTACATCCCTCTGCAGAAAGTGCAGAAGGACAAGTTCGATTTCACCATTTATGACTCCCTGCTTTCGGAAGAAGCAGTTTTGGCTTTCGAATATGGTTTTGCCACCACTGCGCCCAATACCCTGGTTATCTGGGAAGCCCAGTTTGGTGACTTCGCCAATTCGGCCCAGGTGGTAATCGACCAGTTTATTACCAGTGGTGAACACAAATGGCAGCGACTCTGTGGTCTCACCATGCTCTTGCCCCATGGCTATGAAGGGCAGGGGCCGGAACACTCATCGGCGCGACTGGAACGCTTCCTGCAATTGTGTGCCGAACACAATATCCAGGTTTGCCTGCCCACTACCTCCGCCCAGGTCTTCCACATGCTGCGCAAACAGATTCTCTGCCCCTTGCGCAAGCCTCTGGTGGTGATGTCACCCAAGAGCCTGCTGCGACACAAGGAAACAGTTTCGTCGCTGGAGGAATTGGCGGAAGGCAGCTTCCAGGTTGTGATTGATGAAACCGATGATATCGACAAGGAAAAGGTAGAGAAGCTGATTATCTGTTCCGGCAAGGTCTACTACGACCTTCGCACCGAGCGTCGGGCCCGCAATATCGACAATATCGCTATCGTCAGGCTGGAACAGCTATATCCCTTTGCCTCTGATGAAGTGGAAGCCTGTCTGCTGCAGTACAAGAATGTGAAGTCCATTGCCTGGTGCCAGGAAGAGCCCATGAATCAGGGTGCCTGGTATTCCAGTCAGCATCATATTCGCAGAATCATTCACGAACATTTTCCAGAAATCTGGCTGGAATACGCAGGAAGGGAAGCGTCGGCTGCCGCCGCGGCGGGTTATCCGGCACTGCATTTCAGCCAACAAGAAAAATTTATTGATGAGGCGCTGTCGCTTGAACAAAGCTGATGCCTCCGGGAATTACTAGGACCTGAGCAATGAGTATTGAAATTAAAGCCCCAACCCTGCCCGAATCGGTACCCGATGGCACGATTGCGACCTGGTACAAGAAAGAAGGCGAGAGCGTCAGTCGTGATGAATTGCTGGTTGATATCGAAACCGACAAGGTTGTCATCGAGGTAGTCTCTCCTACCGATGGTGTTCTCAAGGAGATCATCAAGCAGCCCGGTGACACCATCGTCAGCAATGAAGCCATTGGCAGCGTGGAAGCCGGGGCAGCAGGGGACAAACCCGCCCAGCAGAAAGAAGCCCCTGCAGACACTGCCAGTTCTGACAGCGACAAGAAAGACAGCGATGAGAGTGGCAAAGCGGCCGCCGACGACAGTGCTTCGGACGATGAGCCAATGCTGTCTCCCGCCGCCAAGAAACTGATCGAGGAAAACAATCTCGATGCCGCCAGCATCCAGGGCAGCGGCAAAGACGGCCGCGTTACCAAGGAAGACGTGCTTGCCAAGCTCGAGGGAGGCCAGTCCTCGGCACCTCAGGCTGCCGCCCAGTCCGCAGCGACTGTAGACGATCGCAGTGGCCGGGTTGAAGAACGGGTTCCCATGAGCAGACTGCGGGCCAAGGTAGCCGAACGTCTGCTGCAAGCCACTCAGACCACTGCCATGCTGACCACTTTTAATGAGGTCAATATGCAGCCGGTGATGGATATCCGCTCGCGCTACAAGGAGCAGTTTGAGAAGACCCATGACGGTGTTCGTCTGGGCTTCATGTCTTTCTTCGTGCGTGCCTGTATCGAAGCCCTGAAACGTTTCCCGGCCGTGAATGCCTCAATCGATGGCAACGATATTGTCTATCACGGCTATCAGGATATCGGGGTAGCGGTTTCTTCACCCCGTGGCCTGGTGGTTCCGGTACTTCGCAATGCCGACAATCTGAGTCTGGCCCAGATCGAAAAGGGTATCCGCGAATATGGCATCAAGGCTCGCGATGGCAAACTTGCCATCGAAGAAATGACAGGTGGCACTTTCACTATCTCCAACGGCGGCGTCTTCGGTTCGCTGCTGTCAACGCCTATCCTGAATCCGCCGCAGACCGCCATTCTTGGCATGCACAAGATCCAGGAACGCCCCATGGCGGTGGACGGCGAAGTCGTCGTGTTACCCATGATGTATCTGGCGCTGTCCTATGATCACCGCATGATCGATGGCAAGGAAGCAGTGCAATTCCTGGTGACTGTGAAGGAACTCCTGGAAGATCCCACCCGCCTGCTGCTGGAAATTTAATTACCCTGAGAGAGATTTATGGCTAATCAATATGATGTTGTAGTAATCGGATCTGGTCCGGCCGGATACCACGCGGCAATTCGTTGCGCGCAATTGGGCTTTAACACCGCCTGTATTGAAAAGTGGCTGACCAAGGATGACAAAACAGTTTACGGCGGTACCTGTCTCAACGTTGGCTGTATTCCTTCCAAGGCCCTGCTGGATTCCTCCCACAAGTTTCTGGAAGCCCAGGCCCATTTTGCAGATCACGGCATCAAAACCGGCAAGGTCTCGGTGGATGTGCCCACCATGCTCAAGCGCAAGGAAAAGGTGGTCAGCCAGCTTACTGGCGGCGTTGCCGGCTTGTTCAAGGGCAATAAGGTGGAAGGCATTGCCGGTACTGGCAAGGTTGTCGCTAAAGGCAAGGTGGAAGTCACTGGCCATGATGGCAAGACCGACACCCTGGAGGCCAGGCATATTATTATCGCCGCGGGCTCTGTCCCCATCGACATTCCGCCGGCTCCGGTTGATAACGAGACGATAGTTGATTCTACCGGCGCACTGGAATTCACCGAAGTTCCCAAGAAGCTTGGCATCATCGGCGCTGGCGTCATTGGTCTGGAACTGGGCAGCGTCTGGGCACGGCTCGGTGCGGAAGTCACCGTTCTGGAAGCACTGGACGATTTCCTGCCCGCCGTGGATCGTCAGATAGCCAAAGAGGCCATGAAAATCTTCACCAAGCAGGGCCTGACCATCAAACTCGGCTCCAAGGTCAGTGGCAGCAAAGTCAGCAAGGGCAACAAGAAGTCTGTCACCGTTGAGTACACCGACAGCGAAGGCGAACAGAAAGCCCAGTTTGACAAGCTGATTGTCTGCGTCGGCCGCAAGCCTGCCACTGAAAACGTAGTCGATGCGTCGGTGGGTGTGGAACTGGATGAGCGCGGTTTTATCAAGGTCGATGACCATTGTGCCACCAATGTAGAAGGCATCTATGCCGCCGGTGATGCCGTGCGTGGCCCCATGCTGGCACACAAGGGCATGGAAGAGGGCGTCATGGTGGCCGAACGCCTGGCGGACAAGAAGACCCAGGTAAACTATGATCTGGTGCCTTCGGTCATCTACACGCACCCGGAAGTGGCCTGGGTGGGCAAGAACGAGGAAGAGCTCAAGGAGGCGGGCATCGACTACAATGTAGGTAGCTTCCCCTTTGCGGTGAACGGCAGAGCATTGGCTGCCAATGACACCGACGGCATGATCAAACTGATCGCTGACGCCAAAACCGACCGCATTCTCGGCTGCCATATCATCGGTCCCAGCGCCGCCGATCTGTTGCAGCAGGTGGTGATCGCTATGGAATTCAGCAGCAGCGCCGAAGACCTGGCCCTGACCATGTTTTCACACCCGGCCTTGTCTGAAGCGGTGCATGAATCTGCCCTGGCCCTGCATGGCCATGCAATTCATATCGCCAATCGCAAGCGTCGCAAATAACAGCAGCATTCTGAACTAGCATAAACAACACGGAGTTGTAATGAATTTACACGAATACCAGGCAAAGCAGCTCTTTGCCGACTATGGCCTGCCGGTGTCGAAGGGACTTGCCGTCGACACACCGGAGGATGCGGCCAAGGCCACTGAAACCATCGGTGGCAATAAATGGGTGGTCAAGGCCCAGGTCCATGCGGGCGGCCGCGGCAAGGCCGGCGGTGTGCAACTGGTGGACTCTGCCGATGACGCCAGAGACTTTGCCAGCAAGTGGCTGGGTAAAAACCTGGTCACTTACCAGACCGATGCCAATGGTCAGCCGGTCAGCAAGATTCTGGTGGAAGCCTGTACCGATATTGCCCAGGAGCTGTATCTCGGCGCTGTGGTAGATCGTTCTACCCGCCGCGTGGTGTTCATGGCTTCGGTCGAGGGCGGGGTAGAGATTGAGAAGGTCGCCGAGGAAACTCCGGAAAAGATTCTCAAGGCCACTATCGATCCCCTGACCGGTGCCCAGCCCTATCAGGGCCGCGACCTGGCATTTCAGTTGGGTCTGAAGGGCGAGCAGATAAAACAATTCACCAAACTGTTTCTGGGGCTTGCCAAATTGTTCGAGGACCTGGATCTGGCCCTGCTGGAAATCAACCCTCTGGTGATCACCGACGAAGGCAATCTGCATTGCCTGGACGGCAAGATCAATATTGATGGCAATGCCCTGTATCGCCAGCCCAAATTGCAGGAAATGCATGATCCCTCGCAGGAAGATGAGCGCGAAGCCCATGCCGCCTCCTGGGATCTGAACTATGTGGCGCTGGATGGCAATATCGGTTGCATGGTGAACGGTGCCGGTCTGGCCATGGGTACCATGGATATCGTGCAGTTGTTTGGCGGCAAGCCGGCCAACTTCCTCGATGTGGGCGGCGGCGCTACCAAGGAAAGGGTCACCGAAGCCTTCAAGATCATTCTCTCCGATGAAAACGTCCAGGCAGTTCTGGTCAATATCTTCGGCGGCATTGTGCGCTGCGACCTGATTGCTGAAGGTGTTATCGGCGCAGTCGAGGAAGTAGGCGTCACCGTCCCGGTGGTGGTACGACTGGAAGGCAATAACGCCGAGCTGGGCAGGGAAGTACTGGAAAAAAGCGGCCTGAATATTATCGCCGCCACCAGCCTTTCTGATGCAGCCGAAAAAGCAGTGACTGCAGCGGGAGGAAAAGCATGAGCATTCTGATTAACAAGGACACCAGGGTAATCTGTCAGGGCTTTACCGGCTCCCAGGGAACCTTTCATTCCGAACAGGCGATCGAATACGGCACCCAAATGGTCGGTGGCGTAACCCCGGGCAAGGGCGGCCAGACCCATCTGGGCCTGCCAGTCTTTAATACGGTTCGCGAAGCCTATGACGAAACCGGTGCCGATGCCTCAGTCATCTATGTGCCGGCACCGTTTTGCAAGGACTCTATTCTGGAAGCCGTGGATGCTGGCATCAAGCTGATTGTCTGTATCACCGAAGGCATTCCCACTCTGGACATGCTGGTGGCCAAGGAAAAATGTGACCAGGCCGGAGTGCGCCTGATTGGCCCCAACTGCCCCGGTGTGATCACACCCGGCGAGTGCAAGATCGGCATCATGCCAGGCCATATTCATAAACCCGGCAAGGTGGGCATTGTGTCCCGTTCTGGAACGCTTACTTATGAAGCGGTCAAGCAGACCACCGACTACGGTTTTGGTCAGTCTTCCTGTGTCGGTATCGGTGGCGATCCCATCCCGGGTTCCAACTTCATCGACATTCTCGGCATGTTTGAAAAAGACGAGCAAACCGAAGCCATTGTCATGATCGGTGAAATCGGCGGTACCGCCGAAGAAGAGGCCGCGGCCTTTATCAAGGCCGAGGTAAGCAAGCCGGTCACAGCCTATATTGCCGGCGTCACCGCACCTCCCGGCAAGCGCATGGGACATGCCGGAGCCATCATTTCCGGCGGCAAGGGTACAGCTGATGAAAAATTCGCAGCCCTGAATGATGCCGGCGTCAAAACCGTTCGCAGCCTCGCCGACATCGGTAATGGCATCAAGGAAATCACTGGCTGGTAGCGCCTTGCTGCCAGTCACTTCCACCTCTGTTCGGGCGCCTTGTTTAGGCGCCTAAACAGCCCTTCTTTTTTACATCAATCTTCTCTCAAAAGGTTCTAAATTCTTAAGCGAGTGTGTTACGCTTAGCCGGAAATTTGGCTTAAAACGCTGAATTTAAGGGACTATTTGAGTTGCTTTTTGGAAAAGAGAACTCAAACCTCGCAGAGGGTTACCTAGCTTCTCAAATTTTTGAGATTTGAGTAGATCGGTAACTCTTGCTTGGTGATTATCAAGGAAGGCTGCCACATCGGAACGACAGGACGTCATGAAGTTTCCGGGTAGCCACACTAAGGAAGGTAAACAACAAAATAGTTTTTCGTGTCTAATTATCTATGTATCTCCGCGATCCCTGTAGTTAGACCTGATTAGTTAACAATGAATAGGATGGCACATGAAAAACCGTCGAATTACTAAGATGAGTATGTCTGCACTGGTATTACTCATATCAAGCCTTTTGGGAAATGCGCAGGCTGCTGAAATTTTAGTCGACAGCAGCATTCTCGACCAAGCCATGGACGTGGTCGCTGACAAGTACAGCGAATCTGCTGAAGCACAGGAAGAAATCACGCGCCTGGCCAACTCTGCCAGCTCCACTTTTGAGGAGTTCAAGCGCGCCAATGACAATCTGGAATCCCTGCTGGTACTGAACGCCGGCTATCGTCGCCAGATTGCCGCCCAGGAACAGCAACTGGAAACTCTGGCCGAATCTATCGACTCGGTAGAAGAGGTGACCCGCGAGATTCCTCTGCTGATGGAAAAAATGCTCAGTGCAATCGAGCAGTTCGTTGCCATGGACTATCCCTTCCATGTCGATACCCGAACCAACCGTCTGCAGTTTGCCCGTGACGCCATCGACAATCCGGATGTTTCAATCGCGGAGAAATTCCGTCAGGTTCTGGTGGCTTATCAAACCGAGACTTCTTACGGCCGTACTTTCGAGACCTACGCCGATACCATCAACATCAATGGTGCTGACCGTGACGTCAATATTGCCCGCTTTGGCCGCGTTGCCCTGATCTATCAGACCACTGACCGTCAGGAAACCGGTGCCTGGGACAACGAAGCCCGTGCCTGGGTATCTCTGCCCCCGGGTGAGTACCGCACCGCAGTACAGACAGCGATTCGCGTCGCGTCGCAATTGGATGCACCACGTATTATCAACCTTCCCGTAGCGGCACCGGAGGCAGCACAGTGAAACAAGTAATGAAGAAGGCCGTAGTCGCCGCCACTACACTATTATTTGCAGCCAGCACTCAGCTGGGTGCCCAGGAAGCCAGCTCGTTGGCCAATCTGCTGGATCTGGTAGAAGCAGACCGCGTTGCCGAGTCAGCAGACTACCGTGAGCGCCTGCAGGAATTCGAGCAGAACGCCAATCGCCAGCAGGAAATTCTGGATGCCACAGAAGCCCGCATCACTGAGCAGGAAGAGGTGCAATCCCAACTCTCCGAGCAGTTCGATGCCAATGAAATCGAAATCGCCAATCAGCGCGAATTGCTGCGCGACCGTCGTGGTGACCTGAACGAATTGTTCGGTACCCTGCAGGGCGTAGCCGGTGACTTCCTGTCCAATTTCCAGAACTCCCTGATTAGCGCCCAGTATCCTGGCCGCTCCGGTGAACTGGAAGCCATTATCGAACGAGCTGGTTCAACTGTTGAGCAGCTGAATATTGGTGAGATGGAACGTTTCTGGTTCTTCATGCATCAGGAACTGACCGAGTCTGGCCGAGTAGTAACCTATAACGGCGACATCGCACTGCCGACCGGTGACACCGTCAATCGCGAAATTGTTCGCGTCGGTGCTTTCAATGCCATGAGCGAAGGCGACTACCTGAGCTACAGCGGTGACATCGGTCACCTGCAGGTTCTGCCTCGTCAGCCCGCTGCTGAATATGTACAAAGTGCCATTGACCTGCAAAATGCCACCTCCGGTTTCACCCGTGTAGGCATTGACCCCACCGGTGGTGTGGGCGGCCAGGTACTGGCTAACCTGATCAACTTCCCGACTGTGGAAGAGCAGGTACGTAATAACTCCGGCGTTATCGGCTTCATCATTATTGGTGTCGGTATCGTGGGTATCCTGTTGGGCTTCTTCCGTCTGTTGATGCTGACTCTGACCTCCATCAAGGTTCGTGCCCAGCTCAAGAGCGACAAGCCTGCCAAGAACAACCCGCTGGGCCGTGTACTGCTGGTAGCCGAAAATAACCCCAATGCCGATACCGAGACTCTCGAGTTGAAGCTGGGTGAGGCCATCCTGCAGGAAACGCCTTCGCTGGAATCCATGCTGACCCTGATCAAGATGATCGCCACCATCGCGCCTCTCGGCGGTCTGTTGGGTACGGTGACCGGTATGATCCAGGTGTTCCAGCAAATTACAGTTTACGGTGCGGGTGACCCGACCATCATGGCCGGCGGTATTTCCCAGGCTCTGATGACTACCGTACTGGGTATTGTTGTAGCGATTCCGACTATCTTCATGCACACCGTAGTGAAGAGCCGCAGCGACAACATCATCCATATCCTGGAAGAACAGGCCACCGGTATGATTGCCCAGAAGGCTGAAAAACAAGCGAGCAGCCAATCATAAAAACTGAGAAGGCATAAGCTATGTATTTTACAGTTCTGGATATATTGGATGCCGTTAACACTTTCATGACCCGGGGTGGGCCAGTGCTATGGATCATAGCCTGGCTCCTCCTGATCAAGTGGTCACTGGTGTTTGAACGCATCTGGTATCTCAATACCACACACAAGAAAAACGTTAAAAATACCCTGGCCGAATGGAATGCCCGTTCTGATCGATCATCCTGGAGTGCACATCAGATTCGCACCATGATGATCTCCAAGATCTCCCTGGACGTGCGCAACACCATGCCCATCATTGAGGTTCTGGTTACGATCTGTCCGCTGTTGGGACTGATCGGTACCGTAACCGGCATGATCGAAGTGTTCTTCGTCATGGCAGTCAGTGGTGGCGGTGATGCCAAATCCATGGCAGGCGGTGTATCCAAAGCCACGATTCCGACTATGGCCGGAATGGTAGGGGCAATTTCCGGAATTTTCGCCTTCAATTATCTGAAGTCCAAAATTGACCGAGACATGGAATTGCTGGAAGACCATTTGCCGCTGCAACACTAAGCAGTCGGGTATAAAAGCAAAGGCTTAATTCATGAAATCAGGATTAATGAAAAAGAAGGAACAGGAAGAAGCGGGTGAGATCGATCTCACCCCCATGCTGGACGTGGTTTTCATCCTGCTGATCTTCTTTATTGTAACTTCGGTGTTTGTCACCGAAGCCGGAATTGAAGTCGCCAAACCGGTAGCATCGACTGCCGATGACACCAGTGGTGACCTGATTCTGATCGCCGTCGGCGAAGCCGGCGACATCTGGATCGATGGTGAACAGATCGATCCTCGATTTATCCGTTCGCGCTTTGAGTTGCGCCTGGCCGATGCTCCGAACTCTTCGGTAATCATTCAGGCAGATCAGAACGCGAATAATGAACAGGTGATGTTGATACTCTCGGCAGCTCGGGAAGCCAATATCGCGGACGTATCTATTTCAGCGGAGGCATAACGATGATCTTTGTAAGATGGGTTGTATCCATGGCAATGGCCGCCGGTATCACGCTGGGTCTGTTCTACTTCATGCAGTTTTTGATCGCCACAGGTGAGGCTTTTGACGAGCGTGTAAACGTAGTCAAGATTGTTGATGCCACGATGCCTGAGATCGAATTGGAAGTGATCGAGGAGATCGACAAGCCGGAAATCATCGAAGAGGTTCCGGAGCAGCAACTGGACACACCGGAAAAGCAGATCAATCTCGACGGTGGTCCGGCATTGAATATTGAGCGCGCCTCGGTGGAAGTCGATACCGGCCTCGACATGAGCAGCGCCTCTATCTCTGCCACCGACGGTGACTATCTGCCTCTGGTAGCAATCGCACCCCAGTATCCGACCCGGGCTGCCCAGCGCGGCATTCAGGGCTGGTGTCTGGTGTCCTTCACCGTAGACGGCCAGGGCAATGTGATTGAAGACACTATCGAGGTTGTGGACGCCGAGCCGGCCAATATCTTTGACCGCTCGTCCATCCGCGCCGCGGCCCGCTTCAAGTTTCAACCACGCGTACAAGACGGAGTAGGGGTTGAAGTACCTGGTGTTCAATACCTGTTCCGTTACCAGCTCGAGGAGTAAGAATGTCCACAGTATTGAAGAAACTCAAACTGGGATTCCTGGTCAGCCTGCTGGTATTGCCGTTTTCCGGCCAGATTGCTCTGGGTCAGGATGACGATGATGGTCAGCGTGCACCACCGGAAGCCCGTACCTCCGGAACCCTGAGTCAGCAGGTAATGCGAGCCGTTACCGAGATTCAGGAAATGATGTCTCCGGAAGACGAAAGTGAAGAGCCCGACCTCGAAGGTGCCAAGCGTGAACTGGATGATCTCCGTGAACGCCGCTGGGACCGCATGAATGACTTCGAGAAGTCGACGGTTCTGAACTTCTACACCAACTACTATCTCAGCGTCGAGGACTACCCCAACGCCTTGCTGACCTTCGAGGAGATTCTCACCATTGAGGAGCTTCGCGAAGATACCCGACTGCGCACACTGCGCTCTCTGGGTCAGCTCTATATGGCCGAGGAGCGCTGGCAGGAAGCCATCGGTGCCTATGACCGCTGGCGGGAACTGTCACTTGAGGAAGACGTTATTGTCTACCGCGGTCTTTCCTATTCCTACTATCAGCAGGAAATGTTCGAGGAAGCGCTGCCGTACTGGATCGACTACATGAACCTGTCCCTGGAAACAGGAGAGGAACTGGGTCGTGATGATTACGCCTACCTCAATGGTATCTACTTCACTCTGGAAGATTTCGACAGCGCGCTGGAACTTACCAAGACCATGATTGTGCTGTTTGACAATCAAACTGACTGGATGAACCTGAGCGCGGTCTATGCCAGCCTGGATAATGAGGAGCGTCGGGTACAGTCTCTGAACGTGGCTTATCTGAAAGGCTATGTCGATGACGAAAACCGCTACCTCAATCTTGGGCAGTCTATGGCCGGTATCGAAGCGCCCTGGAGCGGTGCCAAGATTCTGGTAGACGGCGTCGAGAAAGAGATTATCGAGGAAAATCAGGACAATCTTGAAATCCTGTCCCAGATGTATCTTGTAGCCAGTGCCTATGAAGATGCCCTGGAACCTGCCCTACAGGTGGCCGAGATGTCTGACAGTGGCGACGGCTGGGATACAGTCGGTTATATCCACTACGTGATGCATAATTACGAAGAGGCGGTGGAGGCTTTCGAGCGCGCCATCGACGTCGGTAATCTCACCGACCGTTCTGACACCCTGTTGTTCCTGTCCCGCGCCCGTATCGAACTCGATGATTTCGAGGGAGCGCTGGAAGCGGCTCGACAGGCGGCTGATGCCGGTGATGAAAATGCCCGTGAAGCGGCCAATAACTACATCACTTTCATCAACACCAGCCAGCAGCGCTACAATATTATTGAGCAGCGCAAGCAGGAGTCCATCGAGTACTACCAGCCCTATCCCTCACTGCTGTAAGGATAGCGTCCGGCAGCACGATCTGGACTTGAAAAATCGGGGCCCAGCCCCCAAATACCCGACCACAGCTACTGTGGTCGGGTTTTTTTGTGCCCGCGAAAAGTTATTAAAAAGAGGTTCTGGAATGACTACAGAAACATCTACCGAAACCCGGGGATTCGAGACAGAAGCCAAGCAGCTTCTGCACCTCATGATCCATTCCCTGTACAGCAACAAGGAAATCTTCCTGCGCGAGTTGATCTCCAATGCATCCGATGCCGCTGACAAACTCCGTTTTCAGGCTCTGTCCAGGCCCGAATTGCTTGCCGACGACAGGCCGCCGCAAGTGCAGATTGATGTAGACAGTGAAGCGAAGACCATCACTATCGCCGACAACGGCATAGGTATGACCCGGGATGAGGTCATTAGCAACCTGGGCACTATCGCTAAATCAGGCACGGCACAGTTTCTGGAGTCTTTGACGGGCGATCAGAAGAAAGACTCCCAGCTCATTGGGCAGTTCGGCGTCGGCTTCTATTCTGCCTTCATCGTTGCCGATGAGGTGGAAGTTCTGACTCGCAAGGCTGGCACCGAGGCCAGTGAAGCCACCCTGTGGACCTCAAAAGGCGAAGCCGAATACAGCATTGCCCCCGCCGAAAAAGCTGAGAGCGGCACCACCATTACACTGCATCTGAAAAAATCCGAACAGGATTTCGCCGAAGACTATCGACTGCGCAGCATCGTCAAGAAATATGCCGATCATATCTCCATCCCGGTGATGATGCCGAAACAGGAAATGCCAGCAGCAGATGAGGATGAAGAGGAGGGCAAGGAGCCCGAAGACAAGCCGGTAGAGTATGAGGCAGTTAATGACGCCAAGGCACTCTGGACCCGCTCCCGCAGTGAAGTCAGTGAGGATGAGTACAAGGAATTCTACAAATACATCAGCCATGACTTTGCCGATCCCCTGGACTGGAGCCATAACAAGGTGGAAGGCAAGCTGGAGTACAACAGCCTGCTGTATTTACCGGGCAAGGCGCCTTTCGATCTCTGGAACCGGGATGCTGCCCGCGGCCTGAAGCTCTATGTGCAGCGGGTATTCATCATGGATGATGCCGAGCAATTCTTGCCGCTGTATCTGCGTTTCATGAAAGGTGTTGTGGACTCCAATGATATCTCCCTGAATGTCTCCCGCGAGATTCTGCAGAAAGATCCGGTGGTTGACTCCATGCGCAGTGCGCTCACCAAGCGGGCGCTGGATATGCTGGAGAAGCTGAAGAAGAAGGACAAGGACAAGTACGCCCAGTTCTGGGCAGAGTTTGGCCAGGTACTGAAGGAAGGGCCTGGAGAGGATTTCGCCAACCGTGAAAAAATTGCCAAACTGCTGATGTTCACCACCACCGAATCTGGCAGTGACAGTCAGGACCAGAGCCTGGAAGACTATGTCGCCCGCATGAAGGATGGCCAGGAGAAGATTTACTATATTGCCAGCGAATCTCTCAAGGCAGCACGCAACAGCCCCCATCTGGAGATTTTCCGCAAGAAGGGCATCGAGGTCATTTTGATGCATGACCGAATCGATGAGTGGCTGATGAGCCATCTGCATGAGTTTGATGGCAAACAGTTCCAGGACATCGCCCGTGGTGAACTGGACCTGGGCAAACTGGAAGATAAGGAAGAGAAAGAAAAGCAGGAAGAAACCGAAAAGGCCTTCGAGGATCTGGTCAAGCGCATCAAGGAAAATCTGGGCGACAAGGTGAAGGAAGTGCGCCTGACCCATCGCCTCACCGATTCGCCAGCTTGTCTGGCCATTGATGAGCATGACATGGGCCTGCAAATGCGCAAGATCATGGAAGCTTCCGGCCAGGCCGTGCCCGATGCGAAACCGATCTTCGAGATCAATCCGGAGCACCCCCTGGTGCAGAAGCTGGACAAGGAAGCCGATGAAGACCGCTTCACGGATCTGGTCTCGGTCCTGTTTGGTCAGGCCAGCCTGGCAGAGAACGGCGAACTGGCAGACCCGGGTGAATTTTCTTCGAGCCTGAACAAGCTGTTACTGCAGCTCAGCCAGTAAAACAGAACTGTTTACACAGTAGCGATACACAAAAACGCCGGCAAATGCCGGCGTTTTTGTTACAGACAACTTATGGCCTCAAGCCTACATTCTTTCCAGTGGCTCTATGCCGAGCAAGGACAGACCCTGCTTCAGGGTTTCTGCTGTGAGGCTGGCCAGAGCCAGACGGGATTCACGCAGCGGCGCCTCGGCCTTGAGAATGGGGCAGCTTTCATAGAAGCGCATAAAGATCCCGGCCAGTTCAAACAGGTAATTACAGAGCTGATTGGGGTAACAGTCATCGGCTACCATCTGCACGATTTCAGGCATCTGCAGGATTTTCATCAGCAGCATTCGCTCTTCTGGTGCATCGATTGAAGAAAGCCTCATGGCACCTTTGTTTTGATCGACAGACGGGTCGCTATCCTGTTTGCGCAGAATGCTCTTGATGCGGGCATAGGCGTACAGCATATAGGGTGCCGTGTTGCCATCAAAGGAGAGCATGGTGGACCAGTCAAACACATAATCACTGGTACGGTTTTTGGACAGGTCCGCATATTTCACCGCGGCAATTCCGACACGATCGGCAATGGTCTGTCGCTCTGTTTCTTCCAACTCGGGGTTTTTCTCCGAGACCAGGTCGAAGGCGCGACGTACCGCTTCGTCCAGCAACTCTGACAGTTTTACGGTATCACCGGAGCGGGTCTTGAAAGGCCGTCCGTCGCTTCCCATCATGGTGCCATAGGCAATATGTTCCAGTGACAGTTTTTCATCGGCCATGCCCGCGGCCCGGGCGACTGCGAATACCTGCTGGAAATGCAGGGACTGTCTGGCGTCAACTACATAGAGAGAACGGTCGGCCTTGAGTTCTCCGGCACGTAACTGGATTGCCGCAAGATCGGTAGTGGAATACAGATAGCCACCATCCGATTTTTGAACGATAACCGGCAGGGGCTCACCTTCCTTGCCAACGAACTGGGGCAGGAACACACACTGGGCACCCTCGTCTTCGGTCAGCAATTGTTTCTCGCGTAATTGTTCAATGATACCGGCGAGCTTGTCGTTGTAACGGCTTTCGGCATCCAGATCATCCCGCTTCAGGGTCACACCCAGCTTTTCATACACTGCCTCGCAGTGACGCAGGGATTCATCGATAAATTGCTCCCAGGCCTGAAGGTGGTCCGCATCGCCGCCCTGTAGTTTCACCACCGCCTGGCGGGCGCGCGTGGCGAAGTCTGCATCATTATCAAAGCGCTCCTTGGCGTCGCGATAAAAAGATTCCAGATCCGCCAGTTTATTGGGAATATCACTTTGCCCCTGACTGACTTCCTGCATATAGGTAATCAGCATGCCGAACTGGGTACCCCAGTCACCCACATGGTTCTGGCGAATGATGTTGTGGCCACAGCTTTCCAGCACCCGCACCAGGCAGTCACCGATGATGGTGCCGCGCAGATGGCCCACGTGCATTTCCTTGGCCAGGTTGGGGGAGGAGTAATCCACCACAATGCGCTGCTTTTGGGCAGGCTCCGGCAGCAGGCTTTTTACCTCAGCCAGGGCGGTGGCGCCGCGCTCAAGCAAGTCCTGATTGTTCAGATGCACATTGATGAAGCCGGGACCGGCCACTTCCAGCTTGTCGATCCAGGCAAGCTCCTGGGCCTGTAAATCTTCAACAACCGCCTGGGCAATCTGCCGCGGATTAGTTTTCAGTTGTTTGGCCAGGGCCATCACACCATTGGCCTGGTAGTCTCCGAATTCGGGTCTGGAGGCGGTGATCACATGGGCGTCCGGCGCATCAATACCGCTGACTCTGGCGAGGCTGTCACTCACCACCTGATTAAGAAGTTGTTTGAATGATTTCACGTTAGTACTGCTGTTCTCTGTGCAAACGGGGCGGACCCGCAATCGCTGAAAAAGGGGAGGATTGTACACCAATATCCGGCTGCCGTTTGAGGTAGAATGCCGCTTTCATCAATACAGCCCGGACCCAGGCCATGAGTTTCAGTGACAAGGTGCAATTCATCAAGGTAGAACCTGCCCATGTCGGACAGCGCCTGGACAATTTCCTCATGCGACAGCTCAAGGGCATGCCGCGGTCCCGGGTCTACCGCCTGATTCGCAAGGGAGAGGTACGGGTCAACAAGAAGCGGGCCAAGCCGGAGAACCGGCTGGAGAAGGGGGATACAGTCCGGATTCCACCCTATAGCGGCCCGCCCGAGGCCGAGATTCCCAAGCCCGGCCCGGGGCTCGCCCAGCTTCTGCTGGACAGTATTCTGAAGGAAACTGATGACTACCTGGTACTGAACAAGCCCGCCGGTCT
>JALEHB010000064.1 GCA_022763285.1 Pseudomonadales bacterium | reverse complement strand
GTACGCTCATTTACCTGCCAGGCGGTTTCGGCAATCTTGGCGATACCGTCCTTGCTGAATTTCACCGTCAGGCCTTCGGTTGCCAGCAAGGCCACATACTGTTCGGTCAGGGAAGCATCCGGTTCTTCCAGAATGCGTTCGAAATCTTCTGCCGTCAGGGCGTTGAGTTCTACCCGTATGGGCAGGCGGCCCTGCAGCTCCGGAATCAGATCACTGGGCTTGGCCAGGTGAAAAGCGCCGGAAGCAATAAACAGAATATGGTCGGTTTTGATAGAGCCGAACTTGGTGGACACGGTGGAGCCCTCGATCAGGGGCAGCAGATCCCGCTGAACGCCTTCGCGGGACACGCCGGCGCCACCCTGGTCATGCCGGTTGGTGACCTTGTCGATCTCGTCGATGAAAACGATGCCAGTCTGCTCTGCTGCTTCCACGGCACGGTTCTTGATTTCTTCTTCATTGATCAGTTTGGCAGCTTCCTCGTCCTTCACCACCTTGAGGGCGGCCTTGACCGTCATACGCTGGGCGCGTTTGCGACCGGTATTCATATTGGAAAACATATTTTTCAGCTGGCTGGTCATGTCTTCCAGGCCGGGAGGGGCCATGATTTCGACGCCGGCCGGGGCCTCGGAGATCTTGATTTCAATCTCATGCTCGTCCAGTTCGCCCTGACGCAGTTTCTTGCGCAACAGCTGGCGGGCACTGGACTGTGACTGGTCATGTTCCGATTCATCGGAGCGAGCCTGTGGCAGGAGCACATCGAGAATGCGCTCTTCGGCCCGGTCTTCAGCCAGATGCTGCACTTTCTCGATTTCCTTCTCGCGCACCATCTTCACCGATACATCAATCAGATCGCGGATGATGGACTCCACGTCCCGGCCTACATAGCCGACCTCGGTAAACTTTGTGGCTTCTACCTTGATAAAGGGAGCCTCGGCCAGCTTGGCCAGGCGTCTGGCTATTTCGGTCTTGCCGACGCCGGTGGGGCCGATCATCAGAATATTCTTGGGGGTTATCTCATTGCGCAGGCTTTCGTCCAGCTTCATGCGACGCCAGCGATTGCGCAGGGCAATCGCCACGGCGCGCTTGGCCTGTTGCTGGCCAACGATATGTTTATCCAGCTCTGAGGTAATTTCTCTCGGTGTCATCAGAGACATGCAATTTTTTCCTGTAGCAGGGATTATTCAGCAGGGCGGGGTGTTAGCCGGCCGCCTGGGTGCAATCCAGTTCTTCGATGGTGTGGTTCAAATTGGTGTAGACACAGATATCGCCGGCGATGGTGAGGCTTTTCTCGACGATGTCGCGGGCAGCCAGATCGGTATTCTGGAGCAGGGCGCGGGCCGCAGAGAGGGCGAAGGTTCCGCCGGAGCCGATGGCCATGATGGCATCTTCTGGTTCGATGACATCGCCGTTGCCGGTAATGATCAGGGAAGCTTCCTTGTCGGCCACCACCAGCAGCGCTTCCAGGCGCCGCAGGGCCCTTTCGGTGCGCCACATCTTGGCCAGCTCTACCGCTGCCCGGGTGAGCTTGCCGGAATGTTTCTCCAGTTGTTCTTCAAAGCGCTCGAACAGGGTGAAGGCGTCGGCGGTGCCACCGGCAAAACCGGCCAGTACCTGATCCTTGTACAGGCGTCTGACTTTGCGGGCATTGCCCTTCATAACGGTATTGCCCTGGGAAACCTGGCCGTCACCACCAATAACGACTTTGTCGCCGCGGCGCACGGATACGATTGTAGTGCCTCGGTACTGATCCAAACTGATTCTCCTTGCTGCAGCCGACAGACGACCTGGGGAAGGAGGGATTATTGGGGAACTTGCCGAAAATTCAAGGCTTGAGGGGCTTAAGCGTGACGGACCCGGGCAGGTTTACTGAACCCGGGTGCGCAGGGTGTTGATATTGTTGCGGCGCAGCAGATTCTCGGCAGTATCAAGCTGGCGCTGGGTCTGGTAGGGGCCGGATTGCAGCAGATACAGGGTGCGCCCGTTCAATTGCTCGGAAACCACCGCCACTTCCAGGCCCAGGGATTGCTGGCGTTGCATCTCCTGGGTGGCGCGCTCCCGTTGCTGAAAGGCACCGGACTGCAGCATGTATTGGACCGCCATGGGTTCATCCAGGGAGGCCTCATTGATTTCCACCGGGGTGGCATCCACCGGCACTTCGTAGTTGGCCAGTTCGTGGTAGAACTCCAGGCGTAATTCCGGTGTTTCACCCTCAATGTTCTCGGGAGTTGCAGCGGCACTATTGTCCCTTTCCGCCACCATGGCCGCGGGCTGCGGGCCGTTATTGATGGGGGGCACATAGCCGGCGACATAAACCAGAACGCTGGCGAAGACCCCCAGAGCCATGCCCACCACAATGCCGGTGATCATCATGGACCAGGCAGGCGGTGCTTGCGCCGGCTTCTTTTCCAGAAGCGGTTCCGGGCGAATTTTGGCGAAATCCTGGGTCACTGCGGCTTTTCCTGAGCTTTAGGGGCTAACGTGTTGTTTTAAAATAAAATATCCTGGCTTTAATGCCAAGCTTCCTGTCTTATCGGTCCGCTAGCCGGAAGCTGAAGGCTCTATTTGCCCAAGCCCTTCTCCCAGGTGCCCTTAAATCATGTCCACCGGGTCGATATCCAGGGACCAGCGCAGGCCGGCGGGCAGTTTCATCGCCTCAATGGCGGGTAACAGCCGGGCCAGCAGTTCATGGAGCTGGGCCCGTTGTTCACTCTTGAAGCTGAGCTGGCTGCGAAAGCGCCCGGCGCGTTTCTCCATGGGAGCCGGCAGTGGACCCAGGCAGTCAACTTGCAGCCCAAACTGCTGACAAAGCTGTTGTTGCTGCAAGGCGATTTGTTGCAGAAACTGCAAGCCAGTCTCGGCACTGCGGGCTTCGCAACGCAGCAGGGCCAGCCAGGCAAATGGTGGCATGGCGGTGAGTTTGCGTTCCGCCAATAGCTGGCGGGAAAAATCGGCATAGCTGAGCTGAATCAGGGATTGCAGGGTCTGGTGGCCGCAATGCCGGGATTGAATCAGCACTTCGCCGGCCTGGTCTGAGCGCCCGGCCCGGCCCGCTACCTGGGTGACTGTTTGCGCCATCAATTCCTGCCCGCGAAAATCTGCACTGAACAGGCCGCTGTCGGCATCCACGACTACCACCAGAGTGATACCGGGAAAATGGTGGCCCTTGGCCAGCATCTGGGTACCCAGCAGCAGGCAGGGTTCGCCGCTGTTGACCTGATCCAGCATGGCCTTAAGTTTCTTGCGGCTGCGGGTGGAATCGCGATCAATGCGCAGCACCGGCACCGTAGTAAAACGCTCGCGCAGGCGGCTCTCAATCTGCTGGGTGCCCAATCCCATGGTGTCCAGTTGCCGACTGGCACAGTTAGGGCAGGCGCGCGGCAGGGATTCCTGCTTGCCACAGTGGTGGCAGTGCAGACCCGGGGGCTGGGCATGAACAGTGAGCTGGGCGACGCAATTGTTACATTCGGCAGTCCAGCCGCATTGCTGGCAATGCAGCACTGGTGCATAGCCGCGTCGGTTGATAAACACCAGCACCTGATTGCCGGCCCGCAAGTGTTTGTTCATGGCCAGCAAAGCGGTTTCGGAAAAGCCGGCTTCCAGGGGCTGGTTCTCTATATCAACCAGGCGCATGGGGGCGGTGGCGGCGCTGCCGCTGCGCTGTGGCATAAGCAGATGCTGATAACGGCCGCGGTCGGCGTTGTACAGACTTTCCAGACTGGGAGTGGCAGAGCCGAGAACGATGCCTATGCCTTCCTCCCGGGCTCTGACGACAGCCAGGTCGCGGGCGGAATAGCGAAACCCGTCCTGTTGCTTGAAGGAGGCATCATGTTCTTCATCAATCACAATCAGCCCCGGTCTGGCCAGGCTGGTGAACACGGCCGAACGGGTGCCGATGACAATGCCGGCGGTTCCGGCATGGGCCTGTCGCCAGGCTTGCAGACGTTCTGTATCGCTCAGTCCTGAATGCAGGTTTACTACCGGGCATTTGAAGCGCTTTTCGAAGCGACTGATGGTTTGAGGGGTCAGGCCGATCTCCGGTACCAGCACCAGGCATTGGCGGCCCTGTTTGAGTACCTGCGCCATGGCCTGCATATACACTTCAGTCTTGCCCGAGCCGGTCACCCCTTCCAGCAGGAAACAGCTAAAGCCCTGATCATTGGCGTTGATTTTCTCCAGTGCATCAAGCTGGTGATCATTCAGGCTGATCTCACTCTGCCGGACACAATCCTCTGTGTTCCAGGGTTTGCTGGGCAGAGTCAGTTGCAGCGCCTGGATCAGCCCCTTTTCCTGCAACTGGCGCAGCAAGGCCCGGGTAAAGCCCGCGGCAACTATGTTGTCCGGCGCGGAGGGGCCATGCTGCTGCAGCCAGTCAAACAGGGCTTTCTGCCGGGGAGCGCGCTGCAAGAGCGCGTCTGCTTCTGCGCTGGCTGTGCGGTCGACCTGCCAGATTTCTATGAGTTGCTGGACCGAAGCTGCCTGTCTTAATTTTACCGGCAGGGCGGTGCTGAGCACTTCTCCAGGAGGATGTTGGTAATAGTTGATTGCCCAGCGCAACATGCGGAACAGGCCTTCGCTGAATACCGGTTCGGTGTCCAGCAGGCGGTCGATGGGTTTCAGGCGGTCGGCTTGCAGTTCCGAGCCATTGGCAATTTCCAGAATCACCCCCGCCAGTTTGCGGCGGCCGAAACTGACCAGCACCCGTTGCCCGGGCTGATAGTCAGTGGCTGGGTCACTGACAGCCTTGGGCAAATAGTCAAACAGGCGTCGCAGTGGCGAGGGGATGGCAATGCGCAGGATCATTCCCTGATAGAGAGTGCGGTCAGATTCTGGCATCGGCTGCGGGGGCTGGGGTCCTGGCGTGAAACAATTGCCGCAGTGTATGGGTTAAGGGCGGCCTGATCAATTGCTCTGCCGCTTGCAAGGCAGAGTGGCGGCTGATTCGCGCAATTGATTGGTCTATACTCTTGCCTCCCAAGTCTGCCCCCACAACGATCCCGACCCACAGCAGGCGGGTCAGGGGTGGCCGCAGTAACGCAAATGAGGAAACAGAACACATGGGCCCGGAGTCAGTGCCAGCGGAGCTTCTCGAAGTCAGGAAAAAGATTGACCAGACCGACCAGCAGATCATTGCCCTGCTGGCGCAGCGTTTCCAGCTGACACATCGGGTTGGGGAGTTGAAGGCCATCCATGCCCT
>JALEHB010000063.1 GCA_022763285.1 Pseudomonadales bacterium | reverse complement strand
GCTGGGTTTTCAGCGCCAATCAGTTTGCCCCAAAGATGGAGCGCATCAGTGTGATCAAGGGTTTTGGCCGGATGTTTTCACCCAAATCCCTGATGGAACTGGTGAAGGCACTCGGCAAGTTCTTCCTGGTGGCCACGGTGGCCTGCCTGGTTCTGATGGCGGTGCTGGATGACATTTTGCGCTTGCCGCTGCTGCCGCTGGCCCAGGCCTTTCAGGAAACCGGCAATCTGTTTATCTGGTGTCTGCTGGGTTTCAGCTCCATCCTGATTCTGGTGGCCATGATGGATGTGCCCTTCCAGCTGTTTGAGTTCAAGAAGCAGATCCGCATGACCAAACAGGAAGTGAAGGAAGAAATGAAAGACACCGAAGGCCGTCCGGAAGTAAAGGGCGCTATTCGTGAAAAGCAACAGCAAATGGCCCAGCAGCGCATGATGTCGGAAGTACCGACCGCCGATGTGATTATCACCAACCCTACCCATTACGCCGTGGCCCTGCGCTATGACCAGAACAGCAATGGCGCGCCTCGGGTTGTGGCCAAGGGCAAGGATTTCATTGCCCAGCGTATTCGTGAAATCGCGGAAGAAAACGAAGTGGCAATTTTTCGGGCTCCGCCGCTGGCGCGGGCCCTGTATGGCTCCACCGATCTTAATCAGGAGATTCCGGGCAATTTGTTCATGGCAGTCGCCCAGGTGCTGGCCTATATCTTTCAACTGCGCCAGGCGCGCAAGGGACGTGGTCGCAGGCCGACCCCGCCCGGCAATATCAAAGTGCCCGCGGAATACACGCGACGGGAACTAGAGGAGGGTAAACCCTGATGTCAGCTGCTGCCCCACAAACTGCAGGCACCGGAGGACTGGATCTGCGCATGCTGAGCCTCGGTGCGCCGCTGTTGATTGTCATGCTTCTGGCCATGATGATCCTGCCTTTGCCGCCGTTCATGCTGGACTTTTTGTTCACCTTTAATATTGCCCTGTCGCTGATCATTCTGCTGGTGGCGGTGTATATCGCCAAGCCGCTTGAGTTTGCTGTTTTTCCCAGTGTGCTCTTGATCATGACCCTGCTGCGTCTGGCGCTGAATATTGCCTCAACGCGGGTAGTGCTGATTGAAGGACACAATGGTACCGGCGCCGCCGGCCGCGTGATCGAAGCCTTTGGTGATTTCGTGGTGGGTGGTAACTATGCCGTGGGTCTGGTGGTGTTTGCCATTCTGGTAATCATCAACTTTGTGGTTGTCACCAAGGGTGCCGGTCGTATCTCGGAAGTCACGGCCCGTTTTACCCTGGACGCCATGCCTGGCAAGCAGATGGCCATCGATGCCGATCTCAACTCCGGCCTGATCGATCAGGATCAGGCCCGGGCCCGACGCGAGGAAGTGTCCAGGGAATCCAGTTTCTACGGAGCCATGGACGGTGCCAGCAAGTTTGTTCGCGGTGATGCCATTGCCGGTATCCTGATTCTGTTTATCAATATTGTTGGCGGCTTTGCCATCGGCGTGCTGCAACATAATCTGTCAGCCTCCCAGGCGGCCACCAATTATGTGCTGCTCACCATCGGTGATGGTCTGGTTGCCCAGATTCCGTCCTTGCTGGTTTCCATCGCCGCTGCCCTGATCGTGACCCGGGTCGGTGCCGCCACCGATATGGGCCGGCAGGTACTGGATCAACTGTTCGAGTCACCCAAGGTTTTCATTATCACTGGTGCTGTCATCGGTTTGCTGGGTCTGGTACCGGGCATGCCGAACCTGATGTTCCTGTTTATCTCCTCGTCTCTGGTCGGCATCGGCTTCATGCTGTCCCGCCAAAGCGCCAGCGAAGAAGAAGTGGAGCAGGGGCAGGAAGCCGAGGCTGAGGTCGTACCGGAAGCCCAGAAAGATCTGAGCTGGGACGATATTCTGGGCGTTGACATCATCGGTCTGGAAGTAGGCTATCGCCTCATTTCCCTGGTGGACAAGAATCAGGGTGGAGAGCTGCTGGATCGTATCAAGGCGGTGCGCAAGAAGATTTCCCAGGATCTGGGTTTTCTGGTGCATTCAGTGCATATCCGCGACAACCTCAGCCTGCCGCCCAATTCCTATCGCATTACCCTGATGGATGTGCCGGTGAGTGAAGGCCAGATTCATCCGGGCATGGAAATGGCAATCAATCCCGGCCAGGTCTTTGGCGATCTGGAAGGGATTGCGGGCAAGGACCCGGCCTTCAATCTGGACACCATCTGGATTGAATCGAGCCAGAAAGAAGAGGCCCAGGCCAAGGGCTATACGGTGGTGGATGCCAGCACCGTGATTGCCACCCATCTCAGTCATACCCTGAAGTCACATTCCCATGAGTTGCTGGGCCATGACGAAGTACAGAAGCTGCTGGATAACCTGTCCAGGTCCGCACCCAAGCTGGTGGAAAACCTGGTGCCGGATGTGGTGTCCCTGGGTGTCATTCTCAAGATCATGCAGAACCTGCTGGAAGAGGGCGTGCCGGTTCGTGATCTGCGCACCATCATCGAGTCCATTGCCGAACATGCCGGTCGCGGCCTCAACTCCGACGAACTGACAGCAGCGGTACGTGTCAGTTTAGGACGCACCATCTGTCAAGGAATCGTCGGTATGGAGCCGGAAATCAAGGTAATTACGCTGGGTGCAGGCATGGAACGGATATTGCTTGAGTCAGTAGCAGGTAATCGTGAAGGCGGCCTGGCCGGACTGGAACCGAGTCTGGCAGAGAACTTCCTCAAGGAAATTCATGTCCGTTCACACGAACTGGAAGCAACAGGACAGATACCGGTGTTGCTGGTATCGGACCAGGTAAGAAATTGGATGACGCGCTTTGTGAAGAGCACGAATCCCAGACTGAAAGTGTTGGCCTATAACGAAATAGCCAACAACAAACAAATCAATGTGGTTTCTTCAGTCGGTCAATTGGAAGCAAACGCAGCCTGAGCAGGCAGCTTTGCGAACCAGCAGTCGGGAGACTGCCTGACAGTGAAGATCGCTGAGTGACAATCGAACTGATTGGTGGAGTAGTAAAGTGAGAGTAGAAAGATTTCAGGAAGAGAACATGCAGAAGGCCATGGCCAGGGTTCGCAGCGAACTGGGTCAGGACGCAGTTCTGATATCCAGCCGCAACATCGATGGCCAGATCGAAGTCATGGCGGCCAGCGACTACGATCCCGAGCAGCTCAAGCAGGAGATGAACAAGCTGGCTCCGAAGAAGCCTGCTGGCAAACCCAAGAGCGAGTTTCTTTTTGAAGTGCTCAGCGACAAGCAGACCAGGGCCGAGCAGGCTCCATCATTGATGGAGATGCAGGAAGAGCTGGGTCGTCTGCGTGAGCTGTTTGAAGGGGAACTGGCACAACTGGCCTGGCGCGATGCACGCAGCCGTCAACCCAATCGTATGGCCTTGCTGACCCGTCTTGAAGAGATTGGCGTCAGTCGCGATATCGCCGTCAAGATTGTCAACAAGATTCTTCCTTGTGACGATCTGGAACTGGGCTGGCGTCGCAGCCTGCGCATTCTTACCAAGGTAGTCAAGGCACCTGCCCATGATCCGCTGCGCGATGGCGGTGTGATTGCGCTGGTGGGTCCCACCGGTGTTGGCAAGACTACCACAGCGGCAAAACTTGCCGCCCAGTTTGCCGAGCGGCATGGCCGCAACCAGGTCGCCCTGGTAACCACGGACAATGTAAGAGTGGGTGGCAAGGATCAATTGATTTCACTGGGCAGTACGCTGGGTATACCGGTGCAGGTGGCCTCTGATGCCCAGGAACTGCGTCGTACCCTGGACAGTTTTGCCGGACGCAAGCTGGTTATCATCGACACCGCCGGTGTTAATCCCCGCAGTCAGGACCTGCTGGCCGAATACGAGAAGACCGTGGGCGAGAACAATGATGTGCTGCCTTTCCTGGTGCTGTCAGCAACCGCCCAGGAATCGGTGATCAGCGAGACCATTCGCGCCTATTCGGCGCTCAAGCTGATGGGAGCCATCATTACCAAGACGGATGAGAACGTCTCCATCGGTGCCGCCATTTCCGGCGCCATCCGCTTCCGCTTGCCGGTGGCCTTCCTGGGTATTGGTCAGTCCATACCTGAAGACCTGATTGCAGCGGAGCCCAAATTCTTCTGGAACAAACTCCTGGAAAACTATCGTGAATTGCGACGCCAGCGCATTACCGTGCAACCGCGTCAGGCAATGGCCGGTCAGCAACAGGCGCTGTTGAGTTAGCTGCGCGGCCTCTTGAATGCGGAAATTTCAATGAATCAGTCAGTTAGAACAATTGCAGTATCAGGCGGCAAGGGCGGAGTCGGCAAGACCAATGTCTCTGTCAATCTTGCTCTGGCCCTGATCAATAGCGGCAAGTCCGTGATGCTGATGGATGCCGACCTTGGTATGGCCAATGTCGATGTCATGCTGAAGCTCAAGGCCGAGCGCGATCTGCATCATGTCATCACCGGCCAATGTGAGCTGGAAGATGTTGTGGTGCAGGGTCCCGGCGGTTTGCAGATTGTGCCAGCGTCTTCCGGCGTCGGCAGAATGGCGGAGCTGAGCAGTGTTGAGCAGGCCAATCTGGTGAGGGCCTTCGATGATCTGCAGCAAGCCGTGGATGTGCTGGTGGTGGATACCGCCGCAGGCATTTCCTCCAGTGTTATCACCTTCAGTAAAGCCTGTCAGGAAGTCATCGTGGTTGTCTGTGACGAACCCGCTTCCCTGACCGATGCCTATGCCCTGATGAAAGTGTTGAATCAGGAACATGGCATCAAACGATTTCAGGTACTGGCCAATATGGTCACAAGTGCCGAGCAGGGCCGCAAGCTATTCGCCAAGCTCGTCAATGTGGCTGATATCTACCTGAATGTATCGATCGGTTTTCTCGGCAGCATCCCTCTGGATGATCGGCTCAGAGAAGCAGTTCGCATACAGGTGCCGGTTGTGGAGGAATTTCCCAACTGTGCCGCCAGCCTCGCCTTCCAAAGGCTGGCAAAAACGGTCAATGAGTTACCCGTACTACCGCCAACCACCGGCAATCTGGAGTTTTTTGTCGGCCGGGTGGCAACCCATGAAAATGCTATGACGAGACAAGTCAGATGAATAATCCAGCAATGCAATACGAATCGAGTGAGTACATGTCGCGGGACAAGTTGTTCGAAGATCACTTGCCTCTGGTAAAGATCATTGCGCATCACATCAGTGTGCGCCTGCCACCGGATAAATGTGTGGAAGATCTGATCCAGGTGGGCATGATCGGACTGCTTGAGGCAGCGCGAACCTACGAGCCAAATCAGGGGGCTGAGTTCAAGTCCTATGCCAGTATCCGGATCCGCGGAGCAATTCTTGATGAACTGCGCCGGGAAACCTGGGTACCCCGTTCTGTGCAGCAGAAATCGCGGCGCCTTTCCAGGGCTATCCAGGAAGTGGAGAACCGCAAGGGCTGCACGGCAACCGACAAGGAAATTGCCAAAGAGCTTGGTCTGTCCATGGAAGAATACGCAGAGCTGCTGGAAACAGTAGCCAGTTGCACAGTCTTCAGTCTGGACGATGACAATACTTTTTCCGAACCGGCCACCGATGAAGACGAGACCATGATGGGTCTGCATGATGAATCGGTGAAAAAGACCCTGGCTTCGGCCATTGGTCAATTGCCCGAACAGGAGAAGATGGTGGTTGTGCTTTACTACGACTACGGCATGAATCTGCGTGAAATCGGTGAAGTACTGAATGTCAGTGAATCCCGTGTTTGCCAGATTCACAGTCAGGCCACAGCCCGTCTGCGTACCAAGATGCGCAGCAATATGATCGAAGAAGACGATCTTTGAGCATTGACTGCACAAGCTGAGGAATTATGAGAGTTCAGCCCTGATGGATTTGCTTTGGGCTGAAGGAAACCAGTATGGATATCATGACAATCATCGGTCTGGTGATCGGTCTGACGGCGATTGTGGGCGGCAACCTTCTGGAAGGTGGCCATACCGAATCCCTGATGATCTTCACGGCCTTTTTCATCGTCTTTGGCGGCACTCTGGGTGCTGTCATGGTACAGACGCCGCTGCGCATTTTTATGCTCAGCATGAAGCGTGCTGTATGGATGGTGGCACCGCCGAAGATTGATAACGAAGGCATGATTCAGAAGCTGGTGGAATGGAGCCAGGTGGCGCGCAAGGAAGGCTTGCTCGCTCTGCAGGAACTGGCGGAAGAGGAGAGCGATCCTTTTTCCAAAAACGGATTACAAATGCTGGCAGATGGCAATGAGCCCGAGTCTGTACGGGGTGTTCTGGAAGTGGAGCTGGAAGCGACAGAGCACAAGGACCTGCTGGCGGCGAAAGTGTTTGAAGGGTTTGGTGGCTACTCACCTACCATCGGCATCATCGGGGCGGTCATGGGCCTGATTCATGTCATGGAAAATCTCTCCAATCCCGAGGCTCTCGGCCCCGGAATCGCGGTTGCCTTTGTGGCAACCATCTATGGTGTGGGCCTGGCCAATCTGGTGTTCTTGCCCATGGCCAACAAACTCAAGACCCTGATTGGTGATCAGTCACACTACCGGGAGATGATCATCGACGGTCTGGTTTGCATCGCCGAGGGGGAAAACCCTCGCAATATTGAAGCCCGCTTGCGCGGTTATCTGTAATCGATCCCGGTACCTGGCCGGTTTTCTTCCACTCTGTCAGCGCTGTTGGCGAACAAGACATGGCACGAAAGAAAAAACATGAGGAACACGAGAACCACGAGCGCTGGCTGGTGTCCTATGCCGATTTTATTACCCTGTTGTTTGCCTTCTTCGTGGTGATGTATTCCATGTCATCGGTGAATGAAGGCAAGTACCGGGTGTTGTCCGAGTCCATGAACGCGGCTTTCCGGCCCATAACCCATTCCCTGACCCCCATGCAGATGGGTACCCCGGTCAGCAGCATGCTGGTGCAGGATTTTCAGGTCGTTGCCAATGTCCCCCAGCCGGTTAACATCATCCCTGTGATTCCTGGCAAAAGTGATGAAGTAGTTCAGATTGAAGAAGCCCGGGATGGAGAAGAGGGCTCAGCGGCCGGCTATGGCGATAGCACACTGGCCTATCTGGGCAATGAAATCGCCGAAGACTTCGAAGAGTTGATTTCTGCCGAGCAGGTGGATGTGCGGCAAAATCCGTTCTGGCTGGAAATCGAAATCAGGAGCAATATTCTCTTTCCCAGTGGCAGCGCCACCCTGTCAGAGGCGGCTGTTGAGATTCTGGCAAGCATGGGCAATATTCTTGGTCGCTATCCAAACCCGATGGTGGTGGAAGGCTTCACCGACAATATGCCAATCCAGAATTCCATTTTCCCCTCTAACTGGGAACTGTCTTCCGCCCGGGCCGCCTCTGTGGTGCGCCTTTTTGAACAGTCCGGGGTGGAATCCATCCGCATGTCCTCGGCCGGGTTTGGCGAGCATCGGCCCAAGGCCGATAATGACACGGTGGAAGGCCGGGCCCAGAATCGCCGCGTTATCGTGGTGGTTATGGCAGATCTGCAATCCAATGACCCGACCGATCCGCAACTGCAAATGGAAACCCTGGAAAAAATGCGTCAGCGCTATAACTATGCCCAGGAAACCCTGGGTTGGTGGTAGCCCATACTCCTGTCAATCGGGCCAATCATTACAGTCCGGTAAACCTCAGATTCCAGATCCGCTGAAGCATTGGCTGAATCCCTTTCCGCAAACGCCTGATACTATTCAGCTTCCCCATCCCTCGCTCTGTTTCGTGGCCCTTTTATTCTGTGGGGCGGAGCGCTCCCGTCTGTCAAGGAAATTTCAAATTTCAGCAATCAACGAGTAACGCCTGCGTCACAAAGCCCCTTTAGAGTAATCAAAAAATAATAGTGTTGAAATGCACTGCGTCATTTATGTGATAACTGGCGCTACGCATTTCTGTTGCCTTGATTATTCAATTACTTGAAAGGGTTCCCTGATGAAAAAATGCAATAAATCATTGCTCGCGTTGGCGATTTCCGCTGCGACTGCCTCCACAAGCTGGTCGGTTCTGGCTCAGGATAGCGCTGTGCGTGAAATCGAAGAAATTACTGTGACCGGTTATCTTCGCCAGGCGCGCGAATCCCTTGCCGCCAAACAGAATGAAGCACGTATCGCCGATTTTCTCAGCCAGGATGAGCTGGGAAGACAGCCGGATCTGAATGTGGCAGACAGCCTGCGTCGACTGCCCGGGGTGGTGACAGTCTTCGATGAGGATGAGGGGCGCTATGTGGGCCTGCGGGGCCTCGACCAACGCTATACTTTTATTGCCATCGATGGTGGTCAGATCGCTTCCACCGACCGCTCGGATCGGGACATCAATATCGAATCCATCCCGCCGACTGCGGTAAAACGCCTGGAAGTTATCAAGGCAGTGACGCCTGATCTGGATGGTCACAGTGTCGGTGGTGTCATCAATCTTGTCACTCGTTCGGCCTTCGATGCCGATGGTGTTTATAGCGTGACCAATGCCCAGGTTGGCTGGCATGAAAGTATCGGTGATCTGCCCCAGAGCTTTGAGAACCCTTCCTACCGGGTCGACAGTGCTTATTCCAGCCTGTTCCTGGATAACACACTGGGTTTTCTGGTGTCCGGTACCTATTTCAGCAAGCGTCGTGACCAGGGGCGCCCCATTACCGGTTTCACTGAAAACAGCGTTGGGCCCATTATCAATCAGGTCTTGCCTCTGGACTATGCCAACAAAATTGACCGCTACAATGTGCTGGCAAAACTTGAATACAGTCCCCATGACCGCTTCTATTCTTCCCTGAGTTACTCGGCCTTTGATTACCAGTACCATGAAGTTCGCTATCGCTATGACCTGTATGAAAACAATCTGGTGAACCAGACTGCCACTTCTGGCAGTTTCGAAGAAGCGGCTGGTCAGACCCGTTTTGACCGATATCCCCTCGGGCAGGAAATCAAAAATCTGCAGGGACATGTTGAATTCATTCCAACTGATCTCAGTACCGTGGAATTCACTGCTTCTTTCTCCAATGGCATTCAGGAGCATCCCTATCCCAATGCCAGCTGGCGCACTCCAACCATGAGTGAGCTCGGCTATAGTTATGATCTCAGTGGCATGGATGCTGACGATGAGGCCCTGGCTACTGTTCTCATCAATGACCCCTCTGTGCTATTTGATACTTCATTGTATGAATTCAGAAACTATTTCAATGGTAATTTCGAAAACGAAGAAACCGTTGCTGAAATCAAGGCTGACTATGGCTGGAATGCCGAGGGCCAGCAGGATGGTATTGGCTTCAAGGCCGGTTTCAAGCATCGCAATCTGGACAAAGCACGCTTTGATGCCTCGGTGAATTACACCCTGGCTGATCCCGCCGCAGGCCTGAGCCTGGCCCAGTTTGTTGATCCTAACCAGACCCGGCCGCCAACGACCGAGTATTTCTCCAACCTGAACTATCCGGTCGTCAACCCTGATTTGTTTGATGCCTTCTTCAACGCCAACCGGGATCTGTTTGTAGGCGAAGATGCCTCCAATCTGAATGCCTTTTACAACATTCAGGAGAATGTCACCGCAGCCTACGGCATGCTGACCTGGTTCAGCGGCCCTCATACATTTCTGGGCGGTTTGCGATTCGAACATACCGAAGTCTCTACAGCGGCGACCTTGAATAGCAGTGATGCCAAGGTGTTTCGTGAGTTCGATTACGACCATATTCTGCCGTCATTCGTTTATACCAATGACATCAATAATGATGTCAGACTCAGATTGGGATATGCCGAGGCCCTGGGCAGGCCGAATCACCCCGACCTCGCCGGCGCCGAGACTTACGACGAGTCCAATCTCACCATTCGCCGGGCCAATACGGGGCTGAAGCCGCGGGAATCCCAGAGCTTTGATGTGGCATTGGACTGGTCGATTGATCAGGGTCAGTATTTCTCGGCTGCTGCTTTCCACAAGATCATCGACAATCAGATTTCCAGTACCCAGACTGAAGAAGAAATCGATGGTCAGATCTTTACCGTCACCCAGCCGATCAATATCGATTCGGTGGAAGTCTCGGGTCTTGAACTGTCCTATGTGGATGATGTGTTCGAGTTTCTCGAAGGACCCCTGAGCGGCCTTGGCATTATTGCCAATCTCACTCTGATGGATGGCAAGGATGGTGCCGGTCATGGCGGCAATCTGCTGTCGCAGCCGGACTACCTGTTCAATGTATCCGGTCTTTATACCCTGGATAAATTTTCCGGCAAGCTGACCTATAACGAGGTGGACGATCGACCCACCAGTTCATCCCGCGCCGATTACAAGTACCAGCAATGGGATTTGCAACTGCGCTACCAGTTGACCGAGCAACTGCAATTGCAACTGGAAGGCAGGAATATCACCAACAACCCTCGCCAGAACATTTTCACCGGAGATGGCGCCATTAATGGTGCGATTCGGGAGATCAATGATTTTGGTAATTCCTGGTGGTTCGGTGTTTCCTACCGCCTTTAATCCATTCACTCTGCCAGGCGTCCAGTGACGCCTGGCACTTTTCGGAGATAGCAATGTTTGATTTTATTGTGCGCAGTTTGCTGCTTGCGCTGGCGCTGGGTGCTTCTGGCAATGGTCTGGCTCAGACAGTTCGCTTTGCCGTATTTGGCGATATACAGGAAGAGACGGCAGCGGGTCATCAGAAAGACCTGATGCTGGCGGATCGTATCAATGAAGCCGATCCGGAGTTTACGGTGTTTATCGGCGATATTCAGGGCGGTGGCCCCTGCACGGACCAGCAGCGGCAAGAAGCTGTAGAGGTATTTGCCCGACTCGAAGGCCCGCTGGTGTTTACCCCCGGCGACAACGCCTGGACTGATTGCAGGCTGCGGGGCAAGGGCGACTGGGAGCCTCTGGAGCGTCTGGCAAAATTGCGTGATGACCTGGTGCCGATGGGGCAATCTCTGGGCCAGAATCCCATGCCGCTACAGCAACAGGATGGTGAGTATCGCGAAAATGCCCGCTGGGTAAAAGGCAATGTGGTCTTCGTGACTCTGCATATGCCCGGTGGCAATAATGGCGTCTATCCTGATCGTTATGCCTTTGAGGAGTATGAACGCAGGAATGCCGCTAATCTGCAATGGTTGCAGGCTGCCTATCAGGAAGTGAAAGACATCGAAGCCCAGGGGCTTGTGGTGCTGTTCCATGGCAACCCGGGCTGGGATGATATCTACTGGCGAGCTACTGCCTATCGGGATTTCAAATCCATGCTGGCCTATGAAGGTGCCGAACTGGGTGTGCCGATTCTGGCTGTCCATGGTGATACCCATGAATTCACCATCGACAAACCACTGATGTTTACCGACGGTCGCACACGGGCGGACCATCTGACTCGTCTGGAAGTGTTTGGCTCACCCGAGCGGGGTTATGTGCTGGTGACTGCCGATCCCGCCAATCCGGAGCTGTTCTCCTTTACTGCCGTGGAAGTCAAAGGGCACGAATAGGCTCATCGCGGCTATCGCTGAAAGCCGGGGGGGCAAAGGCGCCGGCTTTCAGTTTATCCCTTACTGTTCAAGCCATCTCACCAGGGCCTCGCCAATGCGAGCGATGGCGGCATTACGCGTGTCGAAATCGGCTTCGGTTTCAGTGATATAAATGGCAATGATTAGCGGAGCCCGCTGTGGCGGCCGAATGATGGCGATAATGGAGCGGGAACCATAGCCTCCGGCGCCGGTCTTGTCGCCAATCTGCCAGTCCCCGGGGATAGCAGTTCTGAGCAGGGCATCGCCCACCTGATTGTCCTGTAACCAGGATTCCAGTTGCTGACGCGAACCGGCTTGCAGTCGCTCCTGCAGCAATAGTTTCTGCAGGGTGATCACCATGGTATCGGGGGTACTACTGTCACGGGGGTCGCCAGGCAGGGCTTCATTCAGCTCTGTCTCCCAGCGATCCAGTCGTGTCAGCGGATCACCCGACTCCCGCAAAAATGCAGTCAGCCCGGCGGGGCCGCCGATGGCCTGCAACACCAGATTGCCTGCCGTGTTATCGCTGTAGGCAATGGTAGCCGCGCATAACTCTTGCAGACTCATGCCAGCCTCGCCAGTGAATTGTTCGCTAATGGGGGAATAGCTCACCAGCTCTGCTGCATCAAAAAAGACTCTTCGCTGCAGTTGTTCCTGGCCCTCATCAACCCGGGCCAACAGAGCGGCGCAGGCCAGCGGTTTGAAGGTGCTGGAAAGGGGAAATCGTTCCTGGCCGCGCCATGACAATTGTTCCTGATTGCCGGTATCAAGCAGGCTGATACCGATCCGGGCATCCAGTTCCGATTCCAGCTGCAATACTTCGGCAAGCACCGGGTTTGGCGAAGTGGATGCCCCATAGACCGGCAGTGTCAGCAGCAAGGCCAAACAAGCCGGGACCAGCCTGACTATTTTCAGCACAGATCAATCCTGTTGGTGAGTGAGAGTGAATACGGCTTGCCATGTCACGCCTGGCGCAACATCGTGGCGGCTTGATGATACTGCGGGTTGGCAGCCGGATACAGGCTGTATTGCAAAAGTTTCAGGCAGCGGCGAGCCTGGCGCGGGGAAGAGGGCGCACGGGTTCAGGCGGAGCTGGCGGCAGATATTGCCGCCCCGGGGCAGAGCTCAGTTGCCCCGTGCCTGCAATTCGCTTTGTGACTCCACTGCATTGATCAGGTGGGAAGACAAGGCGCCAAGTGCACGCTCTATGATGATCATTTCTTCTTCACGGAATGGCGATTGACGGGTCAGGGTCACTTCTCCCAACTCCAGGCCCTTGTCCTTGATGTTGTAGTGACAGCTATGAATGCTGGCGCTGCCACGGTCCACCTGGATGTCTCTGGCGGCGTTGCTGTAACAGAAGCTGTCATACTCGACAAAATCCCTGATTTCATTGGCAAACAAACCGATCAATTCCCTCAGTGGCAATGTGGTATGCAACTCGTCCAGATTGGCTTCTGGCGTCATTGAAACCTCCTCAATGTAGCTGTGCGCATGCACCTGGCTATTATTCATGGATAGACTCCATTTCCTGCTGAATTTGCCCAGTCACCGTTCAGAGAACGGTTCACATGGTCGTTGCAGTAAGAAAATGCAAGTCCTGTGCCAATTGTTAGGAATATTGGAACGCCCGTAATCCGGGGCTTGCAGAGCGAATTTCCAGCAAAGAACCCGGGTTTTTAGTGGAATAGTCAATATGCCGACAGCTGATTTACTGACAGTAGGGCTGGATTAGCTCTAATTCTTGATATTGTTACGTTCAAGTTTGATCAGGGCGCCGC
The DNA here is from genome assembly GCA_022763285.1 of Pseudomonadales bacterium. Taxonomy (GTDB): domain Bacteria; phylum Pseudomonadota; class Gammaproteobacteria; order Pseudomonadales; family Pseudohongiellaceae; genus UBA9145. The sequence goes on along the minus strand of JALEHB010000063.1, from coordinate 1,687 downwards.
GCAGGGCATTACTCTGTTTCGGTCCCATATCCAGAAAGGCCAGTCCCACCAGCAGATTGCCATTGTTAAGGGTTTTGGCGCGGCAAATTCTTGCCGCACATTCCAGATCGATAATTGACGGAATGGAGATTTTGACAGACTGGATGCGGGCACCTAGCTGCAGCGAGCGTTCTGCTGACTGCAATTGTTCGGACTTGAGTTGATGCAGGTGGATGAGGGTTCCACCCTGGGAAATGTCCTTGCACTCGCCATTGAATTCAGTGCCAGGCTGGAAGGTCAGGGTAGCATCGGTGTCATACTTCATCACCGATACCCGGAAGGTGGAGCGTAGTTGTTCCTTGCTGACCTGCTCCGGAAAACTGAGCTGGCAATAGGGTGAGTTTTCGGCGCCATCAAGAGGGCTCAGGTGGCCCTCAAAGCGAATGGTGCCATTGGGCATATTGCAGGACACCTTAAGGGCCTGTCTGGCAATGATGTGCTGCTGCCAGTCATCGGACTTGGGCTGATGCACAACGATCTGTTCGGCTTCTCTTTCGATGCGTGCAATCCGGGTACGGAAAATCATCTCATCGCTGTCATCAAGGGCAATGCGAATAGGCAGTTGCTGGTCGGCGATACCCTGAATGGTTCGCCAGATGACATTCTTCTGTGTGATTGTGGTGATGAGATCAGACTGTTCCACGGTACCGTCCTCTTGTGCACCGATGACTAGATCTTGGTCTGGTAGAACATGTTATTGCGGGCACCGGCCGCAGGATTGCCGTCTTCCTTGTAGGTTAAACCCTGAAGATCGGCGCTGGGTGACAGGCTACGCAGAATCTGGCTGATGAACTGGCTGCGGCGATTGATCAGCTGACCAATAACGCGGTTTTCATCAAAGCATTTCTGGGCCAGCTGCGACAACTCAATGAATCTGGCGTCGAGCCGGGCATTGCTGGCCGAGCCGGGATCATAGCTGTGCATATCCTGGGCCCTGGTCGAAAGTCCATGCTCGCTCATGAAGTTGATGCGCGCCTCGCTTGCAGCCTGAAGCTTGTCAATCATTTTGCGCTTGTTGGCGCTATTGATAGTGACCAGCCTGGCATCTTTACTGGCCAGGGCAGCGCTCTCCGCTTTCAGTGAATCCAGCAGCGTGCGGGCACAACCTACCTCACTGTCCAGCAGTGCTTCCAGAGCTTCACTGACTTCAATACTCTGTTCCATAGCCAACCTGCTTCAGATTACTTCTTCTCTGGAGTCGGAACGCCCGTTTCCATTTCGATCAGTTTGCTGGCGGTGCGCTCCAGGTCCATCTCCAGATTGCCATTGGCAATTAGCTGGCTGACTTCTTCCACCAGGGAGTTGTTCACCGGAGGCACGGAACCCAGCATGTTTTCGATTTCCTGCAGGCGTGAAACCTGGTCGGTAATGCTGACAGTATCTGCCGGGCGCGCCGCAGGCGACTGGGAGCCTGCCTTTTGGGCGGACTGACCGGTTTGGTTGGCAGCCTTCTGGCTGCTGGTACTTAGTTTGCTGACTGGCAAATTGCCAGATTGTATGTCATTGCTCATCTGAAACGCTCCATTAATGCTGCAAAATATCGGCCGTGACATTTCTACGCTACGACCTGTCAAAAAAATTACTTTAGACTTTTTTCAATCAAATTGTGAATTGACCTATAAATTGACAGTCACCAGGCCCTCATTGC
>JALEHB010000062.1 GCA_022763285.1 Pseudomonadales bacterium | reverse complement strand
GCCCAGTTCAACATCAATCTGCTGGGCGATATCCTGCTGCCGGCACTGCTGCTGGCGGCACTGGCCCTGACCAGCAAACCGGTGATCTTTCAGTATCTGTTGCGGCGCTTCAGCGAACGCAGTCGCCTGGCCTGGGATGCGGGTCTGCGTCTGGGGCAGATCAGTGAGTTTTCCTTGTTGATTGCTTTTGTGGCATCACAATCCGGCGCCATCGGTGAACGGGCCTCACTCACCATTCAGGCTGCGGCCATCATTACCTTTCTGATTTCATCCTACGTGGTGGTGATGTACTGCCCTACTCCCATTGCCACCAATAGCCGCCTGCGCCGCGACTGAGTACAGCCTGGCGGAACAGAAATCAGGATTGCAGATTGAGCAGGTAGCGTCCCTGGGCCTGACCCTTGAGGACTTTATCGAGACTGGCAGCCAACTCATCAAAACCGATTTCAGTGACCATTTTCTCCAGGCTCTCGAGCTGCCATTCACTCGAGAGTTTGTCCCAGACAGCCTGCTTGCGCTCTATCGGCAACTCCACCGAATCCACGCCCAGCAAATTCACCGAACGCAGAATGAAAGGCAAAACCGATGCCTGAAACACCGGGGACTCCACCAGGCCACAGGCTGCCACACTGCCGCCATAGCGAAGGGTTTTGAGGATATTGAGCAGGGAATTGCCTCCGGCCACGTCCACCGCAGCTGCCCAACGTTCCTTCAACAGGGGACGCTTGTTTTCCTCTGACATCTCGGCACGATCAATAATATCGGCGGCGCCGAAGTCTCGTAGCCAGTCGCTGGCCTGGGGCTTGCCGGTACTGGCGACGACCTGAAAACCCAGTTTCGACAACAGGGCGATGGCTACCACGCCAACTCCCCCGGTGGCACCGGTCACCAGCACCTCACCATGATCCTTTTCGAGACCGGCGGCCAGCAACTTGTCGACACACAGCGCCGCGGTAAAACCTGCGGTGCCCAGGCACATACTGTCACGCAAGGCCAGGCCCTTTGGTTTGCGCACAACCCAGCCTGCCGGCACCCGAATAAACTGACCAAAGCCGCCAGCCGTGTTCATGCCCAGGTCATAGCCAATGACGATGACCTCATCCCCGCTGCTGAATTGCTCATTGGCGGATTCACGGACGATGCCTGCGGCATCGATACCGGGCGTGTGGGGATACTCCCGGGTCACCCCCCGGTTACCGGAAGCAGACAGGGCATCCTTGTAATTCAGGGATGAATATTGCACTTCGATCAGCACCTCTCCCGCGGGCAGATTATCCGTGTCCAGAGTCGTGACCTGGGCGGTGAATTGCTTTTCCTGCGCTTCGCTGACAAGTAGTGCCCGATATTCCATAAACCCTGTTCTCCGAAAATCTTTACTGATAGTGTTTGCTGAATTGGTACTTGCTGAATAATTAGCTGCTGAATTACTGATAGTGACGGGTTTCCGATTTCTCAAAAAACTTGCCATAGAGACTGTCAAAAACACTGCCAAAGGCTCGGCCCATTTTGTCCTGCAGGCTTTTCTTCAACTCGAACTCCACCTCAAACACATCGGCCTCCTCACAGGCCTTGATGATGCACTCATCACTGGTGCGAATATCATCAATCATATAGCGTTCCTTGGCCTGCACACCGAGCCAGGTCTCACCCGTTGCAATCTTGTCGATATCAACTACCGGTCGATGCTCCTTGACCCAGCCCTTGAAAATTTCATGAATGGATTCCACATCTTCTTTGGCTTTTTCCCTGCCCTTTTCCGTAATTTCTCCAAATGTGGACAGGGTGCGTTTGTACTCACCCGCACTGATCTGTTCAAAATCCACGTCGTGCTTTTTCAGCACCCGGTGGAAGTTCGGCAACTGCATCAAAACACCAATCGAGCCGATGATTGAAAACGGTGCCGCCACCAGGCGATCGGCCAGACAGGCCATCATATAGCCACCGCTGGCTGCCACCTTGTCGACACAGATAGTGAGGGGAATTTTCTGATTCTTGATGCGCATCAGTTGCGAGGAAGCCAGACCATAGGCATGCACCATGCCCCCGGGACTTTCCAGGCGCAGCAAGACTTCATCGGCGGGCTCCGCCATGGAGAGCACGGCACTGATCTCTTCACGCAGGGAGTCCACGCCATCGGCCGGGATATTACCCTCGAAATTCAGCACATAGATTCTCGGCTTGCGTGCGGGGCTGTCACCTTGCTCGCCTTGTTGCTCGCCTTTCCCCTCGCCTTTCTCCTCACCTTTCGGCGCGTCCTTGAGCGCTTGTTTGGCCTGGGCTTTTTTGGCTTTTTCCTCAGCCTTTTTCTGTTTCTTCTCTTCCTTCTCCAGGGCCTTCAACTCGGTTTTTTCCAGCACTGAATGACGCAGGCTATCCCGCAGTTCTTCGAAGTGCTCATTCAGGCGAGTGACCTTGATCCTGCCTTTTTTATCGGCTTTGCCCTGTTTCTGGCTGCTATTGGCAATGGCAGCAATGATCAGCATTACCGCCACCACGATAGTAATGGCCTTGGCCAGAAACAGGCCGTATTCTATGAGAAATTCCAATCCTTACTCCTTGATTCTCTGTTGCAATCGCCTATTAGCGGCGGTTGGCAAGTCGGGATGCAGTGTAACCAGCAATCAGTTCGCCTGCCACACTGATCTGACTGGATGGGTAACTGGGCAATTGCCGGACATCGAACCAGGCGGCATCTTCTATCTCCGCCTCTTCCGGCACTATCTCGCCACTGACGTAATCGGCATAGTAGCCAAGCATAAGCTGCGAAGGGAATGGCCAGGACTGACTCGTCACGTAGCGGACATTGTCGACCCGCAGCCCCACCTCTTCCATGATTTCACGATGTACAGTGTCTTCTGCAGACTCACCGATCTCGATAAAGCCGGCAAGACAACTGTAATAGCCACTGCGGTAGCGCTTGTTTCTGGCCAGCAAAATTTCATCTCCGCGGGTGATCAGCACAATGACACAGGGATTGATGCGGGGGAAATAGTGACGTTCGCAGTGCCTGCAAATCACTGCCCGCTCCCTGGGGTGGGCCTCGGTGGGCTCACCACAGGCACCACAAAAACGATGACTCTGATACCAGTCCAGAATCTGATTGGCCTTGCCCGCCGTTGCCAGCAGCTCTTCATCGCCAGCCAGCACCAGGCTGCGCAGGGAGCGATCTTGCGCATTCAGGGCTTCGAGCATGGCAGTGCTGACCGTGGTAGCGAAAAAACGCTGCTTTCTTTCTACTTTCCTTACCGCAAGCTTTTCCGCCACCAGATGCAGTTCATTGAGTTCCTCAAGCCAGGATTGCAAATGCTGTCGCTGCCAGAAAACAGATTCTGCATAGAGCAATAGCCGCCCTTTATGAAACAACAGGACACGGTCATCGTCGCCTAGATCAACGCCGCTGAGTATGAATGGCATGCCTGATTCCTGTATCTGCCGGGCCGGGACTCAGAGCCCGCTTCAGGTCGGCCCTTGCTGGTCGAGTTCAAGCCACAGACAGTTATCACCACTGGCCCTGGCTATTTCTTCCAGGCGTTCCTGATGGGCGGCAAGTTCGCTGTCATTGGCCTTGATGATGCGCAGTGGCGGTCGGTTGGGGTCCAGTTCGCGCAGCTGGATTCCCTGGTTTTGCTCGTCACTTTCCTCTTTCAGGGAAAGGCTCGACTGACCACTGGTCATGAGCAGATACACATCCGCCAGGATCTCCGCATCGAGCAAGGCGCCGTGCAACTCACGCTGGGTATTGTCGACACCGTAGCGTTTGCACAGGGCATCCAGATTATTACGCTGGCCGGGATGTTTCTCCCGGGCCAGCAGCAGACTGTCCAGCACCGAACAGATACCGGCCAACTCCTGCACCGATGAATTATTGCGTTTCAGTTCGGCATCCAGAAAACCGATATCAAACGGTGCATTGTGAATCACCAGTTCCGCATCCCGGACAAAGTCGATAAATTCGGCTTCTATCTGGGCAAAGCGTGGCTTGTCAGAAAGAAATTCACGGGTAAGACCATGGACCTCGATAGCGGCCTCATCGATATCACGATCAGGGTTGAGGTAGTAATGAAAATGCTTGCCGGTGAGGCGGCGATTCTGTATTTCCACGCAACCAATTTCGATAACCCGATGCCCCTGTTGGGGGTCGAGCCCTGTGGTTTCTGTATCCAGTACAACCTGTCTCATATTGATCTGTTTGCTAGTCCCTAAAGTTCGTCGATGCCGCGATTGGCCAGTTCATCGGCCAGCTCGTTTTCAGGATGGCCGCTGTGCCCCTTGACCCAGTTCCACTCGATATCATGTTGGCTCACCAGCGCATCCAGTTGTTGCCACAGATCCACATTCTGCACCGGCTTTTTGCTGGCGGTCTTCCAGTTGCGCTTTTTCCAGTTGGGCATCCATTCGGTGATGCCACCCAGTACATATTTGGAATCAGAGGTGATCTTCAGTTTGCAGGGTTTCTTAAGGGCTTCGAGCCCCTTGATGACGGCCATGAGTTCCATGCGATTATTGGTGGTATGCTGCTCACCCCCATAGAGGGTTTTCTCCACTTCACCATAGCGTAGCAGTACTCCCCAACCTCCCGGCCCGGGATTACCCCGGCATGCGCCGTCGGTAAACATTTCAACCACTGCTTCTTGCTCCCTGTTGACGGGTTATCATACCCACTGCTAATGAATCTTCCTTGCCCGGACATTTTCGGCGGCCGGTATCACCGTGGCGCGGGTGGGCAAGCTGCGCCAGCGTGGCAGAATCGGGGTGATGGTTGCTGCCTGTTTTACACAGAGCACGATATAGGCACCACCCAGCGGACTGCCCAGACGGCTGCCCAGTTTTTCGAAACGATTCGCGTGCTTGAGCATCCGCTGAAATTTCAATGGCGGAAAATGCAGGCTGTAATCAACCTTGCTGATTTGCAGATCCAGAAGCTGCAGCCAGTCAGTCAGACGCCCACGGCTGATAAAGCGGCCCCGCCAGGGCATGTGGATACGGCGCTTGAACAGTCGCCACAAACCCCAGTAGCTATAGGGATTAAAACCCACTATCAGCAAGTGCCCGCCGGGGCGCAGCACCCGGGTGACTTCCCGCAACAGTCGGTGATGGTCTTCGGTGAAGTCCAGGGCGTGGTGCAGCAGCACCACATCCATGCTGTCATTGGCCAGCGGCAGCTCCTCGTTGTCAGCCACCGCCTGCCTGACCCCGGGCCGCCAGTTGGGGGCAAACATGATCTTGTGCCCCACCGGGCTTTCCTCCAGCAGGGAATATTCCTCGTGGCAGCCAATCTGCAGAATGTGATAGCCAAACAGCCGGGAGATAATGGGCGCCAGCTTCTCCTGCTCGAACTCCCAGACCTTTTTGCCCTGGGCCGTCTGAAACCAGCGCCCGATCAGCATTTGCATCATGTCGGAATCCGGCATGCCGCGAAGTAATCGGCGACGGGTCTCATGTTTGGAAAAACTGCTCATGACAGCTTTTGCTTGCTCCTGGAACAGCCATGGAAGGGCTTGCAGGGCTGATTCTAACGCCCCAGCAACAGCCTGCCAAATGGCTCGCTGCGGGGCCTCTGGCTGGCTTGTAAAACGCTGATTTCCCTATATTATGTGCGCTTGAACCCATGCTGTCAGATCGGAGCCCCCATGTCACTGGCGATTCGGCCATTGCCCGCATTTACCGACAATTACATCTGGACCCTGAGCCTGCCAGGACGCAATGCAGCCTGTGTGGTGGATCCCGGGGATGCCCGGCCAGTGCTGGATTACCTGGCAAAGCATGAGCTGACTCTGAGCCATATTTTTATCACCCATCACCACCCGGATCACACCGGCGGGCTGGCGGAATTGATCAAGCGCTTCGAGCCAGTGGTCTATGGGCCCGACAATCCGGGTATCAAGGGCATAAACCAGCCTCTGGCCGAGGGCGATGAACTGGACCTCTGGGGCTATCGCTTTCAGATACTGGAGGTACCTGGTCACACACTCGATCATATTGCCTTCTACTGCGATCAGGGGCCGGCACCGATACTGTTCTGTGGTGATACGCTGTTTGCGGCCGGTTGTGGCCGCCTGTTTGAAGGCACGCCAGAACAAATGCAGCAGTCACTGGGCAAGTTCACCGCCCTTCCCCCGGAGACTCTGGTTTATTGCACCCACGAATACACCCTGGCCAATCTTAAATTTGCCATCGCTGCAGAACCTGATAACAGTGACTTGCAAGCGCGCATCGACAGGGAGAGTGAAAAGCGCCGCAATCAGGAAGTGACCCTGCCCTCCACCATGGCCCTGGAATTGGCAACTAATCCTTTTCTGCGCTGTCAAAGCAAGGGCATCAAACAGACCCTGCAAGGCAGGCAATTGAATACAGACTCGGATCTCGAGGTATTCACCGCACTAAGACAATGGAAAGACAATTTTTAACATGGCAGTAGCAACAGCTTGCGGGAGCTTTTCCCGAATCGCGCGTATCCCCCGACAATTTTACTTTCTTCTGTTTGTATTCCTGGCGGCCTGTCAGGTGAATACAGTACCCGAGCCGCCAGCCGCCACAACTTCCAACCAGTCGCCAGAAGCAAGACCGGCAAGAGAAAGCCGGGCGCCAGACGTGACCAGTATCGACAGCAGCGAAACACTGCCGCTTGTGTTTGACAATCTCTGGGACCGGATTCGCCATGGCCTCAAACTGCAAGCACACTATCAACATGAAGACGTGCAATACTGGATTGCCAATTATGCAGGCGACCAGCGTTTTTTCGACCTGATCGCTGAACGGGCCGAACCCTTCCTGTTTTATATTGTCGATGAAGTGGAAACGGCAGGACTGCCTGCCGAACTGGCCCTGCTGCCGGTAGTGGAAAGCACTTTCGATCCCAATGCCTATTCCGCCGTCCATGCGGTGGGATTGTGGCAGTTTCTTGGCCCCACAGCCCGCAGCTTCGGCCTGCAACTGGACTGGTGGTATGACGGTCGCCGCGATCCCCATGCTTCTACCGAGGCTGCCATTGCCTACCTCAGCCGTATCCATGCCCAGTTTGATGAAAACTGGTTAGTGGCAATTGGTGCCTATAACACCGGCTCACCCAATATGCGCCGCGCCATCAGGCGCAGTGGTCAAAGTAGCGACCAGGGCATCGATTTCTGGTCTCTGCCCCTGGCACCGGAAACCCGGGCCCATGTACCCAAGTTGCTGGCCATTGCCGCTATCGTCAGTGAACCTGCGAATTACGGGATCGAACTGCCAGCTCTGGCCAATGCCAACCCCCTGCAACTGGTTGAAATCGGCTCCCAGATAGATCTGGCACAGGCGGCACGCCTGGCCGAGATTGATTATGAACAATTGCGTCACTTCAATAATGGCTATCGGCAATGGGCCACCCACCCCGATACGCCACAAAGGCTCTATCTGCCGCCCGAAAATGCCGAGAAGCTGCAAGCCAGCCTGCGATCTCTGCCGGCCGATCAGTTTGTCACCTGGGATCGCTATGAGATTCAAAGCGGCGATACACTCGGTGGTATTGCCAGCAAGCTGGGCACCAGCGTGGATGTCCTCAGAGTAGTGAACCGTCTCAGCAGCAGCCGCATCATCGCCGGCCGCTCCTTATTGATACCCCGCGGCCTGAACAATGCCAGCGACCTGACAGAGCTGGCCAGTCTGGCACCGACCCAGTCGGCACCGCCTGCAGTGCCTGACAGCTACCGCGTGCGGGCCGGCGATAATTTGTGGAGCATTGCCCGTCGCTTCCAACTGCGTTCGCAGGACATTGCCCGCCACAATGGTTTCGCCCTGGACGCACTGCTGATGCCCGGACAAGTGCTGGATCTGAGCTACAGTGACGAGACCAGCACCAGCCTGGCCAGCACCGCTTCCGGCAGCGAATCCGGCTGGTACCGGGTTCGCTCCGGCGACAGCCTGGCCCGTATTGCCCGCCGCCTGGGTTTGTCGGTGCTGCAGCTGCTGGATTGGAATGGCTTTGCCAACAATGAGATTATCTATCCGGATCAGCGCATTCGGGTACAGGCGCCGTAACAAACAGCAGTCGCCATGACCGCAAAGACTACCTCCGGCCATCGGAACAGGCATTAACAAGAAGAACAGATCATGAGCCATGCAACTGCTACTCCCCTGACCGGCCAGGCTGAATTCCTTGGCCACCCCCGCGGACTGGTCACCTGCTTCTTTACCGAGATGTGGGAGCGCTTCAGCTACTATGGCATGCGTGCCCTGCTGATCTTCTATCTCACCCAGCACTTCCTGTTTTCCGATGAGGCTGCCGCCGGAATCTACGCGGCCTATATCAGCCTGGTCTACATTACACCGGTAATCGGCGGCATTGTTGCCGATCGCTACCTGGGTCCCGGCAAGGCGGTAGTGCTGGGCGCCATTTTGCTGGTGGCCGGCCATGGCGGTATGGCCATTGAAGGCAGTCAGGCCACCGAGCTGCTGATCAATGGTGAATTACAGGTGCAACGGGATGCACTCTACCTGCAGATTTTCTATCTTTCCCTGGCCCTGATCATCATGGGCGTGGGCTTTCTCAAGGCCAATATTTCCACCCTGGTGGGCTCCATGTATGAACGCCGTGATCCGCGTCGTGACGGCGCCTTTACCCTGTTCTATATGGGCATCAACCTGGGTTCCTTTCTGGGCGCCATCGTCTGCGGTTTTTTGATGGAGTATCTGGGTTTCAGCTGGGGCTTTGGCGCCGCCGGCGTGGGCATGCTGTTCGGCCTGCTGATGTTTTTGCGCGGCCAGCATCACTTCGGAGATGCCAGCAAACCAGTGCAACCGGAGCTGCTGCTGCAGCCGGTTTTGCCCGGCATCAATCGCGAGTGGTTTATCTATCTGATGACCTTTATCGGCGTGCTGGTCTGCTGGCAACTGATGCAGTATCGCTCTCTTGTGGGCGGCATTCTCGGCCTGTCCCTGGTAATCATGACCCTGGTGGTGGTGAGCTATGCCATTCTCAAATGCGAACCCCATGACCGTAATCGGATGTTGGTCTGCCTGTTCCTGATGAGTTACCAGATTATTTTCTGGTCACTGTTCGAACAGACCGGCAGCTCACTGAATCTGATGGCGGATCGCAATATCGACCGGGAAGTGATGGGCCTTGTCATTCCGGCGGCGGCGTTTCAGTCGGTCAATGCCTTCTTCATTATCACCCTGGCACCCCTGTTCAACATGACCTGGCTGGCGCTTGCCCGACGGGGCTGGGAGCCTGCCACTCCGATGAAATTTGCCCTGTCACTGATTCAGTTGGGCCTGGGCTTCCTGTTTCTGGTCTATGGTGCCTCCATTGCCACCGATCCTACCCAGGTGGCGCTGATCTGGCTGATCCTACTTTATTTGTTACATACCACCGGTGAGCTTTGTATCTCTCCGGTTGGCCTGTCCATGACCACCAAGCTGTCGGTGCCCCGGGTGGTGGGCATGATGATGGGCTGCTGGTTTCTGGCCTCGGCGGCCGGCAATTATGTCTCCGGCACCATCGCCGCCATGACCGGTTCAGACACCATCGGTGGTGAAGTGACAGACCCGGCCGCGGCCCTGGCCAATTATATGGAGGTTTACAGCACCGCCGGCTGGTACAGCATTGCCGCCGGTGTGGCTGCCATCGCCCTGTCGCCCTTGCTCAAGCACTTCATGCACGGCATTCGCTAGGCAATGCCGTTGTCCCTGGGCAGGGGTTTTCAAGTAAACTAGGGTTTTTGCTTTAACAGGGAAGAGATTATGGGATTCTTAGCCGGAAAACGCATTTTGGTGCTGGGTGTAGCCAGCAAACTGTCGATTGCCTCGGGCATCGCTGGCGCCATGCATCGGGAAGGCGCCGAATTGGCATTCACCTATCAGTCCGAGAAACTCAAGGATCGGGTCAACAAATTTGCCGAAGGCTGGGGCTCTTCTCTCACCTTCCCCTGCGATGTCACCAATGACAAGCAGATTGAAGATCTGTTTTCCGGCCTGTCGGAAAGCTGGGACAGCCTGGACGGCATCATCCATTGCGTGGCCTTTGCTCCGGGCGCAGAACTGGATGGCAATTATGTCGATGTAACTACCCGCGAGGGTTTTCTCACCGCCCATGAAATCAGTTCCTACAGCTTTGTGGCCCTGGCCAAGGGTGGCCGTGAACTGATGCGCGGCCAGCAGGGCTCCCTGCTGACACTGAGCTATCTCGGAGCCGTACGCAGCCTGCCCAACTACAATGTCATGGGCCTTGCCAAGGCGAGCCTGGAGGCCAATGTGCGCTATATGGCTGCAAGTCTTGGCCCGGAAGGCACCAGGGTCAATGCCATCTCTGCGGGCCCCATACGCACCCTGGCAGCGTCTGGCATCAAGAGTTTCCGCAAGATGCTGGATCACAATGCCCGGCAGACGCCGCTGCGCCGTAATGTCACTATTGAGGAAGTGGGTAATGCCGCAGCCTTCATGAGTTCAGACCTGGCATCGGGTATTTCGGGTGAGATTCTGTACGTGGACGGCGGCTTCAATACCACCGCCATGGGCTCTTTGGCCGAAGCAGACGACAGCTAGTTGCTGTCGTCGCTTGATCTGATCAGACTTCCGGTGCCGGCTAGAATTCCGGTGCCGGCTCCCGTTGCTGAATATCCGCATTGCTGCGCAGAGTAGCCAGATAACCACCGAAGTCGGCACTGCCCAGGTCATTGGCCATGGTCAGGCGCATGGCTTCGCGCTCTTCGGCGGTCATTGAGTCAAGGCTGCCCGGGTTCACTTCGGTCAGCTCCAGCATCACAAAAGTACCGTTGGGCAAGGTCAGGCCGCTGAGAGGGTTGCTGTCCCGTGTGGCCGGATCCGGCAATGAGAAGACCTCACTGATCAGAGACTGGTTGGCCACAGTAGAGCTGCGCAGCACATCTTCCTGGCTGATCCATTCCAGCTCATATTGGGCCAGCAACTCCTCCAGGCCTTCACCGCCTGAGGCGGCCGTCATCAGTTCATTGCCGATTTCCTGAACCGCTTCTCGTTCCATCTCGGTGCGCAGATTCACGGCGATTTCCGGCTCTACCTCTTCCAGAGGCAGGATGGAGGACTCATTAAACTGCTCGACCCGCAGCACCATGGCGCGGCTATCGCTAAGTTCAATGGCATCGCTGTTATTGGCTTCCAGCAAGACCGAATCGGAAAATGCCGCTTCCACCACTGCCGGATTGGCAAAGATGCCACTGCCGCCGTTGCGGGTAACTGGTTCACTCTGCTGTATTGTCAGGCCTAGTTGACTGGAGATGGTTTCCAGGTCGCCGGTCTCGAAGGCCAGATTTGAGAGGTTTTCCAGTTGTTCTGCATAGGCCAGTTCAACTTCGGCGCTCTTCAGCTCGGCTTCCAGGCGCTCTCGAACTTCAGCAAACTCCGGGTAGACGTTTTCATTGTCTTCCGTCAGCTTCACCAGGTGGACGCCGAATTCAGTGACCACAGGCTCAGACACCTCATCAACAGACAGGTTCTCCAGCGCTTCCTCGATGGCTTCAGGGAAGGCGCCGCCATCGGAATAGCCGATATCACCGCCCTCTTCGGCTGACACCACGTCATCGGACAATTCCAGTGCCAGCTCTGCAAAATCCTCACCGGCATCGAGCCTTGCCCTGGCCGCTGTAGCCGCTTCCATGGCCTGCTCTTCGGTGGTGCTGCCGATCACTTCAAACAGGATATGGGAAGCACGCTTCTCGGCTGAGCCTTCGAAGGCATCACGCTCCTCTTCATAAAGAGTGCGCAATTCAGTTTCCGGCACCTCGATCTGGTCGGCAATAGCGGCCTGATCCAGGATGACATAATTCAGCACCACCGACTCGGGCTCACGAAACTGCTCCTGGTTGTCCTCATAATAGGCAGCAATCTGTTCATCTGTGATTGCGGTATCCAGGGTACGGGTGCCCATGGGAATGGAGATGTAACGAAAATCCCGGGTCTGACGGGTAAGCCTGGCGATGCGCTCGAGTTCGGCATCGGTGGCGAAATTGGAGCTGCTGTAGGCATTGGCTACCTGCCCCATCAACATGCGCTGACGCAGGTCGGCTCGATACAGAGGTACACTGAAACCCTGGGCGGCCAACGTGCGAACCGCCAGATCGGAATCAAACACTCCGCCCACCTGGAACTGGGGAGTATTGATGATGGCGCGGTCGATGGCATCATTGGAAATCGCCAGGCCGGCGTCACCGGCTGCCTGACGGAGGATGGTTTCCTCAATGAGCTGGTTCAGAGCCAGCTGTTCCACCAGGGTCTGATCGATATCGACAGGGTTGGCGCCGATGGAACCCAGCAGATTCTGGGTACTGTTCTGTAACTGGACCTCGGTGATCTCTTCGCCATTGACCTCGGCGACAGACGGGGCAGCGGTAAAACCGCCGATAATTGACTCAACCCCAAACAGAGCCATGACCGCCACGATCAATCCAATGATGATCTTGGCAATAACGCCCTGTGAATTATCTCTAATATCCTGCAGCATAGTTGTTCCTGGAATGCTTGGCCGGGCAGCGCGTTGATGTCAGGCGCTCCCCCGATTCTCATCTACTGTTCACCAGATCGGTCTGGCTTTCTGCTCATTGTTGTTTTGTTGCGGCCCGTTGAAATCGCTTAGTGGGTATCAGCTAAAGCGGCAGCAACAAACTTTTAAAAACTAAAAAGGCGCATCCGAAGATGCGCCCCGTTAGATCTCTCCAAAATTACCGGCCTGAGGCTCGGCAATTAAATTGATCTTTTTTAACCTGCCGGCCAAAAACCGGCTCAGGCAAGATGCTTATGAGTTTACCGCATCCTTCAGTGCTTTACCGGCTTTGAAGCTGGGCACTCGTGCGGCCTTGATTTCGATCGGCGCACCAGTTTGTGGATTACGACCAGTACGGGCAGCACGGCTCTTGGTCTGGAATGTACCAAAACCAACCAGCACTACCGGATCATCTTTTTTCAAAGAGTCGGTAATGGCGTCGATAGTCGCATCGATTGCACGACCGGCAGCCGCTTTTGGAAGATCCGCAGCAGCGGCGACAGCATCTATAAGTTCTGATTTATTCACATTATCCCCTTCTAGGTTTTGAAGTTGTTTTTATCAAAAACTTCTTGAATTCAGTATTGAGTCTGATTTCTGCTACCAATCGAGTACTAATTCACGGTTTGGAAAAACAGCTGAATTTCAAGCCCTGTTTTGATCTGTAAAAGTTCCCCGAATACAGCATATACGTGGCTTTAGACCGAATCTTTATACCAAGCGCCAGAAAGCCGTGTCAACCGAAAACACGCGGGTTTAGTGCGTATTTATGTGCTTTTCGTCACTACTTTGGTCAATCTCTTCCTGCTTTGCTTTCTTTTTCTCTTCAGTCTTTTCTTCGCCATTCAGCGGAGTCGGCTGATACTGCAATGCATGTTCCAGTACTTCATCAATCCAGCGAACCGGAACAATCTTCAAGTCCGCTTTGATGTTATCCGGGATTTCTGCCAAGTCTCTTTCATTATCGGCAGGAATGATCACGGTTTTAATGTTCCCGCGGTGGGCCGCCAGCAATTTCTCCTTGAGGCCACCGATTCGAAGTACTTGACCACGCAGGGTAATCTCGCCGGTCATGGCCACATCGGCACGTACCGGGATATTGGTCAACACCGACACCAGGGCCGTACACATGCCAACGCCGGCACTGGGGCCATCCTTGGGTGTGGCACCTTCGGGCACGTGGATATGCAAATCGAATTTCTCATGAAAGTCGGAACTCAGTCCCAGGGCCTTGGCCCGGCTTCGCACCACGGTAAAGGCGGCCTGGATCGACTCCTGCATGACATCACCGAGAGAGCCGGTCTTGATAGTCTTGCCCTTGCCTTCTACGGCGATGGCCTCGATGGTGAGCAACTCACCTCCCACCGATGTCCAGGCCAGGCCATTGACCTGCCCGATCATGTTTTCTTCTTCGGCCTTGCCGAAATCGTACTTGCGCACACCGGAGTATTTCTCCAGCATCTCGCTGCTCAGTTCGATGGTGGCGGCCTTCTTCTTGGCTGACTTCTTGCCGCCCTTGTCCTTGTCCAGAGAATGCTCTTTGACCACCTTGCGGCAGACCTTGGCGATCTCCCGTTCCAGACCACGCACACCCGCCTCCCGGGTGTAATAGCGAATCAGGTCGCGAATCGGCCCTTCCGGGAATACCAGTTCGTCCTCACTCAGGCCATTGTTCTTGAGCTGCTTGGGAATCAGGTAACGCTGGGCGATATTGACCTTTTCATCCTCGGTGTAACCGGGGATTCGAATGACTTCCATTCGATCAAGCAGTGGTTCCGGAATATTCATGCTGTTGGAAGTACAGACGAACAGCACTTCCGACAGGTCATAATCCACTTCCAGATAGTGATCATTGAAGGAATTGTTCTGCTCGGGGTCCAGTACTTCCAGCAAAGCCGAAGCCGGATCGCCGCGATGGTCCATGCCCATCTTGTCGATCTCATCCAGCAGGAACAAGGGATTGCGAACACCTACCTTGGACAGCTTCTGCAGCAATTTACCGGGCAGTGAACCGATATAGGTTCGGCGGTGGCCGCGAATTTCAGCCTCGTCGCGTACCCCACCAAGAGCCATGCGCACAAATTTACGATTGGTGGCGCGGGCAATGGATTCACCCAGCGAGGTCTTGCCAACACCGGGCGGGCCCACCAGGCAGAGTATTGGACCTTTCAGTTTTTTAACCCGCTTCTGCACAGCCAGGTATTCGAGAATGCGTTCCTTCACCTCTTTCAGACCATAATGATCGTCTTCCAGGATCTCCTCTGCCCTGGCCAGATCCAGACGCACGCGCGAGCGCTTCTTCCAGGGAATGCTGATCATCCAGTCCAGATAGGTTCGCACCACCGAGGCTTCCGATGACATCGGCGACATCATCTTCAGCTTATTCAATTCCTGAACAGCCTTTTCCTTGGCTTCCTTGGGCATGCCGGCATCTTCGATGCGCTGCTTCAGCTCTTCGGCTTCATTGGGCACGTCTTCCAGCTCACCCATTTCCTTCTGGATGGCTTTCATTTGTTCATTCAAGTAATACTCGCGCTGGCTTTTCTCCATCTGCTTTTTGACGCGACCGCGAATGCGCTTTTCCACCTGAAACAGGTCGATCTCGCCTTCGATCAGAGACATCAGATGCTCTATGCGTGCCTGCAAGCCGGCCAGTTCCAGCAGATTCTGCTTCTCTTCGAGTTGCAGGGACATATGGGAGGCAATGGTGTCTACCAGCCTGCCCGGCTCATCGATACTGGAAATGGACGTCATGACTTCCGGAGGAATCTTTTTGCTGAGCTGCACATACTGGTCAAACTGTGACAGCAGGGAACGGATCAGCAGCGCGGACTCTTTCTCGGGCACTTCTTCGGGCGCCAGCACACTGGTTTCGGCCTTGAAATGATCGTCCTCGAAGTGGACATCCTTGATACGGGCCCGATCCAGCCCTTCTACCAGTACCTTGACGGTGCCATCCGGCAGCCGGATCAATTGCAGAATCGTGGCCACAGTACCAATACTGAACAGATCGTCCACCCCGGGCTCATCCTCAGAGGCATTGCGCTGGGCCACCAGCAGTACCTGCTTGTCACTGGACATGGCCAGTTCCAGGGCCTTGATGGATTTGGGGCGCCCGACGAACAGGGGCTGGACTATCTGGGGATAAACAACAACATCACGCAACGGCAGCAGTGGCAGTGTGGTAGAACCGGAAACATCGGCTGATGAACTCATAAGGGTACTCTAGGTATCAAGTTATGCCTGTCCAAGACATGGTGCCGGGCCTCGAAAGTTCAAGGCCCGGGGCCGAGATTACTCGTCAACCGCAGATTTGTTCGGTTGCTCGATATTCTCATACATCAGCAGCGGCTCGGATTCGCCATTGATGACGGCGGCATCAATAACAACCTTGCTGACCTTTTCCATTGATGGAATTTTGTACATGGTATCCAGCAGCACCGCTTCCATGATGGAACGCAGGCCACGGGCTCCGGTCTTGCGCTCCTGGGCCTTGCGGGCAATGGCGCGCAGGGCATCGTCCCGGAACTGGATCTCCACATCTTCCATCTCAAACAGCTTGGCATACTGCTTGGTGAGGGAGTTTTTGGGCTCCTTGATGATACGCACCAGAGCATCCAGATCGAGCTCATCGAGGGTGGCAATCATGGGTAGACGGCCAACAAACTCGGGGATCAGGCCATACTTCACCAGATCCTCAGGCTCCACATCACGCAAGGTTTCGCCCACCTGGTCTTCCGCCTCCTGGCTGCGCACCTCGGCGGTAAAGCCGATACCGCTCTTGGAGGAGCGATCGCGAATGATCTTGTCCAGGCCGGCAAAGGCGCCGCCACAGATGAACAGGATATTGGAGGTGTCCACCTGCAGAAATTCCTGCTGCGGGTGTTTGCGACCACCCTGGGGAGGGACCGAAGCCACGGTGCCTTCGATCAGTTTCAGCAGGGCCTGCTGCACACCCTCGCCCGACACGTCCCGGGTAATGGAGGGATTGTCGGACTTGCGCGAGATCTTGTCGATTTCATCGATGTAGACGATACCGATCTGGGCCTTTTCCACATCGTAGTCGCATTTCTGCAACAACTTCTGAATGATGTTTTCTACATCCTCACCGACGTAGCCAGCCTCGGTCAGGGTAGTGGCATCGGCAATGGTAAACGGCACGTCCAGCAGCCGGGCCAGGGTCTCGGCCAGCAAGGTCTTGCCGGTACCGGTGGGCCCCACCATCAGGATGTTGCTCTTGCTCAGCTCTACCCCATCATGACTCTTGTCATAATTGAGACGCTTGTAGTGGTTGTAGACCGCCACTGACAGCACTTTCTTGGCTGCCTCCTGGCCAATGACATACTCGTCCAGGGTGTCCTTGATCTCTTCCGGAACAGGCAGTTTGCGGGTGGTGGTTTCGGATTCCTTCTCCTGGATTTCCTCGCGAATGATGTCGTTGCACAAATCAACGCATTCATCGCAGACAAAAACCGAAGGGCCGGCAATCAGCTTGCGAACTTCGTGCTGGGATTTGCCGCAAAAGGAGCAGTACAACAACTTGCCGTTGTCGTCGCCTTTGTTGTATCGATCATCTGACATTTCGGGGATTGCCTAAAACTATTAACTCTTGAAACATACGCTGAGCAGTTTTGCCCAGTGTTACCGGGGGTAGCCAGCAAGCTAATCATGCCTCTCACACAGCTACGCCCGGAACCTGATTGTCAGACCTGCCTGGGGCAAAAAAAATCACCTGTATGCCAATAAAGACGCGGCTTTCAGGCGCTTATTGCCAACCAGAACACAGCTACTGACTAAAATGAAGGCATTGCTGCGCAAATGCAAGCCTAACCTGAGTCATTACTCGGATTCAGGCACTCCACTTACCTTATTATCTACTCGCTGCTCGATTACTTTATCCACCAGGCCGTATTCCAGGGCCTCTTCCGCGCTCATGAAATTGTCGCGTTCGGTGTCCCGTTCGATCACCTCTTCAGGCTGGCCGGTGTGGTGCGCCATCAGCACATTAAGTTTCTTGCGTATCTTGATGATTTCATTGGCTTGAATCTCAATGTCTGCCGCCTGGCCCTGGGCGCCGCCGCTGGGCTGGTGGATCATCATGCGGCTATGGGGCAAGGCCAGTCGCTTGCCCTTGGCGCCGCCGGCCAGCAGCATGGCTCCCATGCTGGCGGCCTGACCGATGCACATGGTGCTGACGTCGGGCTTGATAAACTGCATGGTGTCGTAGATGGACAGCCCTGCAGTGACAGAGCCGCCCGGGGAATTGATATAGAGGTGGATGTCCTTGTCCGGGTTTTCCGATTCCAGGAACAAAAGCTGGGCAACAATCAGATTGGCCATATGGTCTTCGACCTGTCCGGTCATGAAGATCACCCGATCCTTGAGCAATCTGGAGTAGATATCATAGGATCGCTCTCCCCGTGCGGTCTGCTCTACTACGATTGGCACCAGGGCCGCGCTGGGTGTCACTTGATTGCTTGCCATACTACTTTGATCCTTTATCTGTCGGCAGTTCTCCCTAGCCAGGCAGGGAATGCGTTGGGGAAACCTTATTTATCGGCATCCTGGTCGGACTCTTCGGCGCTCTTGCCAGCAGAACTGTCGTCTGAGTCGGCCTCGGCTTCTGCCTCCGGGGCTTTGGCTTCGGGCTTGATCACTTCCTGGTAGTCGACCTGCTTGTCGCTTACCTTGGCCTGATCAATTATGTAGTCAAATACCTGATCTTCAAGTACTGAAGATTCTACCGCCGCCAATTGTTCCTGATTGCTGTAGTACCACTTCACCACTTCTTCCGGTGATTCGTAGGTCGCAGCCATCTCTTCAATAGCCTCCCTGACCTTTACGGCATCGGCCTGCAAATTCTGTTGCTGAATCACTTCACCCAGCACCAGGCCCAACTTCACCCGGCGCTCGGCCTGCTCGCGGAACAAATCATCGGGGATCAGGCTCTTGTCGATGTTCTGGCCGCCGCCACCCATTTGTTGCAGGGCCTGATTGCGCAGCTGATCGATTTCACCGGCTACCAGCGCAGTGGGCACCGTGACATCGGTGGCTTCCAGCACTGCATCCATGATGCGGTTTTTCAGCTTGTTACGGCTGGCGCCTTTCATTTCGCGCTCCATGTTGCTGGCCACTTCCTTGCGGAACGCTTCCTCGCCACCCTCGGTCACGCCGAAACTGGCATAAAATTCCTCATTAACTTCCGGCAGGGCCTTTTCGCTGACACTGTTGATGGTGATATCAAATTCCACCTCGGCACCGGCCAGTTCCTCGTTATGGTATTCCTCCGGGAACTGCAGCGGCAGAGTGACGCTCTCGCCCGCCTTCTTGCCAATCAGGCCATCTTCAAAGCCGGGGATCATGCGCTCAGAGCCCAGCACCAGGCTGCTGCCCTGGGCTTTGCCGCCTTCAAATTCTTCACCGTCCTTGCGACCCACATAGTCTATATTGACCAGATCATCTTTAGCCGCCTCACGCTCTACTTCCTGCCAGTTCTGGCGCTGCTCGCGCAGGGTCTCGATCATCTCGTCGATATCCGCATCACTCACCTCGGCCTGCAGACGCTCGGCTTCAATGGCACCGAAGTCCGGCAGGCTGACCTCCGGATACACTTCAAAGGTGGCAGTGAATTCAAGATCCTTGCCTTCATCCATATTGGTGGGCTCAATACGGGGCTGACCGGCGGGCTTGAGGCTCTGCTCATTAATGGCCTCATAAAAAGACTGACTCATCAGTTCGCCAACCACTTCCTGACGCACCCCTTTACCGAAGCGGTTCTTGACGACTTTCATTGGCACCTTGCCCTGGCGGAAACCATTCATGCGCACAGTCCTGGCTGCTTCCTGCAGGCGCGCATTGACGGCTGAGTCCACCTTCTCGCTGGGCACAGCAATAGTCATCTTTCTCTCAAGTCCTTGAGTCGTTTCAACGGAAACCTGCATGTTCAAACCTCTTTCAAAATTCTGGCTACACTGGCTCACCAGGGGCAGTGACCAACGCGGTATGTCTGGGTTGGAACCACCAAGCTAGATGACGACCCGCTTTCACGGTTGCCTTGCTTGAGGGGTCAACTGGGTGTGTCGATTGCGTCAGGTGAGCTCGAAAAGAGCGCGATTTTCCCATATCAATACCGCAACTTCAACGACTTGCAGCGCTGCCCGGAGCGGATCAGCGGCCCTGCTCGCTCATGCTCGGCTAACGCGGGGACAGTAGCCCGGACAGCAAAAAAGTTGAATAAAATTTGCCTGGCCGAGTGGGTCGAAAAAAGTTTTTGCTGTTAACAAGGGCTGCTATCCCCTTGATAGATTACAGAAATCCGGGACTCGGCATTTTTTCAAAACCTTCTACATCTCACTGATATTTCGAACTTTTCCGAAATTGATCAAAGCTTGACCAGCTCGCATCAGCCCTTGCCGTGGCATAATTTTTGCGCTCTTGGCGCTCCGGTGAACTGCGGCTATGTTCTGCCTTACTCGTCAGCCCCGGGCTTGTGCACTGAGCCTTCAGACCGGTCCTTCCGGTAGCAAGCCCGGGCTGACGGAGACCCTTGAGATCGGCGGCATTGCCGAAGCTGAGATAAAACCCACAACACAATAACCCGGCAGCGGCATCCAGTTGCTGCCCAGAAGAAAGGCAAAAGCCTCAGGAAACGACAATGTCTGACTCACTCTTCAACAAACCAGCCATGGCTGGCGGACATGGCCAGCAAGGCGCCAATGTACAGGTCTATTCGGAAAGGGATCTGTGGTATTTCCGCACTGGCGACGGCAATGAAGTAGGCCCCTTCCGCTATCGCTCGGAGGCAGAAACGGGCCTGGAACGATTCCTGGCCTCGCTGAAAGAGCGCTTACAACCCTAAGCTTCAGGGCCGGAGCCATCAGCCATTGATGGCTCCGGCACCATGCTTTCCTATCGCTTAGTCAGACCCGCTGGGGTACACTTCTGTTGTTGTGGCTTTGACCCCTTAACAGAATGAATTCCTTCAGCAATTCCCAACGCACAATCACTATCGGATACGGGCCTGCCTATGCCGGCTCCAAGATCTGGCAGGATCTGCATTCCAAGCTGATCATCCCGACCGAGATTGTTTCCACTACAGCAGCCAAGCGCTATACACCCGCGCTGATTCTGCTCGACCATCATTTGCTGCGGGAAATGGATTTTGGCAAATGGAAAGACGAATTTCCGGAAACCATCTTCCTCAGTTCCGATTCCATGAATCTGGATACTGATCTCATTCTTGCCAATAGCCTGCCCTACAAACAGACCTGCAAGATGCTGGAGATGGCCTGCTATCAGTGGGTACTGAAAAGCGAAAAAGCCGAGCGGGCGAAGTTGCGGGACACCAGCTTCCGCTATCTGAACAAACTGGCAGACATCAGCATCTCCCTGTCAGCCGAAGATGACCTGATGACCCTGCTGCGCAAGATTCTGACCGAAGGTCAGAACATCGCCTGCTGTGATGCAGCCTCCCTGTTCCTGATCGATGAGATCAATGAACGCGAGCGGGAACTGGTCTTCAAGCTGACCCAGAATGACTCCATGGACTTTCCTTTCGAGGAAATGCATTTTCCCCTGGATCCGTCATCCATTGCCGGCTATGTCGCCTATACCGACTCTGAATTAAATATACCTGACGCCTATCAGCTACCCAGTTCGGCGCCCTATAAATTCAATCAGTCCTTTGACCGTCGCACCGGCTATCGCACCAAATCCATTCTTGCCATCCCGCTTGCCAACAAGCAGAAAGAAGTGATCGGGGTACTGCAGTTCATCAATCGCAAGAAAGCCCGCTCACTGAAAATTACCGACGAAAAGTCGGCCATGGCCTACACCGAGCCCTTTGACAGCGACATCAATGTGCTATTGCAGGCACTGGCCAGTCAGGCCGGTATCGCTATCGAGAACACCATTCTGCAGAATGACATCAAGGCACTGTTTGAGGGCTTTGTGAATGCCTCGGTAGCCGCCATCGAACAACGGGACCCAACCACCAGTGGTCACTCCTTCCGGGTGGCAGATCTCTGTGTGGAACTGGCTGAATCCACATCGATTTCCAATCTGACCCGATTGCGTAATGTGAAGTTTACCGACACCGAAGTGCGGGAGTTGCGCTATGCCGCCCTGCTCCACGATTTTGGCAAGGTTGGCGTACGAGAGTCGGTGCTGGTGAAGGAAAAGAAACTGCGCGAAGGCAGCCTGGAAAATATCCAGTATCGCATTCAGCTGGCCCAGGAAAAACTTCGCTCCCAGGCCCTGCGCGGACAACTTGCCATGTACCGCGAAGGCAGGTTCGATGAGAGCCGATTCACCGAGATCGACAAGCAGCTCAACAATGATCTGGATATGTTGGAGCAGTTTTATCAGGCCATTGTTGAAGCCAATGAGCCTTCGGTGCTCAAGGAAGACAACCGGGAAATGCTGGACCGCATCCAGGGCTACCGGCTGGAAAGCAGCAGCGACAAACTGGAGATTATTACTCAGGAAGAATTGCAGCTTCTCTCTATTGCCAAGGGTAGCCTGTCACCCCTGGAGCGCAAGGAAATCGAATCCCATGTGGTGCACACCCAGAATTTTCTGGAGCACATTCCCTGGACCAAGGAATTTCAGAATATCCCCACTATTGCCGGCGCCCATCACGAAAAATTGGACGGCAGTGGCTACCCCCATGGCATGCGGGAGTCACAGATCCCCACGCCATCAAAAATCATGACCATCTGTGATATCTATGATGCCCTCACCGCTTCCGACCGGCCCTACAAACCGGCCATGAACTACGAGCAGGCGATTGACATTCTGGTGAAGGAAGCGCGGCAGGGTCTGCTGGATGAAGATCTGGTGCAGGTGTTTGTGGACGCCAAGGTGTTTCACATCATCGACGCCAAGGAATATTCAACTGCCGAGGAATTCAGCAGCTTCAGCCACCACCCCTGCGACTATGACCTGCACGAACATGGCCACGGACATGGCCATGAGCATGAGAAATAGCACCGGCTTGATGACTCAGGCGGCTTTGCCCAGGGTCTGACGCGGCAGCAAGTCTCGCAGCCCCTCAAACACCCGATCCATCCTGTGGATGAAGAAGAAATGGCCCTTGTTGGGTACCAGGTGATATCGCACATCCGGCAGGCGTGCTGCCATGTATTCACAATCGGAGCGCTGCGACAGGCGATCCGCCTCCCCCTGCCAGATTACGGTGGGCACATGTACATCAGACAGACGGAAATCCAGTTTACGGAAGCAGACCGCCAGGTCCTGGGCCACACCCTTGTAGCCATTGCGCAGGGCTTCCTGTTGATCCAGAGCCAGTGTGCCATACACCTCGGGGTCGCCCAGCACCTTGCGATCGGTATAACTGAGAAAATGTTGCAGACGCTCCACAAACTGACCCGGGTCATCGGGAAAAAACCGGTGCTTGATGCGCACCATCAGCTTGATCAGCATGGGGGTCAGCTCATTCCAGCAAGTAGCGGCGTAGGATGAGGTTTCACTCTCATTGAAGACACTGCCGGGCACCCCGGCCAGACATAGTTTGAAGCTCACCTTTTGCGGATAATCATGGGCCAGATGCAAGCCAAAGATGCCGCCGGCACCCAGCGACATCACGCCGAATCGTTGCAGTCCGAGATGCTCGGTCAGAGCCAGCACATCATCACAGAAATCCCTGGGTGAGCCGATATCATAGTAGTCTGATTCACCGATGCCTGGACGATCCACGGCGATCAGGCGGTAGCCGTGCAAACGACAGGCTTCATCGAAGAACGCAGCTTCCAGACGGGAACTGCCACTGTCGTGAAAGTAGACAATGGGCTTGCCCGCGGGCTTGCCGTATTCCTGGTAAGCCAGGCGGTGTTGCCGCAGACGGAAATAACGGGGCTCAGATTGTGGGGCGGGGTCAGCGACTAATTCTGCCGGCGGCAACGGAGGGCTGTACTTCAGGCCCTGATAATGTTGACCGATACCCTGTTGCATCTAGCACCCCTGAGGAATTGCCGGGAAAATTGCCGGTAAAATAGTTTGAATTGATTCTAGGTGGGAAATATTCCCACGTCAACACTTATCAGGCAGAATTGTGATTGGCATCCGATT
>JALEHB010000061.1 GCA_022763285.1 Pseudomonadales bacterium | reverse complement strand
CTTGCCCTTACTGCCGGAATCGGCCTCGGTTTTTTCTGCTTCGATATAGGGCAGCAGATAGGCCACTGCCTGTTTCATGACCCGGGCACTTTTCACCACCTGGGGCAGAAACATCTTGCCGGAACCAAACAGATCACCGACTTCATCCATGCCGGCCATCAGCGGGCCTTCGATTACCTCGATGGGACGCTCGGCCTCTTGCCTGGCTTCCTCGGTATCTTCCTCGATAAAGCGAGTGATACCTTTCACCAGGGAATAGGCAAGTCGCTGTGCCACCGGTTTTTCACGCCAGGACAGGTCTTCCACTTTGGTTTTTTCCGGACCGCCGCTATAGTTCTGCGCCACTTCCATGAGTTTTTCGGTGGCTGAGTCATTGCGGTTCAGCACCACATCTTCCACGGCAGTCTTCAGGTCTTCCGGTATTTCATCGTAGACCGTCAACTGCCCGGCATTGACAATGCCCATGGTCAGACCGGCCTTGATGGCGTGATACAGAAAGACCGAGTGAATAGCTTCCCTGACGGTATTATTGCCCCGGAATGAAAAGGAGACATTGCTGATGCCGCCAGAGATAAGGGCGCCAGGTAGATTTTCTTTAATGAAGCGGCAGCACTCAATGAAGTCCACGGCGTAATTGTTATGCTCGTCGATGCCGGTGGCGATGGCGAACACATTGGGGTCAAAAATGATATCGCTGGCAGGGAAGTCGAGTTTCTCGCGCAGCAAATCATAGCTGCGTTTGCAGATCTGGTTTTTACGCTCAAGGGTGTCTGCCTGGCCTTGCTCGTCAAAGGCCATGATCACCACGGCGGCACCGTGCTTCAGACACAGGCGTGCCTTGTCGAGAAAATCCTGCTCGCCTTCCTTGAGGCTGATGGAGTTCACCACCGATTTGCCCTGGATGCATTTCAGGCCAGCCTCGATGATCTCCCATTTGGAGGAATCCACCATGACAGGCACGCGGCTGATTTCCGGCTCGGAGGCAATCAGCTTGAGAAACTTCTCCATGGCAGCCAGAGAATCCAGCATGCCTTCATCCATATTGATATCGATGATCTGGGCGCCGGATTCCACCTGGTCACGGGCCACATCCAGTGCCGTCTCGTAATCCTCTTCCCGAATCAGGCGGGCGAAGCGTGCCGAGCCGGTAATATTGGTGCGCTCACCTACATTCACAAACAGGGAGTCTTCATCGATACTGAAGGCTTCGAGGCCGCTGAGACGGCAAGCCGGTTTGATGTCGGGAATCTTGCGTGGCTTGTGTTCGGCCACGGCATCGCGAATCGCTGCGATATGCTCGGGCGTCGTGCCGCAGCAACCACCAACAATGTTGACGAAACCCTCGGCAGCAAATTCCGCCACGATTTTAGCCATTTCTTCTGGTGACTGGTCATAGTCACCAAATTCATTGGGCAGACCCGCATTGGGGTGGGTGGACACATAGGTGGGCACCAATGCGGAGGTTTCCTCAATATGAGGGCGCAACTGTTCCGCCCCCAGGGCGCAATTAAAGCCGACAGACAGGGGCTTGGCATGGGCGATGGAATTACAGAACGCGGCCACAGTCTGGCCGGACAGGGTACGGCCACTGGCGTCGGTAATGGTGCCTGAGACCATGATGGGCAGGCTCTTGCCCAGTTCCTCAAAGCATTGCTGGGCAGCAAACAGGGCAGCCTTGGCATTCAGGGTATCGAACGCGGTTTCCACCAGGATGATATCGGCGCCGCCTTCGATCAGGCCCATGGTGGAGTTGCAGTAGTCTTTCACCAGTACATCGAAAGAGGTATTACGAAAGCCCGGATCATTAACATCCGGGGAGATCGATGCGGTTTTACTGGTTGGCCCAAGCACCCCGGCTACGAAGCGGGGCTGATCGGGGGTTTCTGCACTCACTTCGTCGCAGGCCTGGCGTGCCAGGCGAGCGGCCTCCAGATTCAGCTCAAAGGCCAGATCTTCCAGATGGTAGTCAGCCTGGGAACTGCGGGTGGCATTGAAGGTATTGGTTTCCACGATATCGGCACCGGCCCGCAGATAGGCCAGATGAATATCCTTGATGACTTCGGGCTGGGTCAGGCTGAGCAGGTCATTATTACCCGACAAATCGTGGGGAAAATCCTTGAAGCGCTCGGCGCGAAAATCGGCATCAGATAACTTTTTCGCCTGGATCATGGTACCCATGGCCCCGTCGAGGAGCAGGATACGTTGTTCGAGTGCCTGGCGAAGGAGTTGTTCTGAGTCTTTACTATCCATGATGTTTTCTTTGGTTGAAGTGAAAGAAAAAGCCAGCAATTCTAGCAAATGCTGAGGCTGCTGACAGGTTAAATAATTGACTATTTTGCTCGGGTATTCTCAAAAAACCCGAAATCGAGTAAAATACCCACTCGATCAAGTTGTACGCGAGGCACCTATGGTAACCATCACTGAATCCGCACAGGACTATCTCAAGCAACTGCTGGACAAGCAGAACTGCGAAGGTATTGCGGTGCGAATTTTCATACTGGATGCGGGCACGCCAAAGGCGGAAACCTGCATTTCATTTTGTCGGCCCGGAGAAGAGAAGGACGACGATGAGGTCAAGCAGTACGACGGATTCAAAGCATTCATCGATGTGCCCAGTATACCTTTTCTGGAAGAAGCTGTCGTGGACTTTGCCAAGGATTCAATGGGTGGCCAGCTTACCATCAAGGCGCCAAACTCCCGTTTGCCCAAGATTAATGAAGACAGCCCCCTGGAAGACCGGATCAATTACATCCTCTATAACGAGATCAATCCCGGCCTGGCGGCCCATGGTGGCATGGTGACTCTGGAAGAGATTCACGAAGACACGGTGGCGGTGCTGCGTTTTGGCGGGGGTTGTCAGGGCTGTGGCATGGTGGATGTCACCCTCAAGGAAGGGGTGGAGAAAACCCTGTTGGGGCAGATTCCGCAACTCACCGAGGTGCGCGATGTGACTGACCACAGCAACCGGGAAAACGCCTACTACTAGTTTGGTGTACAAATAGCCCGGTGGACAAATCCGGCGCCGTGAGGCTAAAAGGCCGACCCTGTCAGTCGGGGTAGGCCTCACTCAGGGCGCTGTAGATCCTGTCCTTGAAATCCGGGGCGTCGGCATCGAGGCGGTGAATCACTTCCACCAGATGCTCATTGTCTTCCCGTCCATGCCATTCTTTAAGATAAGTTCCCTGTTTGTAGCCACGATCCTGGCGGAACATATTGAGCACATTCTTGCCCACATACTGACGATACAGCTCCGTCCAGTCCATGTCGCAATCGGCCATGATGGCGGCAAACAGGGCCATATCGATTCGCCGCAGAACCGACAGGGCAATCAATAGCTCCAGCTTGCGCAGCAGGTCCAGTTCTGCAAGCTCGAATTGCTGCCCGTCGACCTCGATGCGGTCTGAATGCTCGGCCGCCTGGAGCGCATCCAGAAGGGCCTTCAGGGGCTCTTCCGGCTCATTCTCGTTGCGCAGCAGCACTTCCGAGAGAATGAAATGCCAGATATCGATCAATTCCATCTGTAACTGGGGCAGATCCTTGTCCTGTTTTTTCCACCATTTCCAGCCATGGTGTTCGATCGCTTCGGCGCCTTCGATGGCAACGGCGCGCAGATAGGGGTAGCGGGCTGCGACCCAATCCGGATCGACTTTGGCGTTCATGCTCGCCTGTAATTCGAGCATGGTGGTGGCCTGATCCCTGGTCAGCATGATTGTGTTTCCTGCGAAAATACGGGGTGGGGTGAACTTCAATCGGCAGTCAGTCGGCTGTCAGTCGGCAGACAGGGCCTGCCGGCGGGCTTGCTTCAGAGAGCTGAGCATTTCCTTGCGGCTTTGCAGCATGTCACTGTAGGACTTGCGGGCGGCAATCACCTCGGCGTTTTTCGGATCGGAGGAGTCCAGCTCTGTCAGCCAGGCTTCCAGCACAGCGATTTCACTGCTGAGTTGCTGGGTTCCTTCCTCGATCAATTTTTGATCAATATTGATGTCTGTATACTGCTCGCTGCCAGTATCTTTCTTGCTCATGGCTTGACCTTCCAGAACCGCTTGTTACTTGTTTTACCGGAATCTCCTGACCGGGTCAGAAAGGAGATCTGTGTCTCCCTGGATTCACCTGGCTGCTGGCGACCGTTTTAATTGTTCTTGTTGAGGCTGGTCGCGCTACAGCTTTTTTGTCGCTTGTCTGTTTTTGCTTTTTGCTTTGTCGTTCTATTTGTCTTCTTTATTGTCTTTTGTGTCTTGCGTTTGTCTTTGCCTTGCCGCCTGTCTGCCTTGGATCACTGCAAGGCTATCCAGCGCTGCCTTTAAATCTGCCTGCCGGTGGCACCAGCAAGCCGTTCTGGACCTTGTTATCGGCAGCATCCCAGAATCGCATAGTGCAGATAGGCGGTCAAGAATTGGAGTTTTGCGCTGCAGCGCTAGCCGATCCTGGCGGTGAAAGTCTGCCACCAATGGCTGTGAACCTGGCGTGGTAGCTGATGCTGATTTGGGCGTCCCCAGCTGCCAATCATGGATTTGACGTCGCTTTTGCGGATCAGGCGCAGGTGGGCGTAGCCGATTTCGCTATAGTCATGCCTGATCTCGGCCAGTTTGGACAGGTCCAGGCTCTTGAGTTGGATCGGGGTGAGATGTTCGGCATTTTCAGATTTGTCATGGAGCAATTCCGCTGAAGCCGCCAATTGATACAGGCGATGCAGGATGGATTCCTGCTCGGCCTTGTCCTTGCACTGTTTCAGGCGCAGGCGTTCGATGATGCAGGCCTGGTTATAGGCGCCCCAGAGGGGAAACTCCTGTTTGCAGACTTGCATGGCCTGCTGCAGTTCGCCTTTTTTCTTCAGTTCGGCCACTTCGTTCAACCAGCCCTGGCTCGATGTCGATGCCTTGGATGCCTTGGCTGATCTGTTGCTGCTGACGCTGCTGCGCTGCGCAGTTTTGCCTCCCGCCTGTGCAGCTTGTCCCTTGTCGGCACGCGCTGCGGACTTGCTGGTCTTCGCCTCAGTCTCAGCGTCCGGGGCGCTGTCAGCAAAACCGGCCTCATCTGACTCCAGAGGTGGTAGCGGGGTAGAGCGATCGACATTGTATTCCACTTCCATGGTCTGATAGCGATGCAGACCATAAACAGTGGCACTCAGCAGAATTACTGCCAACAGGATGGATAGAAAAGCTACCATGGCCTTTTAGTGAGAAAGTCACTCCACAAGTCAGGGAAATTCGGTGACTCAGAATCGGGCAGAGTCTGCCGGACGGAAAATACTAGCAAATTGGCGGAGCTCTGGGAAAACATGTTTCACCCTTTCAGGGCCCGTCGAGCCTGCCGCGCGGCAGGGTCGGCATTGCCAATAAAATTTCAGCAAATAGGCTTGACTGGAAGCGGGACTCTACTTAGAATCCCCCGCTCTTCGAAATCGCCCATGGCGATTTCTCTAGTCCCCTTCGTCTAGAGGCCTAGGACACCGGGTTTTCATCCCGGCAACAGGGGTTCGAAACCCCTAGGGGACGCCATCTTGGGTATCCTTGTGGATACCGACTGAAAGCCCGGCTCAGGCCGGGCTTTTTTTTGCCCGTAGCAGGCCCGATTGGGCGTTTATTTGCCGAAGTGCCTTGTAGCAGGCATACTCCGGCAGTCCCGGATTCCGGTACAGACAAGCTCAACCACGACCCAAATCACAACTCCAGTTCAGCGAGCCATGACCACAGCGATAGCCATCAAGGATCTTCGTAAAACCTATGCCAATGGTTTCGAGGCACTCAAGGGTATTTCCCTGCGCGTGGAGCAGGGCGACTTCTTTGCCCTGTTGGGGCCCAATGGTGCCGGCAAGTCCACTACTATCGGTATTATCTCCACCCTCGTGAACAAGACTGGCGGCAGCGTTGAGGTGTTCGGTCGTAATGTGCAGACCCATGTCTTCGAGACCAAACTGGATCTGGGCATCGTCCCCCAGGAAGTGAATTTCAGTCAGTTTGAAAAGGTTGGGGATATCGTTATGACCCAGGCTGGCTATTACGGATTGCCCCGTGCGCTGGCCAGCGAAAGAACCGAGAAATATCTGCGCAAACTGGGGCTCTGGGAAAAGCGCAATGACCGTTCCCGCTCACTCAGCGGAGGCATGAAGCGTCGCCTGATGATCGCCCGGGCGCTGGTGCATGAACCCAGGTTGCTGATTCTCGATGAGCCGACAGCCGGGGTGGATATCGAACTGCGCCGCTCTATGTGGGATTTTCTGACCGAGATCAATGCGACCGGCACCACGATCATTCTCACTACCCATTATCTGGAAGAAGCCGAACAGCTCTGCCGCAACATCGCCATTATTGATGAAGGTGAAATTATCGAAAACACCAGTATGAAAAAACTACTGGCCGAGCTGGACCAGCAAACCTTTATTCTCGACAGTAATGGCCATATCGACAGCCTGCCGGAACTGCATATGGAAAACGTCAGCCTGCACAAGGTGGATGAGCACAGCCTGGAGGTCACCATCAGTGGAGGCCAGTCGGTAAACCAGGTGTTTGCGGTGCTGGACAAGGCCGGCATCCAGATCAACAGTCTGCGCAACAAGAGCAACCGCCTGGAGCAGCTGTTCCTGGCCAAACTGACCCGCGACAGCAATTGAGCGAACCATCACCATGAATTCCAGCCACAAGCTGATTGCTTTTCAGACTATCGTCGTCAAGGAAGTGCGCCGTTTCACGCGCATCTGGGTGCAGACCCTGGTGCCACCGGCGATCACCATCGGCCTGTATTTCGTCATATTTGGTAATCTTGTGGGCAGTCGTATCGGCGATATGGGCGGCTATGACTATATGGATTTCATCGTGCCGGGTCTGATCATGATGGCGGTTATCCAGAATTCCTATTCCAATGTGGTATCCAGTTTCTTCAGTCAGAAATTTCAACGCAGCGTTGAAGAATTACTCGTGGCACCAGTACCGAACTATGTGATCCTGCTTGGCTTTGTGGCAGGTGGTATGTCCCGCGGCCTGGCAGTGGGGGCAATTGTCACAGCTATGGCTCTGTTTTTTGCTGATCTGCGCATTGAACACCCGCTGATCACCGTCAGCGTCATCCTGATGACCTCGCTGGTTTTTTCCATGGCCGGTTTCATCAATGCCATTTTTGCCAACAGCTTCGACGATATTTCCATCATTCCGACCTTCGTGCTGACGCCATTGATTTATCTGGGCGGGGTGTTTTATTCGGTCCAGCTGCTGCCGGATTTCTGGCAGTTTGTTTCGGGTCTGAATCCGATTTTCTACATGATCAATGCCTTCCGCTATGGCATTCTCGGGACTTCCGATATCGGCGTATCCTGGGCTTTCATTATTCTGTCCATCTTCGTGGTGATTCTTTACAGTGCCTGTATCTGGATGCTCAGGCGCAGCACCGGTCTGCGGCACTGAACAGGTATTAATCCATGTCAGTTAATCCCCTGGGCGAAAAAGTCCCGAGCCCGAGCAAATACGACCCGGGAATTCTCTATCCAATTCCGCGCTGGCCGGCACGCTCCCTGCTGGACATCGACAAGAAGCTGCTCATGTACGGCATCGATCACTGGCATGCCTACGAACTGTCCTGGCTAAACGAAAAGGGCAAGCCGGAAGTTGCCCTGGGCGAATTCTTCTTCAATGCCGATTCGGAAAACATTGTCGAATCCAAATCCCTGAAGCTCTATCTGAACTCCTTTAACCAGGAGCGTTTCGAGAGCCGGGAAAAACTGGCGGGCATCATTGCCAATGATCTGTCGGCGGTGAGCAAATCCCGGGTCACGGTAGAACTGCAAAGCCTGGGCCAGGGCGAGGGCGGGGCGGTCACTGTTCGTCAGGGCAAATCCCTGGATGCACAGGATATCGAGATCAGCCACTATGAACCCGACCAGACCCTGCTGAAACTGGACCCGGAACCGGCCTTCGATGAGACGGTCTACAGCGACCTGTTCAAATCCAACTGTCCGGTCACCGGCCAGCCGGACTGGGCCAGCGTCAACCTGGAATACAGCGGCACCCGCATCAACGAAGCCAGCCTGCTGGCCTATCTCTGCTCATTCCGGGGCCATCAGGGCTATCACGAGGAATGTGCCGAAAGAATCTTTAGAGACCTGGTCAGCCTCTGCCAACCCACAGAACTGACCCTGAGCATGAACTATCTCAGAAGAGGCGGCCTGGACATCAATGTCTACCGCTCCACCAGCCCGTTCCCCTCGGAACGCATCATCAAACGCCTGCTACGCCAGTAGATAACTTGATATCCGCCCCCCGCTAGGCTAGAGTACGCGCCTTCGCAGGAAGGGGCCGATTTCCAGCCCCGAGGCTTGTCAAACAAGCCCAATTAATGGAGATTGCAGAACAAAGATTTATCAGTTTACGGTGAGGTGTCCGAGTGGTCGAAGGAGCACGCCTGGAAAGTGTGTATACGGAAACGTATCGAGGGTTCGAATCCCTCCCTCACCGCCAATACGACAAATGGGCCCAAAGGGCCCTTTTTTCGTATTGGTAGTGCGGGAGTCTGATGAGAACCCTCTGGTTCGAAAGCTGCGAAGCAGCGCAGACCGCGCATAGCGCGGCCCCAACGGGGTAAGTAATTTGGCTCAGCCAAATTGCGAATCAATCCCTCCCTCAGGAGCACAAAGTGCTCCCATCCACCAGCCAGCAATCACCATCCCGAAGCCAGGATCTTCAAGCCCAAAGGGCCCTTTTTTCGTATTGGTAGTGCGGGAGTCTGATGAGAACCCTCCGGTTCGAAAGCTGCGAAGCAGCGCAGACCGCGCAAAGCGCGGCCCCGAAGGGGTGAGTAATTTGGCTTAGCCAAATTGCGAATCAATCCCTCCCTCAGGAGCACGCAGTGCTCCCATCCACCAGCCAGCAAGCACCATCCCAAAGCCGCGATCCAAAAACCCAAAGGGCCCTTTTTTAATTTTGTCTGTGCGGGAGTCTGATAAGAACCCTCCGGTTCGCAAGCTGCGAAGCAGCGCAGACCGCGCAAAGCGCGGCCCCAACGGGGATCGTCACTCCTTACCAACACCTACCAAGCCATCCAGGCACAAACACCCCGTAAGAACTCCCAAGAATTGAGCTTAGCCAAATTCTGAATCAATCCCTCCCTCAGGAGCACGCAGTGCCCCTCAATCCCCAAATCCCGCACCACACCCCAAACCCACATTTTTCACCCCCAACCCTCCCCAAAACCCCCATCCCCTGTGCTATCATTGCTCCGGTCCTTGTCGGTCCCCGCGCAATGATAGGTTATAAACCCCGCCAGGCCCGGAAGGGAGCAACGGTAGTAGCTGATTCATGTGCCGTGGTGTGGCTGACAAGGGCTTTTGTTTATTCAACTGGCAAGAGCAGCCGGCCTCAGCCCCGTTGCTTTCTTGCCGAGCGATAATGCCCACATGAGCTATCAGGTACTTGCCCGCAAATGGCGGCCCAGTAATTTTTCCCAGGTCGCCGGGCAGGCTCACGTTCTCAAATCCCTGATTAATGCGCTGGACAATGAGCGCCTCCACCATGCCTATCTGTTTACCGGCACCCGGGGCGTGGGTAAGACCACCCTGGCGCGGATTCTGGCCAAGTGTCTCAATTGTGAAAAAGGGGTCAGTTCAACACCCTGCGAGACCTGCAATGCCTGTGTGGAGATCAATGAGGGGCGTTTCGTTGATCTGATCGAGGTGGATGCCGCTTCCCGTACCAAGGTGGATGACACCCGTGAGCTGCTGGACAATGTGCAGTATTCGCCTTCCCGTGGACGCTTCAAGGTGTACCTGATTGACGAGGTGCACATGCTCTCCAATCACAGCTTCAACGCCTTGTTGAAAACCCTGGAAGAGCCGCCGCCACACGTCAAATTCCTGTTCGCCACCACCGATCCGCAGAAGCTGCCGGTAACCATTCTTTCCCGTTGCCTGCAGTTCAATCTGAAAAACCTCAATCCGCAACTGATCCAGTCCTATTTGCAAAAAGTGCTGGAAGAAGAACAGATCGCCTTCGACGAAGAGGCACTGTGGCAACTGGCCAGTGCCGCTGCCGGCAGTATGCGAGATGCCCTGACCCTGGTTGATCAGGCCATTGCCTATTGTCAGGGGGAAATCCGCCGGGATGCGGTAATCGAAATGCTGGGGGTGCCCCAGCATCAACAAATCACACGTCTTCTGGAAGCCATGGCCGCCAACAGCGTCGCCGATGTGCTGGCAGTGGTGGCACAGCTGGCCGAACAAACCCCGGACTACGCCAATACCCTGGATAGCCTGTTATCGGCGCTGCACCGGATCGCCCTGGCGCAATTGCTGCCGGAAGCACTGGACAACAGTTTTGGTGACCGGGACAGCCTGCAACAACTGGCCGGTAAATTCAGTGCCGAAGATATCCAGCTTTACTACCAGATCGGCAACAAGGGGCGGGAAGAACTGCGTCTGGCCACCGATCTGCGCGCCGCTTTTGAAATGCTGCTGATTCGCATGTTGGTGTTCTCACCACGCTTTGCCGACCTCGGTGCCGATGCCGGGGCGGTGCAGCAGACAACAAGCCAAAACGAGCAAGCCGATCCTGCCCAGGATCCGGAGCAAAAAAAAAAGCCTCTGACTGAGGCCGCGCCGGAGCGTGAAGCTCCGGAAATTGATCATCAGGCAGCAGCCACCGAAGCAGTCCCGCCACTCCCTTTGCCCGCCACCGATTCGGTTCCCGTCGAGGAAGAGGTTGCCAGTGAAGCGCAGGCTATTGATCAGCCAGAACCGGCTGCGCCTGCCGCAAGCGAAGAAGCTGCCAGGACTGTGCCGAATGAAGCTGTCATCGCTACAGAGGCCAGGGTCAAGCCAGAGCCGTCTTCCGGCAGTACAGGTGCGGACGATTCCATGGCTGAATCAACCACCAAGGAACTGGCGGTCAGCGCCCTTGGCCATGAAGACTGGCTGCGGCTCTATCCGCAGTTGGGCGTCAGCGGCATTGTCGGCAATGTACTGGCCAATTGCGTCTGGTGTGGCGTGCGGGACGGACAATTGCGGCTGCAACTGGATGAGGGGCAGAGCGCGGTATTCAATGAGGAAATGCTGCCACGCCTTGAGCAGGCACTGAATGCCCATTTTGGCAGTGAGCTGAGCCTGCAGGTGGAAATTTGCCAGGTGGATCAGGAAACAGCGGCAGCACGGGCCCAGCGCTTGCGGGCAGAATCGCACCAGGCCATGGTCAGGGATTTTCAGGAAGACGAACAGGTCAGGGCCTTGCTGGAACGTTTTTCCGGTAGCCTTGCCACCGACAGTATAGTGCCCCTGGACAAGAAAACCGGGGCTTGATCGAGACAGCACAGGTAACAGCTATGACTGATTTCAATGAATTGATGAACCAGGCGCGGCAGATGCAGGAGCAAATGCAGAAAGCGCAGGAAGAACTGGCCAATCTGGTCGTGCAGGGTGAATCGGGCGCCGGCCTGGTCACAGTCAGCATGAATGGCCGCCACGACGTCAAGGCAGTGAAGCTGGCCGATACCCTGCTGCAGGAAGACAAGGAAGTGGTGGAAGATCTCATTGCTGCTGCGGTTAATGATGCAGTGCGCAAGCTGGAAGACAAAAACAAGGAAACCCTGGGTGGCATGGCCAGTGGTTTCAATCTCCCCGAAGGATTCAAGTTCCCGTTCTGATGAATTCCAGTCCCCTGATTGAACAGTTAATTGAGGCGTTTCGCTGCCTGCCAGGTGTGGGACCCAAGTCTGCCCAGCGCATGAGTCTGCATCTGCTGGAGCGCAACCGTGAGGGCGGCAAGAAGCTCAGCGAAGCGCTGGAAGAAGCACTGGAAAAGGTCGGCAATTGCCGTTCCTGCCGCACCCTTACAGAAGAAGAGCTTTGCCGGATCTGCGCCAGTGGCTCGAGAAATCACAAGCTTTGCTGTGTGGTGGAATCACCGGCCGATATTTTTGCCATCGAGCAGTCTGCAAGCTATCAGGGTATCTACTTTGTCTTGATGGGACATCTGTCACCTATTGACGGCATCGGTCCGGAACAGCTGGGTATTGAGCAGCTTCTGGAGAAAGTGAGCAAAGAAGGGATTGAAGAGGTGATCATCGCTTGCAATCCCACCGTGGAAGGCGATGCCACGGCTTATTATCTGGCGGAGCAACTCAGGCCCAGTGGTGTCGTGGTCAGCAGGATTGCCCATGGCGTGCCCATAGGGGGCGAGTTGGAATACGTTGACGGCGGCACTTTGAGTCATGCCTTTTCCGGTCGTAAAGTAATCGAGCAGAACCAGGGGTAGCAGATGGAAGCGGTGGATGGCATGGAATTGCTGATGGTGGAATCCGATGAAAGGCTGGCGCAGTTGTCTGAGCAATGGCAGCGCTGCCCGAGCCTGGCCCTGGACACCGAATTCATGCGTACCAATACCTTCTACCCGAAACTGGGTTTATTGCAGGTGGGCGATGGCGAGCGCTGTACCCTGATCGACCCCCTCGGCATTAATGACTGGCAGCCCTTTCTGGAGCTGCTCCGAAACCCGGAAATCGAGTTTGTGGTGCATTCCGCCGGTGAAGACCTGAATCTGCTGCTCACCAGCTTCGACTGTCTGCCGGCTCGCCTGTTTGATACGCAGATGGCGGCAGCCTTTCTCGGCAGGGGCTTTTCACTCAGCTATCAGGCTCTGGCCCTGGAGTTGATGGACAAGGAAATAGACAAGGGCGAGACCCGTTCCGACTGGTTGCAGCGCCCCCTCAGTGAGGCCCAGCTGCGCTATGCGGCCCTGGATGTTCGCTACCTGTTGCAGATGCGCGACAATCTGGCCGAAGAGCTGGGCAAAACCGGCAAGCAGGCCTGGTTTGAGGAAGACTGCCGACAGTTGCTGAGCACCGCCCGGGAGTTCGAGTCCGAAGACAATTGGGCCATGCTCTATGCCGGGATCAGCAATGCCTGGCGACTGAACGACAAGGCACTGGCGATGCTGCAACGGCTCTGCATTTGGCGAGAGCAGGAGGCACGCCGTAAAAATCGGCCTCGCAACTGGATTGCCAAGGACGCCGAACTGTTGATCCTGGCCCGGGAAGCAGCGCGTTGGCCCGAGCCTGATCTGGACAAAATGCTGGCCCTGAAGGATATCCAGCCGGGCCTGCTCAAGCACCGCGGGCAAAAGCTGCTGCAGGTGATGTTTGCTGAGCAGCAGGGAAGTGCAGATCAGCAGACCCCGGAGGCAGTGCCGGCACCCTTGACTCCGGAATACCGGAATCTGTTAAAACGTCTGCAGCAACATACCCGCAGCCGCGCCGAAGCTCTGGACATGGCGCCGGAGCTACTGGCACGCAAACGGCAATTACTGGCCATGCTGGACACCCAGTCAGCCAAGCCCCGCTTGCACTGGCAGGGGGACATGGCCGGCTGGCGCCGGGAACAACTGGAAGCGGGTTTTACTAAAGTGCTGGCCAAAGAAAGCTGATGAGCAAGCAAAGCGCACTGCGTGAAAAATTCTGGGAATTGCCCCTGGAAGAGTTGAACGATAAGGAGTGGGAAGCCCTCTGTGATGGTTGTGCCCGTTGTTGCCTTAAGAAAATAGAAGATGAAGACGACGGCGAGATCTACTGGACCCGAATCGTCTGTCGTTATCTGGATCAGGACAGCGGTGGCTGCAATTGTTACTCACGCCGCTCGGAACTGGTGCCAGATTGCCTTAATGTCAGGGCCATGGATATCATGGCTCAATTGCGCTGGATGCCGGCAAGCTGCGCCTATCGGCTGCGGGCCGAAGGCAAACCGCTGTATGACTGGCATCCGCTGCTGACTGGCTCCCGGGCGGCGATGGAAGCTGCCGGGATTGCGGTCGGTCAACAGGTCCTGTCGGAAGAACATGTGCACCCGGAAGGCTGGGAAGAACATGTCATTCGCTGGGTAGACTCCTGAGAAACGAGCCGGAATGGAAGAGGGAACTTACAATTACTGGGTAATCTGGGCGGTTTATCTGATCGCAGCAGCCCTGTTTTACCGCATCTTCTGGCGCTTTACCGCCTTTCGCCGGCGTCTGTGGCTGAGTTATTCCCTGCGGGCACTCATGGCTGCCCTGATCCTGACGCCCTGGTATGCCAATACCCAGGGTGATAGCCTCGCCCCGGCCCTGATGATCACCACTCTGGATGCCATTACCGTGGGCGTCGACGCCGCGAGCCGGGCACTGGTACCGCTGCTGGCGGCACTGTTGCTGGCTGAAATTGTAGCCTCGATTCTCTGGCTGGGCCGCAAAAAGCGCAAAAAAGCCGCCAAACCATAAAGAGTGTCATCTTTATTCATGTAAACTATCTCACCCTGTTGCGTCAGCACTGGCGAGTTGCCCGGATTTTTGCTTGAATCTGGCGTTCGCCTATGTGTATGGCAATATTTCGCAGGGAAACAAAGACTTGGCAATATCAGCTTCAGAGTAGCGAGGTGAGTTATGGGGCATTT
The DNA here is from genome assembly GCA_022763285.1 of Pseudomonadales bacterium. Classification (GTDB taxonomy): domain Bacteria; phylum Pseudomonadota; class Gammaproteobacteria; order Pseudomonadales; family Pseudohongiellaceae; genus UBA9145. The sequence continues at coordinate 231 of JALEHB010000061.1, read as the reverse complement.
TACAGCGCTGGTTTTCATCATGATCCTGGTCGGTGCGGCCGGCGGGATGATCAATTACTACACCGTAACCGCGCGTCGTCAGGCCGACCGGCATTTGCTGATTCGCTTCTGCCTGATGGGCATCTTCGTCACTTTTCTGGTGCCATTCATCCTGTCGGTATTTGGCAGTTCTCTGATTGTCGACAGTGAGGGCAACCCGGCACAGATGCTGAACTATGTGGCTATTTGTCT
>JALEHB010000060.1 GCA_022763285.1 Pseudomonadales bacterium | reverse complement strand
TTTATCATCGTCATGATTCTGGTGGTGACCATGACGGTGTCCGATGTACTGAACAATGCCGCAACCGCGATTCTGATGGCACCCATTGCCTACAATCTGGCATTGTTCCTGAATCTGAATCCCGATGCCTTTCTGATGGCGGTGGCAGTGGGCGCTTCCTGTGCCTTCCTGACCCCAATCGGGCACCAGAATAATGCATTGATCATGGGGCCGGGTGGTTACAAGTTCGGGGATTACTGGCGTGTTGGTCTGCCACTGGAAATTGTTATCGTCTGTGTGGCGACTCCCTTGTTGCTGCTGGCCTGGCCATTGACAAATTGATCAGTTAACAAGTGTGAGTCTTGTGCCAACGTAGACAGTAGCGCTGGCTGTGGTAGACTCTTGCTAACTGTGATGCAAAAAAGCACTAGCAAACACGGCTCCAATATCCTGATCGCGGGTAGAACCGATGCGCGTTAATTGGAAGTCCTATAACCCTGGCAAGTTTTATGATGAACTCATCAGCAGCCCGGGTTACGCACGAAAACCCGCCCGCCGCCTGGCCAGTTATCTCCGTTCCCTGACCCATGAAGAGTTGTTGCAGAAAAAAACTGCAGCGGAACTGGCCATCAAAACCATGGGCATTTCCTTCACGGTCTACAGCGATGCCGGCAATATCGATCGCGAATGGCCCATGGATATCATTCCGCGCCTCATTGCGGCCTCTGAATGGGACCACACCAGCAAGGGACTTGAGCAGCGCCTTCGGGCACTGAACTGTTTTATCCACGATCTTTATAACGATCAGAAGATCCTCAAGGACAAGGTGGTGCCCGAGGAGTTGATTCTCAACTCCGGCAATTTTCGCAAGCAGTGCGTGGGTATCAAACCCAAATTTGATGTCTGGGCCCATATCTGTGGCACCGACCTGATTAAGGGCGAAGACGGTCAGTTTTTTGTGCTGGAAGACAATCTGCGGGTGCCTTCCGGGGTGTCCTATATGCTGGAAAACCGCCGGGTGACCAAGCGGGTTTTTCCGGAGTTGTTTGAGAACAATTACGATATTCGTCCGGTAACCGAATACCCCAACCAGCTTTTCGACACCCTGGCGGCACTGTCGCCCCGTAATGTGAAGTATCCCGAAGTGGTGGTGCTGACGCCGGGGATCTATAACTCGGCCTATTTCGAACACAGCTTCCTGGCCCAGCGCATGGGTGCGCAGCTGGTGGAAGGGGGCGATCTGGTGGTCGAGGACGACAAGGTCTTCATGCGCACCATCGATGGCCTGTCCCAGGTGGATGTGATCTATCGTCGCATCGACGATCTGTTTCTGGACCCCTCGGTGTTCAACAAGGATTCGGTGCTGGGGGTCAAGGGCCTGTTCAATGCCTGGGTGAAAGGCAATGTGGCCCTGGCCAATGCGCCGGGTGCCGGTGTGGCCGATGATAAGATCATCTATACCTATGTTCCCCAGATCATCAAATACTATCTGGATGAAGATCCGATCATTCCCAATGTGCCCAGTTACCTGTGTACCGACAAGGCCCAGCGCGATCATGTGCTGAAGAACCTGGACAAGCTGGTGGTGAAACCCGCCAATGAATCCGGTGGCTACGGCATGCTGATCGGACCCCAGGCCAGCCGCAAGGAACGGGAGGAATTTGCCCGCAAGATCAAGGCGAACCCGCGCAACTATATGGCCCAGCCGCTGATCTCCCTGTCTACCGTACCGATACTGGGTGAGCGTTCGGTGGAGCCGCGCCATGTCGACCTGCGACCTTTTATTCTGCAGTCGGACAAGACCCATGTCACCGCCGGCGGGCTTACCCGGGTAGCCATGGTCAAGGGCTCCTACGTAGTGAATTCATCACAGGGTGGTGGCAGTAAGGACACCTGGATAATCGGGGACGAATAGGCCGCAAGATGTTGCTATCGAGAGTTGCAGAACGCGTTTACTGGCAGGCCCGCTATCTGGAACGGGTGGAAAATACTGCCCGCCTGTTGAATGTGTTTTCTACCTTGCTGATGGATCTGCCCAAGGGTACCAAACTGGGCTGGCATTCCCTGGTGGAGATTACCGGCACAGATAAGGCTTTTGCGGAACGTTACAAGCAGGAATCCGAGCGCAATGTCATGCGTTTCCTGCTGGCGGAGCGCAACGGCTATTCGATCCTCGACAATCTGGCCATGACCCGGGAGAACGCCCGCACCACACGGGAGATCATGCCCACCGAAGCCTTCGAAATGATCAATGATCTGTATTATCTGGCCAGGGAGAAAGCGGATGCTGCAGTTGCCCGTGGCCCGCGTCATGAGTTTCTCGATCAGGTTATTTCGGACTGTCAGCAGATTACCGGTCTGCTGGGCGGATGCATGAGCCGCGATGAGGCTTACAGTTTTATTCGCCTGGGGCGCAGCCTTGAACGAGCTGACATGACCACCCGTATTGTGGATGTGGGTACCGGCAGCCTGCTGGAGTCGCTTCCCAATGTGCCAGGTGAACCACAAAACCAGGCGCCATTCGAAGGCATTCTCTGGATGAATATTCTGCGCTCCCTGTCCGCCTACCAGATGTACCGGCAGCATGTGCGGGAGCGCATCAGCGGCGAGGATGTGGTGAATTTTCTGCTCAAGGATGAACAGTTTCCCCGCGCCACGGCCCACAATCTGACCACCATGAACAAGGTGCTCAAAAAGCTGCCTCGCTCATCGAAAGTAAAATGGCAGGTAGACCGCACTCGCCGTCTGCTGGGTGATGGCGATATTGAAAAGCTGCTGAACAAGGGTTTGCTCAAATATATTGACGAGCTACAGAAATCCCTGGCCGCGACCCACGCCAAGATTGCCAATACCTGGTTTCTGCACTGATCCAGAGCCCACCATGAAAAACTTCAGTTGTGCCTGCGGCCAGGCACTGTTCTTTGAAAACAGCCGCTGTCTGAATTGCGACCATCAGGTCGGCTTCGATCCAGTCACAATGCAAATGCGTCGACTGGATGATGCCGGCGATTCAGGCAGAGCCCTCTGTCAAAATTCAGCCGACTACGGAGTTTGTAACTGGCTGGTGTCGACAGAAGGTGATAGTTACTGTCTCGCCTGCAAGCTCAATCATACTATTCCCAATCTGAAGTTGCCGCAGCGGCGCAGCTGGTGGAAAAGCATGGAGCTTGCCAAGCGCCGTTTGATCTACTCCTTACTGTCCCTGCAACTGCCCATAGAGGGCAAGGACCAGGACCCCAACGGCCTGGCTTTCGAGTTCATCGAAGACCAGCGCACCAATCCGGGGGTGGTGGAAGAGCATGTGAATACCGGCCACCTCAATGGTTTGATTACCATTAATATTGCCGAAGCCGATCATGTGCGCCGGGAAATCAATCGGCAGTTTACCGGTGAGCTTTATCGCACTCTGCTGGGCCATTTTCGCCACGAAATCGGCCACTACTACTTCAATAAACTGGTGGCTTGTGACGCTGGCAGGCTGGCTGCGTTTCGGGAACTGTTCGGCGATGAGCAGCGCGACTACGCCGCGGCACTGGAGTATTACTACAACAATAAGTTTACTCTGGAGCTAAACCCCAATCTGATCAGTCACTATGCCCAGGCTCATCCGCTGGAAGACTGGGCCGAAGTCTGGGCTCATTATCTGCACATGGTGGACACCCTGGAGACCGCCGGTGAGTACCATATGCAGCAAGGCTCAACCAAATTCGATGATATTGATGATCTGATGCTGAAATGGTCAGAGCTGACCATTATGCTAAATGCCCTGAACCGCAGTATGGGGCTGGAGGACGCCTACCCATTCACCCTGTCAACACTGACTATGGCTAAGCTCCGCTTTGTCCACGGTCTGATTTATCCCAGTTCTTAGCCCAGGTCATGGGTGGCATCTGCCGGAAGGCTTCCTTGAGACGTTCATCCCAGCTGCGTTTCAGATCCCGCAGAAAATCACTGTCGCTCTCGAAACGATAGGGCTCATCCAGATGCAGGGAGTCGGCCTTGTACATCAGCAACTCGATGGGTGGCCCCACGCTGAGGTTACTGCGCATGGTGGAGTCCATGGACACCAGGGCGCACATGGCGCTGGTATCCAGATTCAACTCCGGCGTCAGGATACGGTCGAGGATGGGTTTGCCGTATTTGCTCTCACCGATTTGCAGGTAGGGGGTGTCTGGTGAGGAGGTGATGTGATTGCCTTCCGGATAGACCAGTATGATCTCCTGCTCGTTGCCCTTGACCTGACCGCCGATGATAAAGCTGGCTTCGAAATTCTTGCCCTCGACGGCGCGCTTCTCCTGCTGTTCACAACTGATGTCACCGATGTAGTCGGCGGCGTCCTCGACATTGCTCATGGTGAGCAGATTGTCAGCACTGTCTTTCTTGATGTCACTCTTGATTCTGGCAATGGTGGCCTGGGTGGTGGCCAGATTGCCGGCACTGAGGATGACGAAGCATTTTTCCCCTTCCACACTGAAGCGATGCATCTTGCTGTAGGTGGAGACCTGATCTACACCGGCATTGGTCAAGGAATCGGAACAAAACACCATGCCTGCATCCACAGACACTGCTACACAATAGGTCATTCGTTAAATCGGCCCTGCTAAAACAAGGGGCCAATCATACTAACTTAGGGCGGGGCTGAATAGCCTGAATTGCAGGGGGCGGAAATGCCGAAAAATCGGGTGAAGCTGGCAAAAACCGAATAAATTCAGTTGCTTGCCTTGATCTCTGGCGCAGTGAAGCAGGTCTTTGTTGTGACTCGGACCTGCCCGGGCTGGCTGTTACTGGAGTCTTTCCAGGGGATCGTCGAAATCGAGATCGTCTGAAATATCTTCCATTGCGAGGTAATCGTACTCCAGAGCAATTCGCTTGCTGTCGAGTCGTTCCTCAATTCTTCGACGCATTTCGGTAACCCGAGACTTGTCTTTGGTAGACGAGGCCTTTTGTTCGCTGGCCTCGGCTTCCTCAGGCATTAAAGCAGCCTCAAGAAACTCCTTTGCGCTTTCGAAGTCATCCCATTTTTGCTCTTTCATGGTCTGTCCCTCTTTGCCGGTTTTAGCTTTACGCATATCGCCTATCCTGTATATCGGTATTTCTGGGGATTTCCTTCAGCTATTTAAAGTGTCCAGGGCTGAAATTTTTTCACCTCAAGGATGAAAATCTGGCGCCCACGTTAAGGCTTCAATGTGACAGTTTGATGAAGCCAGGACCGCTCGGGGCAGCAATCCCTGCCATTATTTACGCAGTGCTTGCGGGACTGGATCAGGACTTGAGGCGGGCGATGGCCTGCTCGCGCAGCTGGCGCTTGGCGATCTTGCCGGTGCCGAGGCGGGGCAGTTGCTGGTGGTGAAAATCAAAGCTTTCAGGAATCTTGAAGGCGGCGATCTTGTCAGCCAGAAAGGCTTTCAGTTCTTCTTCGCTCAGCTGGGTTCCCTGCCTGAGCATGACCGATGCCACCGGTAGTTCACCCAGGCGCTCATCGGGGATGCCGTAGACAGAGACTTCATTAACCGCCGGGTGCTCGCTGATGGCGTATTCCACTTCGGCACAGCCGATGTTTTCGCCGCCCCGAATAACAATGTCCTTGGCCCGGTCGGAAATGATCAGGAAGCCGAGACTGTCCAGATAGCCGATATCGCCGGTGTGGAACCAGCCGTCGATGAGGACTTCGGCAGTGGCCTGGGGTTTGTTCCAGTAGCCCTTCATCAGGCTTGGCCCCTTGATGCAGATTTCGCCCACCTGTTCCGCCTCCAGGGTCTGGCCCTTTTCATCGACGATCTTGACCTGGGTGACCGGCGGCGAAGGGCGACCAGTGCTGTTGGGGCGGGCCAGGTAGAACTTGCCGGAGATAATGGCGCCAATGGCATTGGTCTCGGTAAGACCATAGCCGAGGCCGGGCATGGCCCGCTCCGGGAATTTTTCCTGCATCAGTTTCAGATGTTCCGGCGGGCGCGGGGCGCCGCCGCTCTGTACCTGGCGCAGGCTGCGCAGGTCGGTGCGGGCGAAGTTTTCGGCATGCATCAACTCCCAGGTCATGGTGGGCACACCATGGAAGACCGAGATGCGTTCGGCCTCGATCAGCTCCAGTGCCTTGTTGGCGTCCCATTTGTACATCATCACGAACTTGCGGCAATAGAGAAAACAGGACAGAAACTGGGCATGGCTGCCGGTGACATGGAACAGGGGGACATTGGCCAGAATGGCAGGCTGAAACTCGGGATTCTCTTCCAGCAGTTCCGGGCGCAGGATTTCGTTGATTTCCTTGACGAATCTCCAGGTGTAGGGGGCACTGATGATGGCGCGATGACTGGACAGCACACCCTTGGGCTCGCCGGTGGAGCCGGAGGTATACATGATGGAAGCATCGTCGTCGGCCGCCACTGCCAGGGCATCGATCTCGGCATCGCTGAGAGGCTCCACGCCGTCCAGCAGGGAGTAGAATTCCGGCGCCTGCTCGCTGACTGATTCCGGCTTGATCTGCACCAGAGCCACTCCCAGTTGACTGAGACTGTCCTGCATCTGCATGGCCCGCTGGGGATCGGCAAAGACGAGACGACTGCCGCTGTCTTTCAGGCCATAAGCCAGTTCGGGACCCTTCCACCAGGAATTCATGGGCACCACCACCGCACCGATCAGGGTGATGCCCATATAGGCCAGGCACCACTCCGGCGAATTGCGGGCGCAGATGGCTACCCGTTCACCGCGCTTGATGCCATAGTTTTCCAATAACACCCGGCCAAGACGACGCGCCATGTCCAGTGCTTCAGCAAAGCTGTAGCGTTCATGCTGGTAAACCAGAAAGGGCAGGTCTGGCTGTGCCAGGCCCAGTTGGTAGAGTTGGCCGAGATTTTCGGGGATCTTGCTGAATACCGTATAGAGCTGGCCGGCCACTTCCTCTTCATGGACAGCCAGTTCCGCATCGGCCGCCTTGTGGGCGGCGACAATGTCTTTCAGGCGGGCCAGGTCGGCGCGAATCTCAGCGTCAGTCAGCATTGAATTGCAGGCTTACCTTGCCCATAACCCGGCGCTCACTGAACACCTTGAAGGCTTCCACATAATCTTCGGCGGCAAAGCTCTGGGTGACCACCGGATGCAGTTTGTCCTGCTCGTACATCGCCAGCAGTTCCCGGAAATTGGCCTCATAGGCTTCGGGCTCCTCCTTGCGGAAGCGGCCGAGGAAAACACCGACCATGGAGGCACCCTTGAGCAGTGCCAGGTTGGCCTTGTACTCGGGAATCCTGCCGCTGGCAAATCCTACCACCAGCAGGCGGCCATTCCAGTTGATGCAGCGGCAGCTCTGGTCAAACAGGTCGCCGCCCACCGGATCGTAAATCACATCGGCACCACGGTCATCGGTAAGTGCCTTGACCTTCTCCTTCAACTCGCCATCGCCATAGTTGATGGTGGCATCGGGATTGAACTGTTTGATGAATTCCAGTTTTTCCTCGCTGCTGGCGGCGGCAATGACCCGTGCCCCCATCAGCTTGCCCAATTCCACCGCCGCCAGACCGACGCCGCCACTGGCACCCAATACCAGCAGGGTTTCCCCGGCCTTGAGTTGGGCCCGTTGCTTGAGGGCGTGATAGGAGGTGGTATAGATCATGGCGAAGGCCGCGGCGGTCTTGAAATCCATGTTGTCGGGAATCTTGCGCAGCGCCGGCGCCTTGCACAGCACCTGCTCGGCCAGGCCGCCAATGCCCGGTGTGGCCATGACCCGGTCGCCAACTGCGAAGCCTTCAATACCGCTGCCCAGGCTCTTGATGATGCCGCCCACTTCAGACCCCGGGGTGAAAGGCATGGGAGGCTGGAACTGATACTTGCCCTGGATCTGCAGGGTGTCGGGAAAATTCAGTGACGCGGCATGCACTTCAACCACCGCCTCACCGGGGCCGGCCACAGGTGCTTCAATCTCTTCCAGAACCAGATTTTCCGGGGGACCGTAGGATTTGCAGACAATTGCTTTCATAAGATTACCGCTCGCTCGCCGAAGCCGGATTCAATCATGAAAGGCAGTCAACTTCAAACCAGAGAGGCGGCCGGGCAAAACAGGGGCTTTGTTGAGCGCAGCCCGGCTTCGGGGTATATTGCAGGTCTTGCCAAAGCCCCGGCCAGAGGTCGGTTTCCAGATCGGACTCCGGGGCAGACTCGGGATCAAAAGCACCAGCACTTTATGAACGAACAGCAACGCCAGGCTTATCTAGAAGCCATGGGGATACAGGTTTATTACCCGCGTCAGCCCCTGGCCAATGCCCTTGCCAGTCCCGACTATGTCTGGCCCGAGCCGGCAGAGCCGGAGGCAGGGACAAGTCCGGCGGCAGCATCTGAACCTGCCAGCAAGACCAGATCGGTGCGCCCGGCTTCGGCCCGGGTGGTGGTGGATCTGGATGAGTCCCGGCGTGAGCGACGTCGTGAAAGCCCGGCTGACAGCGCCGCTGCAGACACTGCGGCCGCCACGCAACAGGCCCCGGAACAGGAAGATGCCAACGCCGCACCAGCGCTGCAGTTCCGTCTGGCTTTTTATCGTCCTGGCCCCGATCTGGCGGTGCTCAGTGAATTGCCCCTGCAGGCCAGGGCAGACTCAGCCGAGGCGCGGGAATTGCTGGGCAATATTCTGTTGGCCCTGTCCATTGAAAGCAGGGACAGTGACTGGCAGGCGGAAATGTTCAATTGGCCATTAAGCCCCGACATGCCGGCCCGGGAAGCTACCGAGGAACATGCGCGCCAGGCCCTGGGTGGTTTTATTACCCAGCGCCGCCAACAGGGTGGGTTCAGCAATCTGTTGCTGTTCAGCTCCCGCCTGGCCCCCTTGATGCCCGGAGCTGCAAAAGAGCAGACAAGCGGTGATTTCCCTGCCAGAAAACTCAATTGCCAGGTTTGCTGTGTTGACAGCCTGCAGGCCATGCTGGCCTTGCCGGAGCTGAAGCGGGAAGTCTGGCAACAGCTACAGCCGCTGCGACAGCGTTTGCAGGCGAGCTGAGCAACATCCCTTTAGCTGAATATGAACCAAGCAGCCACCACGCCCATGCAGTTTTTTGCCCGCAGTATGCGTCACAGCGATCTGGACCTTGTGGTCAGAAATGAGGCAGCGGCCTATGAGCAGGGTTGGAACAAACGCATTTTTGTGGATTGCCTGCGTTCCGGCTATCAGTGTTGGGTGCTGGCCAACAAACACCAGATCGTTGCCCACGGGGTGATGTCCGTGGCGGTGGGGGAGTGTCATCTGCTGACCCTGTGTGTGCATCCGGACTATCAGCGTCAGGGTTATGGTCGCAGGTTGTTCCGCTTGCTGCTTGAGCGGGCGACCAAACTGGAAGCAAAACAGTGTTTTCTCGAGGTGCGGGTCAGCAATGCCCCGGCCATCGATTTGTACCGTTCCATGGGCTTTGCGCAAATTGGCCTGCGCAAGGCTTATTACCCCGGTAGCGATGGCCGTGAGGATGCCATCATCATGTCGCGTGAGCTGCCCATGCCCTGATCAGGGCCAGCCTCTGCTCGCGGCTATGCTAGTCGCCGTTCTTCTCGTGCTGCCTTTCGGCAATCCTGTCCACCAGACGCAGGATCAGTTTGAAGCCTACAATCAATACCAGGGCCGCCGCCATCACGGCGCCCAGCAGGACGATGACCGCCAGCAGAATATTCACCAGTTCCTGAATGCTGATGTCCTGCCACATGCTCAAGCCCCACAGGCAGAGTGCGGCGATGGCGATTCCGGCGAGGGTGGCGGCGGTTTTCTTACGAACGTTTAGCAGTGAAAAAATCAAAATCGGGCCTGTTGTCCTTATTGCGATAGCTTGCGGTGCATTCAGGATACTTGCTGCAGCCCCAGAATTCACCGTGTTTACCCTCGCGCTTGACCAGCAGGTTGCCGCAATCGCGGCAGCGGTAGGCGGCCTCGGGCTTGCCGTCCTGGTCCGCCAGGCGGATACCGCAACCCTTGCTGTAGCCGCTGCAGAACCAGTAATCCCCCTTGTCCTTGTCGGCCCGAATCATGGGGCGAGTGCAGATGGGGCAGCGGAAGCGTTCATCCGCTTCTGCCGAGGGTTTGCCGTCCAGGTCATGCAGGGTGGCGCGACAGTGGGGAAAATCGGAACAACCCCAGAACGGGCCGCGCTTGCCGCTGCGCCGCTGCATGGGTTTGTGACACTCCGGGCAGGGATAGGTCCTGCCGGAGGCCCCGTCCTTCGCTTCGGAGTCCGCCTGTGATGACATGGAAAACCAGGTCGCTGGGTAAAATTCGTTTCTAACGGGGAGATGCCTGCTTGTCAACTCGTGCTGCCAAGGATCTCCCGGAGTGCATCGATCAGGGCGCTGTTTTCTTCTTCGCTGCCAATGCTGATCCGCAGGCGCTCGCGCAGACCCTCCAGATCAAACCAGCGCACCAGAATGCCCTTGTCCTTGAGGGCCTGATAAAGTGCTTTGGCGCCCGGTTTGTGTGGCACCTGGCACAACAGAAAATTGCTCTGGCTGGGCTCGCAGGGCATGCCCAGCTGCGCAAGCTCGGCGGCCAGCTTTTTACGACTGGCCCGTACCCGGTCCCAACCCTGGCGGGCATGGTCAACAGATTTAAGGGCGGCCGTGGCCAGGCGCTGGGACAGCAGGTCGGTGTTATAGCTGTCACGGGTTTTGCTCAGCATCGGCGCGATCAGATTCGGGCTGCCGATGCCATAGCCGAAACGCAGTCCGGCCAGGGAATAACCCTTGCTGAGGGTGCGCAGGATAATGACATTATCCAGCTCCCGCACCAGTGGCAGGGAGTCATAGCCCTTGTCCGGATCGATGAAATCCACATAGGCCTCATCGATCAACAGAATGCCGCCAAAGGAATTGGCGACCTCGCGCAAGACCTCCACTGCCATCAGATGGCCGCTGGGGGCGTGGGGATTGACCAGAATACAAAGCTTGGCGCCCTGGAGTTGTTCACTGAAGTTGCCAGGCAGATTCCAGCCTTGTTCCAGAGGCACTTGTTTGAGTTGGCAGCCCTGGATCGCAGTCAGTACCGGGTAGAGGGAGTAGCTGGGCTCGGCCACCACGACTGTTTCGTCGGGATCCACAAAGGTGGTGAGCACCAGGCGCAGCAACTCATCGCCGCCATTGGTGGGCAGGATATTCTCCGGCTCAACAGCATGCAGCTCGGCAGCGGTCTGGCGAAATTCGCTGGCCGTGGGTGGCGGATAGCGGCGCAATTCCTCACTGTGCACAGCGGCCAGGGCCTCGGCTACCGCCGGTGCCGGGGGATAGGGATTCTCATTGGTATTGAGCTTGATGGCCTTGTCGCCAGCAGGCTGTTCGCCGGGCGTATAGCCCTGCATGGCTGCAATATTGGGGCGCTCGAACGTCATAGAAATAACTCGGGAATTCAGCGAGTGGCAAGGTTAGTCGGAAATGCCGCAAGCGGCAAGCAGGCTAGGGGTTTTGCAGGGAGCCGGAGGCGGGCAGGTAGGTTTGCAGTCGGGCCCGCCAGCCCGCCAGCCAGCGCTGTTCATTGCGCGCCGGCGGGGCATTGGCAACCCGGCGACTGAGCACCGCATCGGCACTGGCCACAAAGTTTTCCAGACTGGCCTCGGCGGGCATTTGTTCAAGCACCTGCAACAGACCCCAACCCTGGCCCTGGTAGCGCTCACCAGGGCTCAGGCCGCTGCCCTTGAAATGAACATAGTCGATCAGGGCATAGAGGCCGTAGGGCGGCGCAGTATTGACCAGGCTCATGAAGCGCCGCTGCAATTCCGGGCGCCGGGACTCGGGCACCGCCGCCAGTAACTCCGGCAGGCTGTTTTGCAGGCGCTCGGCAATGAAGGCGCTCTGCCTGGCGCGGCTGTCATAGAGGAACTGGCGCAGTTGTCCCATTTTCTCCGAATCGCTGGCAGCCAGGAACTGCTCACGGCTGGTCCAGGGTGAGTCAGCCTCAGCGGCAGCACTGAGCCATGCCGGCAGGGCCACGCCCCGTTGCTGCAGATAGTCCAGCAAGGCGGGAAAAGTCTCCTCGAAGACCTCCTGCTGACCCTGCTGATACCAGATGAAATGGCCGATTCCCAGGGACGGGAAATCCTCTCCGGCATTCCAGCTCACCAGGCACTCAAATCGCTGATTACACTCATTGGCATAAATGCGCTGACCCAGGCTCTGTAATTCGCTGTCGCTCAGCACCGGCAAAGCCGCCAGGGCCGACCCCACAAGGGTGAACTGGCTGAGCAATATCAGTAAAAACCTGTTGAATCTATTTGAATTTGCTGGCATTTTGATTGATTACTGCTGTGTTGTGCAGGCTCCGTGGCTGTCTGCAGGAATGTCGCCGGGCAGGCTTCGGCCACTGCGTCGCCAGGCTTTGGGAATTTATCGGCCCGAGGGCGGGAATTTCTACCACGAGTCTGCCGGTCAAAAGCCGATATTGATGTACCTCACTACGGTTTGCACTGTAGATAGCACAATTGACTGGAGCCGGGACAGCAAGCGGACGTAACAACAGAATAAGCCTGAAAAGATAGCATTGTGAATCAAGCATGTCAGAGACAGCCGCACAGGAAGTAGAAATCGAGACGCCACCGGCCGAACCGGTTGAGCAGAAAGACGAGTTTGTCGCCAAGCTCTCGAAAATCTATCAGCGCCTCAAGTACAGCAAAAAGCTGAAAGTGGCGATGAAGGAAGTCGAGCAGGATTTGCTGGACTTGCTGGGCGTGCGTCTTTTCACCATTTATCAGTCGGTGGATAACGGCAAGGAGATTCTTGCCAGCATCAAGGGCGGTGATCCCGATGATGATGATTCCATCGAAATCCGCGTGCCATTCAGTACTACCTCACTGGCCGGTTACGTAGCGCTTTCCCAGCGGGCGCTGGTGATCAAGAATGTCAAAGACAGTGATGAGCTGGTAGATATTCACCCGCGCCTGCAGTTTGACAGCAAGTTCTCCGACGCCAAGGGTTGGAAGGTGAAGTCCCAGATCGTGGTTCCCATCAAGGACGAGATTCTGCTGGGGGTCATGCAGCTCATTAATTTCGAAGGTGACCGGGACTTCACCAAGACTGATCTCAAGCACGCCCTCATGGTCAGCCAGATGCTGGCCAAGCAGTTCCGTTCCTCGCTACAAAGCACCCAGGGTCCCTATGACTACCTGGTGCAGAAAGGTCATATCAGCAGTGCCGAACTGGAAGATCTGAAGAACAAGGTTTCTCTCTACGGTGGTTCCACTTCCCGGGCCCTGATGGAGGAATACAATATCGAAGCCGACACCATCGGCAAATCCCTGGAGTACTACTACCGGGTGCCGTACATGAAGTACGACCCCAAGCATGAATTGCCGGTGGATCTGCTGGAGAATATCGGTATCAGTTATCTGCGCAGCAATCTCTGGCTGCCGGTGGCCGGTGACAAGGATGAGGCGGTGATCCTCATCGATGACCCCTCGGATTACCAGCGCATCATGGAAATTCAGGGTGTGGTCAATGCCCGCAACTATGTGTTTCGGGTTGGCCTGCCGGAACATATTGCCCAGTTTCTGCGCGGCGATGACGGCGATTACGAAGAAGGCTTTGACGATATCTTTTCCGGCCTGGACGAGCAGGGCGCGGTCGAGCTTGATGATGCCGATGAAGACGATGAAGATGCCAGCCTGGCCGAGACCAATGCCATTATCCAGTTGGTAAACCGCATTATCACCGAGTCAGATCGACTCGGCGCCTCGGATATCCATATTGAACCTGGCAAGGATAATGCCCCCGGCGGCGTGCGGATCCGTGTCGATGGCATCTGCCGTGAACTGCTGAAGGTGCCCAAGGAGCACTGTGCGGCTCTTATTGCCCGTATCAAGGTCATGTCGCGGCTGAACATCGCCGAGAAGCGTTTACCCCAGGACGGCAAGTGTAAACTCAAGGTGCGGGGCAAAAAGCTGGAACTGCGTGTTGCTACCGTGCCCACGGTGCAGGGGGAGAGTGCGGTACTGCGTATTCTGGCTGCCGGTGCCGCCATGCCGCTGGAAAAACTGAATATGCACCCGAACAACCATGAGCGGGTGGTGGAGCTGTCTGCCCATCCCCATGGTCTGTTTCTGGTGGTGGGGCCGACCGGTTCCGGTAAGACCACAACCCTGCACGCGGTGCTCGGTTATATCAACAAACCGGAACGCAAGATCTGGACCGCCGAGGACCCGGTGGAGATTACCCAGCCCGGTCTGCAACAGGTGCAGATGCTGCCCAAGATTGATTTCACCTTCGCTACCGCCATGCGCGCCTTCCTGCGTGCTGACCCGGATGTGATTCTGATCGGTGAGATGCGTGACCATGAAACCGCCAGTATCGGTGTGGAAGCTTCACTTACCGGTCACCTGGTATTGTCCACTCTGCACACCAACTCGGCACCGGAGACCATTACCCGTCTGCTGGATCTGGGGCTGGATCCGGTGAACTTCTCTGATGCCCTCTTGGGAGTGTTGGCCCAGCGTCTCATGCGTACTCTCTGTGGCAGCTGCAAGGAAGCCTACAAGCCGGAGCAGCGAGAGATCGATCACCTGATTGACTCCTATGGTCGCGAAGTTTGGGAGATGGACAACCCCGACTTCGATGCGGATTCGGTGGAGCTCTGTCGGGCGGTGGGCTGTGATGAATGCGGCGACACCGGCTACAAAGGCCGTACCGGTATTCATGAACTGCTGGTGGGCACCCACGAGTTGCAGGCCATGATCTACAAGAAGGCCGAGCTGGACGATATTCGCGCCCAGGCTCTCAAGGACGGCATGCGTACCATGAAGCAGGACGGTATTCACAAGATCTTCCAGGGTCTGACCGATTACCAGCAACTGCTGCGTGTGGTGTCTGAGTAAAGCGCGGGCCTCGCT
>JALEHB010000059.1 GCA_022763285.1 Pseudomonadales bacterium | reverse complement strand
CAGCCCCAGGTTGAAGGCCAGCCCCAATTGTAATTGTCGGCCTGCCAGCCACAGGGCAAACAGAAACATCACTTGCAGCATGCCAATGAAAAACCGGTCGGCATCGCCAAACAGAATGGCGGTGGATTTCACCCCGATCTGCTTGTCGAATTCCCGGTCCACCATGGCATATTCGGTGTCATAGGCCACAGTCCAGATGGCATTGGCAAAGAACAGCAACCAGGCCACCACCGGCAAGGTATTGGTCTGGGCGGTAAAGGCCATCAGTATGCCCCAGGAAAAAGCCAGGCCCAGAACCACCTGGGGCAAATTTGTGAAACGCTTCATGAAAGGATAGATGGAAGCCACAGCAATGGCACCGAAAGACAGCAAGATGGTGAAGCGGTTGGTTAGCAGCACCAGTACAAAGCCAATGGCCGACAGAAAGGCAAAGCAATAAAGTGCGTCCTGGCGCTTCAATGCACCAGTTGCCAGAGGCCGTTTCTCGGTGCGCCCTACCCGACCATCGATATTGTGATCGGCGTAGTCATTGATACAGCAACCGGCCGAACGCATGACGGCGGTGCCCAGTATAAAGATCAGCAACAGGTCCAGATCGGGCAGGCCTTCGGCGGCAATCCACAGCGCCGAGATAGTCGGCCACAGCAGCAACAGTATGCCGATGGGGCGATTGGCCCGGGTCAGATCGATAAAGGCTGGCAGTTTCGCTATCAGCCCGGGAAATCGGGACTGCAGGCGGGCCTTGATTAGCTGCAGTACTGACTGACTGGATTTCATGGTCTCGGCGCGTCCGTGGCTTTGCGGCAGGCGGCTAGCATAAAAGATTTGTGCGGCCAGTGACAGCCGCACAGGCAAGCCTTGTCTACACGTTCATATAATTGACGCGATCCCCCAGCCAGCGTTGTATCAGCGGATCAACCAGTTCGGGATAGTCACGCATGATGGTTTCCGAAGCCTGCTTAACGTCATCCAGCATGGCCGCGTCACGGCTGATATCGGCTATACGAAAGGTCATCAGGCCGGTCTGCTGGGTGCCCAGCACCTGACCTGGGCCCCGAATCGCCAGGTCCTGCTCGGCAATATAGAAACCGTCGGTGGATTCCCGCATGACTTTCAGGCGGGCCTTGCCGGTATTTGACAGGGGGGTGGCGTAGAGCAGAATACAGTGACTGGCTTTTTTACCGCGGCCAACACGACCGCGCAATTGGTGCAATTGTGCCAGGCCCAGGCGTTCGGGGTTTTCGATCACCATGAGGCTGGCATTGGGTACATCCACGCCCACTTCGATCACGGTTGTCGCCACCAGCAGTTTGATTTCACCGGCCTTGAAGCGGGCCATGACTTCGGCTTTCTCCTTCGGCTTCATGCGCCCGTGAATGAGGGCAATGGCAAGACCCGGTAACTGCTCGGCCAGGGTCTGGGCGGTAGCCTCGGCAGCCTGGGCCTGCAGTGCTTCGGATTCTTCAATCAGGGTACAGACCCAATAGGCCTGGTCGCCGCCGCGACAGGCACCGTCGATGCGGGCCACCACTTCATCGCGGCGTTCGGCGGAGATCAGGGCAGTATTCACCGGCGTCCGCCCCGGTGGCAATTCATCCAGCACGGAACTGTCCAGGTCGGCATAGGCACTCATGGCCAGCGTGCGGGGAATTGGCGTGGCAGTCATCACCAGCTGATGGGGATTGAGGGCACCGAGACCGGCTTTGTCCCGCAGCGCCAGACGCTGATGCACGCCGAAGCGGTGTTGCTCATCAATAATCACCAGACCCAGTTGCTGATAGTGCACCTCATCCTGGAACAGGGCATGGGTGCCAACGATAAGCTGGCAATCCCCCCCGGCCAAAGCCTCCAGGGTCTGGCTGCGTTGTTTACCCTTGCTCTTGCCACTGAGCCAGCCCACCTGGATACCCAGTGGGCTCAGCCACTGCTGAAAATTCAGTAAATGCTGTTCGGCAAGAATCTCCGTCGGTGCCATGATGGCCACCTGAAAACCGCTGGCAATGGCCTGCAGTGCTGCCAGCGCGGCAACGACGGTTTTACCGGAGCCCACATCTCCCTGTAACAGGCGCAGCATGGGGTGGCCACTGGCAAGATTGGCAGAGATCTCGGCAAAGGCCCGCTGCTGGGCAGTGGTAAGCTCAAACCCCAGTTGCTGCAGAAGCCCTTGTTCAAGGTCACTGTCGGCCCGCAGGACCGGAGCGGTCTTGTTATCGCTCTCCAGTCGGTAGCGGCGCATACACAGGCGATGTGCCAGCAACTCTTCGAAGGCCAGTCGCTTCTGGCCGGGATTGTCGCCATGGCCCAGCCATGAGGCTGGCGCATCGGCGGGCGGCTGATGCACAACCTGGATCGCCTCAGTCAGGCTGGGCAGGTTCAGGGGCTCCAGCAGGGACTTGGGCAACAGATCACGGGGCGGCCGGCTCTGCAACATGGCCAGGGACTGATTGATGAGTTTGCGCAGTCTGCCCTGCTGCAAACCCTCGGTGGTGGGATACACCGGGGTCAGGGTCTGGTCTGTGGCCTGAATTTCATCGGCCTGAAGAATCTGGTATTCCGGATGATAGAGTTCAAAGCCGCTACGCCCCCGGCGTACCTCACCGAAACAGCGAATCCGCTTGGCAGCGTCCAGGGCTTTCTTCTGGGCGGCGCTGAAATGAAAAAAGCGCAGGCTGATAACGCCGCTGGTATCCTGCACCATACAGAGCAGACTGCGTCGTCGGCCGAACTGAATTGAGCTACCCAGCACCTCGCCCTCGATCTGCACCATCTCACCCAGACTTACCTTGCCAATGGCATGCAGGCGGGTGCGATCCTCATAACGCAGCGGCAGATGGAATAATAAATCGCGGGTGTTGAACAGTCCCAGCTGATTGAGCTTTTTCTGCAGGGCAGGGCCGACGCCTTTGAGGCTGGTGAGAGCTTGGCTGGTAGCGGGCGCGGACATTGCTGGGCTGTCGGGTTTGCCCTGACCGAAGGCGGTGGGGCAGAAAATCCATCCTCTCGCTGATCACGAGCATCAATACTGACAATCAGTATAGGGCTTAAGGGCCTAGCCCGCCAGAATGGCGTCTATCTCCACCAGTGCCCCCTTGGGCAGGGCACTGACCTCGATGGTGGCCCGCGCCGGATAAGGCGGCTTCAGCATTTCAGCCATGATTTCATTGACGGTGCTGAAGTGACCCAGATCGGTCATGTAGATGGTCAGCTTCACGGCCCGCTCGAGACTGCTGTCGGCGGCGGCAGCCACGGCTTGCAGATTGCTGAAAACCTGACGTGCCTGGGTCTCGAGATCGTCGGCCACGATCTGCATGGTTTCCGGGTCCAGTGGTATCTGGCCGGACAGGAAGATCAGTTCGCCACTGCGAACAGCCTGGGAATAGGGGCCGATAGCCGCCGGTGCGTCATCGGTCTGGATTATGCTCTTGCCACTCATAAGGTACCGCTCATTAGTTGCCGCTGATCAATGCAGATTGGATCCCAGTTGATTGCGAATAGCCTTGCGCACACGGCGTGATTTGACCCGCGTGACCCGGGTGACAGCCGGAATCAAGCGCAGGCGTTTCATCACCCGTGCCAGGTGTACCCTGTTACGCACATTGAGTGCCAGGTTCACAATACTGAAACGGGCATCCCGCTCCACGGTGCTGATCTTTTCGATATTGGCTTCGGTGCCGGTAATGGTGGTTGCCAGGGTGGCGATCAGGCCGCGCTGGTTTTCAATCTCAACCCGCAGCTCTACCGAGAACTCGCCCTCCACACCTTCATCCCAGCTTACTGCCACACATTTTTCCGGATTGTCGCGAATCTCGGCGATGTTGTTGCAATCGTCGGTATGAATCACCATGCCGCGGCCGGAGCTGATATGACCGACGATAGGGTCGCCCGGAATGGGATGGCAGCACTTGGCATAATTCATCACCATGCCTTCAGAACCGCGAATGGCAAGCGTGCCCTTCTCTTCATGGCGACGCTCATCTTCAACCCCGGCACTGGAAGTGGCAGTCAGGCGCTGCGCCACCATATAGGACATACGATTACCCAGACCAATTTCTTCCAGCAGATTATCCAGGGACATGAGACTGGTTTGTTCCAGCAGGCTGCTGATATTTTCCTGGGGCACCTGCTCCAGGGTGGCGCCAAAGCCGGCCAGAGCCTTGTTCAACAGGCGCCGGCCCAGAGCCACTGACTCGGAATGTTTCTGGTTCTTGAGGAAGTGGCGGATATTGCTGCGCGCCTTGCCGGTGACCACGAAGCTCAACCAGGCCGGATTGGGCTGGGTGCCGGGAGCGGTAATAATCTCCACGGTCTGACCACTCTGCAGGGGTTCACTCAGGGGCGCCAGGCGCCGGCTGATGCGACAGGCCACGCAGGAGTTGCCCACATCGGTGTGCACGGCATAGGCGAAATCCACGGCGGTGGAGCCGGCGGGTAGCTCAAAAATCTGACCCTTGGGACTGAACACATAGATCTCGTCAGGGAACAGATCGATCTTCACATGTTCGATAAACTCCAGGGAATTACCCGCATGCTTCTGCATCTCCAGCAGACCGTTGACCCATTCCCGGGCCCTGAGATGGGCATTGCTGGGCAGGTCTTCACTGGATTTGTAGAGCCAGTGGGCGGCGATGCCGTTATTGGCCATGGCTTCCATTTCTTCGGTGCGAATCTGGATCTCGATGGGCACCCCGTGCATACCAAACAGCACCGTATGCAGAGACTGGTAGCCATTGGCCTTGGGAATGGCGATGTAGTCCTTGAAGCGGCCCGGTACCGGCTTGTACAGATTGTGCACGGCACCCAGCACGCGATAACAGGTGTCTACACTGTCGACGATGATGCGAAAGGCGTAGACATCCATGATCTCGGAAAAGGATTTGCGCTTGGCGCGCATCTTTTCATAGATACTGTACAGGTGTTTCTCGCGACCGATGGTGCGGCCCGGCAGGCCTTCTCTTTCCAGGCAGGCTTCCAGGGAAGTCTGGATCTGGGACACGATCTCCTTGCGGTTACCACGCACCCGCTTGATGGCTGCCGAAATGCGCCGGGCCCGCATGGGATGCAAGGCAGCAAAACCCAGATCCTCGAATTCGATGCGCACATTGTTCATGCCCAGGCGATTGGCGATGGGGGCATAGATATCCAGGGTTTCCCGGGCAATGCGGCGACGCTTGTCAGGAGGCAAGACACCCAGGGTGCGCATATTGTGGAGGCGGTCGGCAATCTTCACCAGAATGACCCGCAGGTCCTTGGCCATGGCCATGGCCATCTTCTGGAAATTCTCCGCCTGGGCTTCGGCCCGGCTGGAGAAACGCATCTTGTTCAGTTTGCTGACACCGTCCACCAGGTCGGCCACGGTATTGCCAAACTGGGTCTTGATGGCGGTCTTGGTAATGCCGGTGTCTTCGATCACATCGTGCAACATGGCTGCCATCAGGGATTGATGGTCCATATGCATTTCACTGAGGATGCCGGCGACGGCGAGGGGATGGGTGACGTAGGCGTCACCACTGCGACGCATCTGGCCGTCATGGGCCTGTTCGGCGTAATAGAAGGCGCGGCGGACGTTGTTGACCTGATCCTTGCCCAGATAACTGGACAGGTTGTCCGCCAGGGAGTCGATGCTGTTATCTACGGCAACTTGCATGACTCGACTCCCGGACTAAATCATCTGTGCAGGTTTTGCGATTACTTGTCTTCTGACTCTTCATCCTGTGTGGCTTCAGTGGCCTCCGCGGCGGGTGCGGCTTCCGCTTCTTCCGAATCGGCTGCCTGGGCAGTCTCGGATTCGGATTCTTCGCTGGCGAATTCCTCTTCCAGATCGACGCTGGGCTTCTCTACCAGAATTTCGGCGTCCACCAGGCCCTCGGCGATTTCCCGCAGGGCTAGTACTGTCGGCTTGTCATTATCCACTGGCAGCATGGGGTCTTTACCCTCAATCTGGATCTGCCGGGCACGCTTGCTCGACACCATAACCAGTTCAAAGCGGTTATCCACTTTGTCCAAACAATCTTCAACCGTAATACGTGCCATTTAAATTCCTTAACAATTAAATTGGGCCACAGCGCCCTTGTTTCAATAGTTTTTCAATTCAATAAATTTATCGGAGAGTTGCCACTTCCGGCCCGGGATTGCCCACTGCTTTGCCGTCCCGGGACCCTCCGTAAAAAGGACCGGCAATTCTACTGAAAAACTCCTGCAATTGCATGTTTTTTGAACAAAAACTCCCTAGCCCCGGGTCAGGCTGTCCAGCAGTTTGGCCAGATTGCGTTGCTGGTGCCGGGTAGTGAGGCGCTGGGAGCGAACAATGGCCTGCAGATCCACCAGGGCGGTGTCGAAATCGTCGTTGACGACGATGTAATCCGCCTCGGCCACATGCTCGATAACACCCCTGGCCTGTTGCATACGCTTGTCGATGGTGTCCTCGTCATCCTGGGCCCGGTGTTTGAGGCGCTCGGTCAGGGTTTCCAGCGAGGGTGGCAGAATGAAGATAAAGCAGGCCTCCGGCATCAGGTTGCGCACCTGGGCGGCACCCTGCCAGTCGATCTCCAGAATCACATCCAGCTGCTGCAACAATTGCTCTTCGACCCAGGCATGGGAAGTACCGTAGTGATGACCATAGACCTCGGCACTTTCCAGAAAGGCGCCGTCCTGCAGCATGTCCAGGAACTTGCCCTTGTCCACAAAATGGTAGTTCACCCCGTCCTCTTCCTTGCTGCGTCTGGGCCGGGTGGTGTGGGAGATGGAAACCTTCAGGCTGGGCTCGCTCTTGACCAGCGCATCCACCAGGGTTGTCTTGCCGGCGCCGGAAGGCGCGGTGACGATAAACAATTTTCCCTTGGGTTTGGCTTCCATGTGGCAGCTTCCTTCAATTACTCAATATTCTGAATTTGTTCGCGCATCTGTTCGATCAACACCTTCAACTCAACCGCTGACAGGGTGGTGTCGGCGACGATGGATTTGGATGACAAGGTGTTGGCTTCCCGGTTCAGTTCCTGCATCAAAAAATCCAGACGCCGCCCCTTGGGGCCTTTTGCCGCAATCACCCGGGCGCATTCGGCCAGATGGGAATCCAGTCGGTCCAGTTCTTCGGCCACATCCGCCTTTTGGGCCAGCAAGGCCACTTCCGCTTCCAGCCGGCTGGCATCCACCTCGGCCTTCAGGTCAGCGATCTTGTCTTCCAGGGTCTGCCGCTGTGCCGCCAGAATCTCCGGCATGCGGGTGCGCACCGCCTTGACGATTTCATCGATGCCTTCGAGTCGTTCCAGCAGCATGGCCTGCATGGCCTCGCCTTCCCGTTGGCGGTTGGCAATCAAGTCATCCAGGGCTTTATCGAACAACTCCAGAGCCTGGGACTCGAGCTTGTCCGTATCGAGGTTTTGCTCACTGACCACCCCGGGCCAGCGCAATATATCGATGCTGTTCAGGTCGGTAGGCCCGCCTAGTTTGGCCGAGATGGACTTGTTGGCTTCCAGCAGGCGCTCGATAAGGGCTTCATTCAGGGCCAGGTCGCCCTGCTCCGGTGCCGCGGCAATGAAGCGCAACTGACATTCCACCTTGCCCCGGGCCAGGCGCTTGCGCAGCCTGTCCCGCGCTGACGCCTCAAGACTGCGCAGGCTTTCGGGCAGGCGCACACTGGCTTCAAGGTAGCGGTGGTTAACGGATCGAATCTCCCAGGTCAGGGAGCCCCAGTCCCCCTCCAACTGCTGTCGGGAGAAGGCGGTCATACTCAACATCATAATCACTCGGACTCATCTGCAATGAGGGGCTATTCTAGCGCATTGGCCTGCTATTCACAGTTGCCGGATCACATGTCGGGCCCTGGCCCGGGCAAGCGGGTCGCATGCCTTTTGAGAATCAAGCATAATCCCGCCTTCATTCTCAGTAACACGGATTTCCTATGTCAGCCATCAGCCGTCCCAGCGGACGCCAACCCGAGCAGCTTCGGGATATCAGCCTCACTCGTCACTACACCAAGCATGCGGAGGGCTCGGTTCTGGTTGCCTTTGGCGATACCAAAGTTCTGTGCAATGCCTCGGTGGAAGATTCGGTGCCCCGTTTCCTCAAGGGCAGTGGCCAGGGATGGGTGACGGCGGAATACGGTATGTTGCCCCGTTCCACCGGCTCGCGCATGGACCGGGAAGCCGCCCGTGGCAAACAGTCCGGACGCACCCAGGAAATTCAGCGCCTGATCGGCCGCGCCCTGCGGGCGGCGGTGGATCTGAAAGCCCTGGGCGAACACACCATCAAGATTGACTGTGATGTGATCCAGGCCGACGGCGGTACCCGCACTGCCTCGATTACCGGCGGTTGTGTCGCGCTGGTGGATGCCATCAGCTATCTGCTGGATAACAAGAAGCTGGCCACTAACCCGCTCAAGCAAATGGTAGCGTCGGTATCGGTGGGTATTCATCAGGGCCAGGCTGTTCTGGATCTGGATTATGCCGAAGACTCCAGCGCCGAGACGGACATGAATGTGGTGATGACCGACAGCGGTGGCTTTATCGAAGTCCAGGGCACTGGTGAAGACGGTGATTTTTCGCATCAGCAGTTGCTGGACATGATTGGCCTGGCAGAGGCTGGCATCCAGAAACTGGTTGCCGCCCAGAAGCAGGCCCTGGCCTGATCGCCTGACAGACACAAGAACCACAGCAAAAAAGGACCGGACATGCAGCCCTATCAATTGGAGTTTCTTCACTTTGTCATTGCCAATGACATTCTTCGCTTCGGTGAATTCACGCTTAAATCCGGGCGCAAGAGCCCTTATTTTTTCAATGCCGGGCTCTTCAATACCGGCGAGAAGCTGGCCTTCCTGTCACGCTGTTATGCTGCTGCCATCGCCGACTCCGGTATCAGCTTTGATGTGCTGTTCGGTCCGGCCTACAAGGGCATTCCCCTGGCTGCAGCGACCTCGGTGGCACTGGCCAGCGAGCAGAACCTCAACAAACCCTGGTGTTTCAATCGCAAGGAAGCCAAGGACCACGGCGAGGGTGGCAGTATTGTAGGTGCGGAACTCAGCGGCAAGGTGATGATCATCGATGATGTGATTACCGCCGGTACCGCCATTCGCGAGGCAGCCGCCATTATCCAGGCCAATGGCGCCACTCTGGCGGGCATCGCCGTGGCCATGGACCGGCAGGAAAAAGGTAATGGCGAACTCTCGGCCATTCAGGAAATCGAAGCCGAGTATGAACTGCAGGTGGTGAGTATCATCGGCCTGTCGGACATCATCAGCTATCTGGAATCCAGTGACGACCCGCAACTGGCCCAGCACCTCGATAGCGTCAATGCCTATCGGCAGACCTATGGTGTGTGAGTTTTATTGCTCTGAGAGTTTGATCAGAGGGCGGGACTGGCGGCCTGCTGGTTCTCCGGCGTATAGGGCAGCAATAGCTGCTGGCGCAGAAACTCCCATTGCAGGTCCCAGTGCTCCAGTGGCGAGGCCTTGAATTCGCTGCGTACAAACTGCACCAGGCGCCCTTCACAAGTGGCCAGCAGCAGATTGGCCAGGGCAGCGGCGGAAATAGCCGGCTTCTTCGACTCCCGGATTTGAGCCTCGCGCAAAATCTGTTTCAGCTGTGCTTCCAGGCGATCAAAAAACTGCGCGATTCTCTCCCGTAGTCGCTCCGTTTCTCCCGACAGGGCATCGCCCGTTAACAGCCGGGTCATGCCGGGATTCTTGTCGGCAAAGGTGAGCAGCAGGGTGAGGATCTTCTGGCAGCGCGCCTCCGCACTGTTCTCCTCTTTCAGCACCTTGGAGATGCGAATGAACAGGGTGTCTTCAATGAACTTGATCAAGCCCTCGAACATGCGCGCCTTGCTGGGAAAATGGCGATACAGGGCGGCCTCGGAAACACCCACCTCTTTGGCTAGTGCGGCCGTGGTGATCCGTTGTCCGGGCGAAGTCTCCAGCATGCGTGCCAGGGACTGAAGAATCTGGTCCTTGCGGGACAGCTTGTTGCTGTTGTCCATGAGTCTGTCAGACCTTTGTCTTGTTCAAGCCATTCTGGGTGATGAGGGTTCCGACCCCCTCATCGGTAAATATTTCCAGCAGTACCGCGTGTTCGACGCGCCCGTCGACGATATGGGCACTCTGGACGCCGGCCTTCACTGCCGACAGGGCACACTCGATTTTGGGCAGCATGCCTCCATGTATGGTTTTATCGGCAATAAGTCCATCAACTTGTCCTACGCTTAGACCTGTAAGGACATTGCCCTGCTTGTCCTGAACCCCCGCCACATTGGTAAGCAGCATGAGTTTTTCGGCCCCCAGAATGCTGGCAATTTCACCAGCCACGGAATCGGCATTGATATTGTAGCTGGCACCGGCTTCGTCGGTACCTATGGGCGCGATCACCGGAATAAAATCACTGTCCTTCATGACTTCCAGCACTTCAGTATTGATGGCGGCCACTTCCCCTACCTGGCCAATATCGATACTTTCCTCGTCATCGCTGGACTCGCTTTTGCGCTTGAGGGTCAGTTTGCGGGCCCGAATCAGATTACCATCCTTGCCGGTGACACCCACCGCCTTGCCCTGATTCTTGTTGAGCAGATTGACGATCTCTTTATTGACCAGGCCACCCAGAACCATTTCCACCACATCCATGGTGCGGCTGTCGGTAACCCGCAGACCATCCACAAAACTGGATTCGATATTGAGCTGCTCCAGTACCTGGCCAATCTGCGGGCCACCGCCGTGGACAACAATGGGATTCATGCCCACCAGTTTCATCAGCACAATATCCCTGGCAAAGCTGTTCTTGAGTACATCGTCCACCATGGCATTGCCGCCATATTTGACGACGATGGTGCGACCGGTGAATTTTTGGATATAGGGCAGCGCCTCGGTCAATACCTTGGCAATATTCTTGGCGCTGTCTAGGCTGAGGGACATGTCTCGTTAATCCTTTTACT
>JALEHB010000058.1 GCA_022763285.1 Pseudomonadales bacterium | reverse complement strand
TGAGTTCAGCATAGACCCCGGAGGCATGGGGAAAGATCAGCTGCTGGGTAGCATCGCCGGGCAGAGGCAGGCGAAAGCGGGAGTAGTGATCGCCATCTTCCGGGTTGGGAGTGAAATACTTGATGTCGGCGACATGGCCCTCGAGATGGCTGACCAGGTCGCGGTAGTAGGCATCGACGCCATTGCGGTCTTTGAGGGCATCGGAGACCACCGCGATACGCAGGCTGGCCACCGCATCCGGGTGGCCATCAATATGGCTGGCGGATTGCTCTTTGCTCATGGCTGTTCGCCTCCTCTCAGGCGGCTCATGACGACGGGCCTGCCGAATCAGTGCCAGCCTCGGCCTGTTGGCGGAGCCGGTAATAACAACTGAATCCCTGCGACTGCCAGAGACTGTCGCTGGCTGGCTGGATGGCATTGGTACGGGTGCGGTAGTGACTGGCCTCTTCGATCAGTCCCTGCAACTGCTGCCGGTAGTCGCTGCTGATTTCGTCGCCAAAGCTCTGGTAGATCGAAACAATGGTATCGCCCAAGTTTCTCTTCAGCGCATCCATATGAATAATCGGGGCCTGCACGGGGAAATTCTCCAACAGATGGAGGTAATAGTCATCCATCATTTCTACCAGTATTTGCGGCAGTTCTCCCTGATCCAGATCCAGCTCGAAAAAGTCGGCGCCGGATCGCAGTGAGCCCAGCAGGGAGGGCACAGCCCGTTCCGGTTCCCGCATGCAAATCACGAAATCTGCATCAGGAAAAGTCTCATGCAGGGTCTGTGGCCAGGAAGCGAAGGCGGCGTTCTTGGACAGATAGCGTTTATCCTTGCCGAATACCGCCATGTGTTTCTTCAGACAGGCCGTGTAGAAATTCATGATGATGCGCTTGTCCTGCGCTGATGCCTCCCAGTCAAAGCGGGCCAGTTGCCAGATATGGCGGGACTCGGTGAAAGGCAGGAACAGGATAAAGCAGGAGAACAGCGGCAGTAGTAACAGATAGTCCTCCTCCGCGGCCTCCAGTGACACATCGTGCACACCCTCCAGACCAGCGAACAGTTTTTTCTCCAGCCAGCCCACGAGTTTGGCCCCGGGACTTCCCAGCCAGCCATCCACAGCAGCCAGACCCAGTATCAGTCTTTTCTGCAGGATGGAAGGTGCCAGGAAAACTTCCCAGGTGCTAACGCTGCTGAATCGTTGCCGGTCTTCGGACAGGCTGCGATGCAGAAAGGTGGTGCCGCTGCGTGGTACCCCGAGAATGAACAGGGGCCGTTTCAGTTCAATCCTGCGGTAGCCCGGAAACAGCAGTTCGTCGAGAAACAGGCACAGCCAGTGCAATAACCAGACTGGCAGAAAGGCGATAAAAAGCAGCACCCGCAGCAAGCGGCCGCGCCAGCTCAGTTGACCGAGGTTTTTGCGGCGCTGCAGGGATTGCAGGCACAGGGTGGCATAGAGTCTGGCGGAATAGAAAAAAGCTGTGAGCATAGAGGCTCAGTATATGTCAGGGACATTGCAGGGCGATGACAGCGTCAGGCCCCATCGGCATTCTGCAGAAGTTCGACCCAGTTGCCATCCGGGTCTGCCACCATGGCGATGGTCACACCGGGTCTGACCTGTTTGGGACCGACCATGATGTCGTGACCAGCGCTTTTGAGCCTTGCCAGTTCCTGCTCCAGATCACTGACATGCAGGGTCCAGTATCGATAGCCGGTGGCTCCCCGAATGCCGCCGGGCGCGGCTTCGAGTTCCGGGCGTGGATCGGTTTCGATGATTTTTACCACACTGTCGCCGGCTTTCAGACGGTGCATGATGCCACCCCCTGGCATATCGATCACGGCCTCCACGGCGAGGCCGAGATCATCACGGTAGAAGCCCAGCATGGCGTCCAGCTGATTGGTGATAATGCCTATGTCGATAGCGTTTTTCTGCAGTTTTGGCATGATCAGTTCAATCCTTGCTTCGCTCAGGCGGCACCCATCAGAGACTTGGTTTCGAGAAATTCCTCGAAGCCTTCAAGCCCCCATTCCCGGCCGTTGCCGGACTTCTTGTAGCCGCCAAAGGGCGCGCCAAAATCCGGGCCGGCACCATTGATATGGACCATGCCGGTGCGAATCTGACGGGCGATTTGCTGGGCATGTTCGGTTTCACCGGACACATAGCCGCTAAGGCCGTACTCGGTATCGTTGGCAATACGCACGGCATCGGCATCGTCTTCATAGCCGATAATAGTCAGAACCGGACCAAAGATTTCCTCACGGGCAATGGTCATGTCATTGCTGACATTGGCAAAGATTGTGGGTTTGACAAAGTAACCCCTGTCCATGCCTTCAGGCCGTCCGGTACCGCCGGCAATCAGCTCAGCTCCTTCATCGATACCTTTCTGGATCAGGTCCTGGATCTTGTTGAATTGTGCCTCGCTCACCACCGGGCCGAGTCGGGTAGTCTCGGCAGCCGGATCGCCGACACTGGCCTTGGTCGCTGCGGCCTTGGCCACTTCAATGGCTTCATCCATGCGTGCTTTTGGCACCAGCATCCGGGTAGGGGCATTGCAGGATTGGCCGCTGTTGGAGAAGCAGCTGATTACTCCGCCGGCCACGGCCTTGGCGAAGTCCGGCGCATCATCAAGAATAATATTGGCTGACTTGCCACCCAGCTCCTGGGTAACCCGCTTGATGCCATCGGCAGCGGCCTTGGCCACTTCGCGGCCGGCCCGGGTAGAGCCGGTGAAAGACACTAGATCGATCTCCGGATGAGAGGAAATGGCGGCTCCAACTGTCGGGCCGTCGCCATTGACCAGATTGAATACTCCGGCAGGCAGGCCCGACTCGGCAATGATCTCCGTCAGGATAAAAGCAGAGACCGGCGCCAGTTCGCTGGGCTTGAGCACCATGGTGCAGCCGGCGGCCAGGGCTGGTGCGACCTTGCAGGCAATCTGGTTCAGGGGCCAGTTCCAGGGAGTAATAAAACCGCAGACGCCCGCCGCCTCCTTGACGATTTTGGAGCTGCCGCGCACTTCTTCAAAAGGATAGTTTTCCAGGATTTTCAGCACCGTCATGAAGTGGGCCATACCGGCTCCCAGTTGGGCGGCCTTGGCAAAACCCAGCGGTGCCCCCATTTCCTGGGAAATGGCCTGGGCCATTTCATCACCCCGGGCCTTGAGGCCTTCCAGAATCTTGCTGATCACGGCCTGACGCTGTGCAACACTGCTCTGGGACCACTCGGCAAAGGCCGCCCGGGCCGCCCGGGCGGCCTTGTCCACATCTTCGGCCTTGCCCATGCTGATGCTGGCGAAGGCTTCCTCTGTGGCGGGATTGATGACATCGAGGCTGTCGCGGTCACTGGCATCGACCCATTCGCCGTTGATATAGAATTTTCTGTATGCGCTCGTCATGCGGTGACTCCTTGTGTCGGATTGCTGCTGTCTCTACTCGCTGCTGGCAAGATAGATTACACTCTCTGCAGATGACAGAAAATGAAGCGATATCGCAGTATAACCGAGAAAAGGATTCCTTATCAGGGCCCGGCGCCTGAGGCGTTAAACCCCGGTATATAAACGTTCAACGCCATGTTTTCCGCAATTACCCGTGCCATTGGCCAAGGCCTGGCAAGCTTTCTCAGCAAATCCCTGCCCGGATACCGCAAACTGGATACGGTTCCCCTTGAACGGGTGCATGCCTGTCTGCAAGCCGGTGATATCGTGCTGGTGGAGGGCAATACCCGGATCAGTATCGCCATCAAGTATCTGACCCAATCTTCCTGGTCCCATGCCGCGCTCTATGTCGGTGCGCCCGGTGACAGCAGTGCTGATCCGGTGTTGCTGGAGGCGGACCTCAAGGAAGGGGTGAGGCTGGTGAGTCTGGATCACTATGCCGATTTTAATCTGCGCATCTGTCGGGCAGCGGAGCTGAAGCCTGAGGAAATTGCCACTGTCATCGACTTCGCCCGCAGCAAACTCGGCCACCGCTATGACCTTAAGAATGTGCTGGATCTGGTGCGTTACCTGATCCAGCGTCCGGTCGTGCCCAGTCGCTACCGTCGCAGTCTGATCGGCTTCGGCAGTGGCGAGCCTACCCGGGCAATCTGTTCCACCCTGATCGCTGAATCGTTTCAGGCTATCGACTATCCCATTCTGCCAATCCATAACGGTGACACCGGGGATAAAGGCGAGGTGCCGCAATTCTATCGGCGCCACTTCACCCATTTCACGCCGCGGGATTTCGATCTGTCTCCTTACTTCAGAATCATCAAACCCACCATCGAGGGCGGTTTCGACTATCGGCAACTGGTCTGGGCTGAGCCGCCCCGGGCAGAGCAGCTCAGATAATACCCATCAGCAGGTCCATGGCGGCCTGAAACTGCGGGTCGATGCGGCCGCTGCGGGATTGGGGGTAATCTGCCTCTCGCTCCGGCGAGAAACCCCTGCCTTCCACCTCCAGCCCATC
>JALEHB010000057.1 GCA_022763285.1 Pseudomonadales bacterium | reverse complement strand
TGCCCTGACAGTTTATGGCCGCCAACGACAAGAAATCGAAACCCAGCTCTGAAGACGCGACCATCGTCAGTAAACCGGTCAAACCCATCGCCAGAAAGTTTGCCCTGTCGGCCAGTTTGCTGCTGATCCTGGCCATGTGTGTGTTCTGGTTGCTGGCCAGCTATAACACCCAGAACATGCTTAAACAGCAGGCCGATACCCTCGGTCAAGCCCTGGCCCAGCAAACAGCCAATCAGTTGACCGAACTGGTACTGGCCAATGATCTGATCAGCATGAATGTGGTCCTGGGCAATCTGGTCCAGGGCGCTTCCATCGCCGATGTGGCAGTGTTGAATGTGGATCGGGTGGTGATTGCCGCGGCCGGATCCATTCAGGAAGAACCCTCGCTACTGCTGCCACTGCCAATCGATCTCGCTACGGTCAGTGCCGAATACAGCGCGCCCATTGAGCTGGCCGATTCTACCGCCGGTTATGTCAACCTGACCCTGGATCTGGGCTATATCGAGGCCACCCTGATTAACAACCTGCTGTTACTGGTGGCCGCCACCCTGCTGCTGGTGATCATTGCCTATCTGCTGATGACTTTCTACATCCAGTACCTGATCAGCTTCCCGGCCAATATGCTGGCCTTTTCCCTGAGCAATATTCGACAGGGCAATATCGAAACCTGCCCTGAACCCAAGGGCAATAGCGAGGTGGCAACCGCTATTCGGCAGTACAACGCCACCGCCGAATTCCTTGCCCAGAATACCTTCCTGTCCAATTTCGCCAGCCGTCTGCCCGAAGATGGAGATCAGGGTCTTCAGCGGCATCCTGGCCAGCAGGATGTCACCCTGCTCTGCATTCGTCTGTCCAATTTCCAGTATCTGTCATCTACCCAGACTGAAGCCAGCATGATCAGCCTGCTGAACAAGTTCTACTTTTTTGCCGGCAAGGTGGCACAGCTTTACAACGGCAGCGTGAGTTACTGTTTCGAGGACGAGATCATCGTCAATTTTGGTTCGGCCATGCTGGAGGAGGAACAGGCCTTCTTTGCCATCTGCGCCGGGCAACTGTTTCTGCAGCTGGTGGATGACCTGTCAGATATCGGGGAAGAACGCCTGTCAGTGAAGTTTCGCCTCGCTGTGCACAGCGGTCAGGCGGTTATCGATCTCTATTCACCGGTGACCCAGGACAGCAGTAATCTGGCGGGCAAGACTCTGGACGTGACCCGGGCCCTGTGTAATGAATGCCCGGACAATGGCCTGCTGATCAGCGGCACCGCCTTCAGTCATGCCGGTGCCGGTAATCGTATTGAAGCAGAAGAGTATGCCGAAGTGGGCAACCAGGAAAGACTGCAGACCTTCCTGGCTCTGGAGCCCATGTCCGATTATCGCCTGCTACTGGAACGGCAGGCGATTCAGCTGGTGACCTTGTACAGCGACTAGCCGGGCCGCTTACTACTCCACAATCTCTATGCGATCCACGTTCTGGAAACCTCTGGGCAATTTGTTGCCCCGGCGTCCCCGTTCGCCGCGATAGTGTTCAAGATCGGCTGGTTTGAGATTGTGATGTCGACGGCCGGCATGCACCCTGAGCGTATCTTCGGCAGTCAGCACGGTCAGGGCGACGACGAACTCAATCCGGTCCGCTACCCGGGCCGACGGGATGGAAATTATCTTGTTACCCTTGCCCTTGGCCAGACGCGGCAGCTCCTTGAGCGGGAACATCAGCATGCGACCTTCGTTGCTGATGGCAAGAATCAGATCATTGTCGTAATCATTTACCGTAATCGCTGGCAGACACCTGGCCCCTTTTGGCGCACGAAGTACGGCTTTACCCGCCTTGTTCTTGCTGACCAGGTCGCCCAGTTTGGCAACGAAACCATAGCCGGCATCACTGGCCAGCAACACATCCTCATCATCATTGCCGATCAGCACACCTTCAAAGGTTGCACCGGAGGGCGGATTAACGCGCCCCGAGAGAGGCTCACCCTGGCCACGGGCTGACGGCAAGCTATGGGCCGCCAGCGAGTAGGCGCGGCCGGTGGAGTCCATAAAGATTGCTGGCTGATTGCTTTTCCCACGGGCCGACAGCTTGTAGCTGTCGCCGGATTTGTATTGCAGGGAAGCCGGGTCCACCTCGTGACCCTTGGCGGCGCGAACCCAGCCACGCTCAGACAAGACGATGGTGACCGGCTCGGTGGACATCAGCTCGGTTTCACTGAAGGCTTTGGCTTCTTCACGCTCCACCAGCGGCGTGCGACGCTCGTCACCAAAGCGCTCTGCATCGGCCTGAATCTCTTTCTTGATGAAAGTTTTCAGACGCGCATCCGAACCTAATAGTTGCTCGATGCGCTTGCGCTCTTCGCTGAGTTCTTTCTGTTCGGTCTTGATCTTGATTTCTTCAAGTTTGGCCAATTGCCGCAACTTGATTTCAAGAATCGCCTCAGCCTGACGTTCACTCAGCTTGAATTTTTTCATCAGGGCTGGCTTGGGCTGGTCTTCATTGCGGATTACCGCAATCACTTCATCAATATTAAGGAATGCGATAAGCAGTCCTTCAAGGATGTGAAGGCGATCGACAATCTTGTCCAGTCGATATTGAAGGCGGCGTCTTACGGTAACGGTGCGGAACTGCAACCACTCGCTGAGCAAGGTTCGGATATCCTTGACCTGCGGGCGCTTGTTAATACCGATCATGTTGAAATTCACACGGTAATTCTTTTCAAGATCGGTTGTGGCATACAAATGCGACATGACCCCATCAAGATCTACCCGATTGGAGCGCGGCACGATGACAAATCGGGTCGGGTTCTCATGGTCCGACTCATCACGCAAATCCACCACCATGGGCAGCTTTTTCTTCTGCATCTGATTGGCGATCTGCTCCAGCACCTTGGCACCGGAAACCTGATAGGGCAAGGCGGTAATGACAATCTCGCCGCTTTCTATTTCGTAGGCGGCGCGAGCCTTGAGACTGCCGCGACCGGTATTGTAAATCTCCTCAATATCCGCCTGTGGCGTAATCAGTTCTGCCTCAGTAGGAAAATCGGGGCCCTTGATGTGCTTGCACAAGTCCTTGACGGTGGCCTTGGGCTTGTCCAGTAAATGGATACAGGCACTGGCCACCTCTTTCAGGTTATGAGGAGGTATGTCTGTGGCCATACCCACGGCAATGCCACTGCCGCCATTGAGCAGCACATTGGGCAAGCGGGCAGGCAGGATTTCCGGCTCATCCATGGTGCCGTCGAAATTGGGCTTCCAGTCCACGGTGCCCTGGCCCAACTCCCCCAGCAAGACATCGGCATAGTCGCGCAGTCGCGATTCGGTATAACGCATGGCGGCAAAGGATTTCGGGTCGTCCTGGCTGCCCCAGTTACCCTGGCCATCCACCAGTGGATAACGATAGGTAAAAGGTTGAGCCATGAGCACCATGGCTTCATAACAGGCCGAATCCCCATGGGGATGAAATTTGCCGATAACATCGCCGATGGTGCGAGCCGACTTCTTGAATTTGGCGCTGGCCTTCAGGCCCAGCTCTGACATGGCGTAGACGATGCGGCGTTGCACCGGTTTCAGGCCATCGCCGATGCTCGGCAGGGCCCGGTCATTGATGACGTACATCGAGTAATTGAGGTAGGCCTGCTGCGTGTAGCTGCGCAGGGCTATCTGCTCGACTCCATCTTCGTTGACACTGATTTCTTCGTTCATTGTTTGTCCGTGATTACTGGTTACTCGGCGAAATCGGCTTCATTACCACTGGATTCCAGCCAGGCCTTGCGATCCGCAGCGCGGTTCTTGCCCAACAACAGATCCATAATGCTGAAAGTCGAGTTCTTTTTCTTCGCCGTAGGGTTTTCTTCAAGAGTGAGTTGCACGAGACGGCGGGTATCAGGCGCCATGGTGGTTTCCCGTAGCTGCATGGGATTCATCTCTCCCAGGCCCTTGAAGCGTTGCACATTGATTTTGCCTTTCTTTTTCTCTGCCGCAATGCGATCGAGAATGCCGTTCTTCTCTGCTTCATCGGTGGCATAGAACACATCCTTGCCCACATCGATGCGATACAGCGGCGGCAGGGCTACATAGACATGGCCGGCCTCCACCACTGCACGAAAATGTTTGACGAACAGGGCGCAGAGCAAGGTGGCAATATGCAGTCCGTCAGAGTCGGCATCGGCAAGAATACAGATCTTGCCGTAGCGCAGGCCGGCGAGGTCGTCACTGGCGGGGTCCACGCCCAAAGCGATGGCGATATCATGCACCGCCTGGGAGGCGAGAATTTCACCGGAATCCACTTCCCAGGTATTCAGGATCTTGCCCCGCAGCGGCATGATGGCCTGGAATTCGCGGTCGCGGGCCTGTTTGGCGGAGCCACCGGCAGAATCACCTTCCACCAGGAACAATTCCCCGGCCGCCACATCCTGAGTGGAGCAGTCCGCCAGCTTGCCAGGCAGAGCCGGCCCGGACGTGACTTTCTTACGCGCCACTTTCTTGCTCGCTTTGAGCCGCTTCTGGGCATTACTGATACAAAGCTCGGCAATGGCTTCAGCCTCATCGGTATGCTGGTTCAGCCACAGACTGAAGGCATCCTTGACCACACCGGAGACAAACATGGCGCATTCCCGGGAAGACAGTCTTTCCTTGGTCTGTCCGGAGAATTGTGGATCAACCAGCTTGGAGGACAGCACATAGCAGCATTTTTCCCAGACGTCTTCGGGTGTCAGTTTCAGTCCCCGGGGCAGAAGATTGCGGAATTCACAGAATTCCCGCAGGGCATCCAGAAGTCCGGTGCGCAAGCCATTCACATGGGTACCGCCCTGGGTAGTGGGAATCAGATTCACATAGGACTCACCGGTGATCTCACCCCCTTCCGGTAGCCATTGCACTGCCCAGTCCACCGCCTCGTCATTGCCTTGCACGGAGCCGGTAAAGGGTTCTTCCGGTAAAGTTTCCCAGTCGCTGGTGGCCTGGGTCAGGTAATCGGTCAGGCCATCTTCAAAATACCATTCTTCACTTTGAGCCTTGTCCTTCGCGACGGTCTGGTCATCGAAAATGACTCTCAAGCC
>JALEHB010000056.1 GCA_022763285.1 Pseudomonadales bacterium | reverse complement strand
TGTCCACCACCTGACCATCGTCATCCTTGAGCGTGTAGTGAATAGACACAACACTGTTTTTACCAATCATTAAAGTCATAATAGTCTCTAGTCAGATTTGTCGAAGGGCAATGCTGACACAAATCGACGACAGTGACCACGAATCGGCCCAAAAGAGGCCAATTCCCCGTGTTTTTTGCGGCTATGGAGTAATTAAAGGTGACAGGACTGATGGATTTCAGGGCATTGCAATGCGCACTACTAATACTGCTGATCTCCGCAAGTGGTTGGGCGGCAGAGTACAGCTATCCCGAAGTTGGCTCCGATGTGAGTTATGGCGAGGTACTGGCGCTGCC
Organism: Pseudomonadales bacterium; assembly: GCA_022763285.1. Lineage (GTDB taxonomy): Bacteria > Pseudomonadota > Gammaproteobacteria > Pseudomonadales > Pseudohongiellaceae > UBA9145. The sequence goes on along the minus strand of JALEHB010000056.1, from coordinate 6,255 downwards.
CTGGCGGGACAGCGACAGCCAGCACAGTTATGGGCAGGACCCTTTCCAGTTTGGCAGACTCTGGCGACCGGCGGCTGACAAAGATTCGGGTGCCACAGTGGTTCTGGTTCACGGTGGTTGCTGGCTTAATTCCTTCGATATGCGCCACAGCTATGCCCTGGCCACGGCACTGGCAGAAGCCGGTTACACAGTCTGGTCACTGGAATACCGTCGCACCGGAGATGAGGGTGGCGGCTGGCCCGGCAGTTTTGAGGATGTGCAGGCGGGCATCAATCATCTTCGGCAGATTGGCGATATTTCTCTGCAGCGCATCGCCCTGCTGGGGCATTCCGCAGGAGGACACCTGGCACTGCTGGCCGGCGCCCGGCAGGACGAGCTGACAGTAGAACTGGATCTGGTGCTTGGACTCGCTGCCATCACCGATGTGATTGCCTATGCTGCCGGTGACAATAGCTGCCAGCAGGCGACTGCAGGTTTTATGGGGGGAAGCCCCACCCAGCGCCAGGCAGACTATCGTCAGGCCAATCCGGCCAGCCACGGCCTGCATGATGGAACTGTATTGTTACACGGTGACCGGGATGCCATCGTGCCCCTGCAACAGGCCGAATTGCTTGATGCCGATTTACTGCTCAGTCCCGGAGCCGGGCATTTTGACTGGACCCACCCGGGTACGGCGGCATTCAATCAATTACTGCAAGTGTTGGCGGAACGACTGTAGATGAGCCGGGATATCGAAGCACTGGACAGCAATGACCCGCTGGCCGCGCTGCGGACTGAATTTCTGCTGCCCGCCAATACCATTTATCTGGACGGGAATTCCCTGGGGCCAATGCCGCGGGCTGCAGCGGAGCGGGCCCGAACTACGGTGGAGCAGCAATGGGCCATGGATCTTATCGCCAGCTGGAACAGTCATGGCTGGATAGACCTGCCGGTCACAGCCGGCGAGAAAATTGCACCCCTCATCGGTGCCGGGCCCGGGCAGCTTATTTGCTGTGATTCCATTTCGGTGAATCTGTTCAAACTGCTGGCCGTGGCCTTGCAGCTACGGCCAGGCCGCCATGTGATTCTGTCGCAACAGGACAATTTCCCCACCGATCTGTATATGGGGCAGGGCCTGTCCCGGCTGTTGGGGCAAGCCCGTTGTGAATTGAGAGTGGTGGAGGAGTCTGCCTTGCAGTCGGCCCTGACTGACGAAGTGGCGGTATTGCTGCTTAGCCAGGTCAATTTCCGCGATGGCAGTGTGCACGATATGGCCAGCCTCACGGCCCATGCCCATGAACAGGGGGCTCTGGTGATCTGGGATCTGGCCCATAGCGCGGGTGTCTTGCCTCTGGCAGTGGATGACTGGCAGGTGGATTTCGCTCTTGGCTGTGGTTACAAGTTTCTCAATGGTGGCCCCGGTGCGCCGGCCTTTGTTTATGCCAACAAGCGTCACCACGGACAGTTTCAGCAACCCCTGCAGGGCTGGATGGGACACCAGGCCCCTTTCGATTTTTCGCCGGAGTACCATGCCGCGAGTGGCATGGCCAGTTTTCTGACCGGCACGCCGCCGATTCTTTCCCTGGCGGTGCTGGATGAGGCATTAAACCTGTTTGCTGGTATTTCGATGCAACAGATCAGGGAGAAATCCCTGGCCCTGAGTGATCTGTTTATTGAACTGCTGCAGGAGTATCCGGCCCTGGAGTCATTGCAATTGCGCAGCCCGCGTCAGGAAAGTCGCCGCGGCAGCCAGCTGGCCTTTGCCCATCCCGAGGCCTATGCCATCTGTCAGGCATTGATTGCTGAAGCAGTGATTGCCGACTTTCGCAGTCCGGATTTGTTGCGCTTTGGCTTCTCGCCACTGGTTCTGCGTTATCGGGATATTGAGGAAAGTGTCAAAGTGCTGGACCGAATCATGGCCAGTGAAATGTTTCTGGCAGCACAGTTCCAGAAACGCCAGAAAGTGACCTGAGGCAGGCCTGCTTCAAAGCTCCCCGGCGGGAATTTGCAGGCGGCTGGCCACTGGCCTTCCCGCTTCGATACGGGGGCGAAACACGGTCTGGTCCAGCTTGATGGCAATCTCGCCAATGTTCTCGCGGCTGAGAGCCGCCTCTGAGCCGCCAATATTGATATTCTCAATCTCGCCCCGTGCCGTGACATCAAAGGCCACCGTGCCAAGCGGGGCGGTGCCTCGCAAATGGCTGTCAAAGGGCAGGGTGTCGAAAATATCCTTCAGGGCCGGCATGGCCTGGCCCATGAGTCTTTGTCTGAGAGCCTGGTCTTCCGGGTCCTGACTCAACATTTCCCAGGCCAGGGCATACTGGCTGCGGGCACGTTGATAGTCTTCCGCCAGCAGATTGGCATCACCCAGATTCAACACCGCCTGAACCTTTTGTTCCAGATTGGCTCTGGGATCGGCATTGACCGCTTCGATGGCCAGTTGAAAGCTCTGACGCATATTGCCCAGATGGCGACGCACCTGATTGTTCTTTTCCCGTTGCTGGGAGGCATGAAATTCCGGATCCAGATTCTGGTTGGCATGGCAGGCATTGGCCGAAGGCTGGGCGCCGTCCACGGACAGGACCAGCGGCACGCATTGCTGAAAGGAGGCATTGGGTGAGGCGGTGCGCTGAAACTCATGTACCGGGATATTGGCCACATGACGGGCACTGTAGAAATAGGCCAGGCCGCGGGCGGACAACCAGCTGGCCCGCAGGGCTGGATTGGCAGAGCCCTGCTCTTCCATGTCTCTCAGTAGCAGCCGATAGATCTCGGCCGCTTCCTGAATCGAGCGGTCACCCCGGGGCCGAAACACTCCCGCCTGCCAGGCCCGTATTTTCCAGCTGGCCAGGGTAGTGGCGGCGGCGATGCTACGGGGATCTTCACGGCCATAGAGTCGCTCGGCCATGCTCAGTGCCAGGTGGTAATTGGTATCCAGTTGCTGCCACTGCTCCAGTTCAAACAGCACCTCGTTATAGGGCTGCAGCAGTTGTAGTTGTGTTTCCGAGGCCAGGCCTTCATTGACCCGCAGGGCCTGAAGAGCTTCCTGCCAGGCCCGGGCGGCTGCGTCATAGTCATTATTGTCCATATGGGCCCGGGCCAGGGATTGATAGAGTTCAATACTCTCGGGGCGATAGCTGCCATCCAGTTCCGAAATCGCCTGCTGCAGGGCGGCAACGGTGGCAGGGGCCTGCTGGGCATGACTGGTCGCCGGCAGCAGGTAAAACAGGGGAATCGCTGACAACAGCACAAGCCAGCCTGCACCGGGACTGGCGATAGGCAATGGGGCTGATTTGGACATGGTTTGGCTCCGACCCGCGCATTCTTCCCTGGGGCGGGATTACTCAGTCGGTTTCGGCATTATTACCGATTCTGCCCGGAGACGGTAGTCAGGGGCGATCAGTCCGCTCAAGCAACTCTCAGCCACAAAAAAGGCGAGATCCGGGAAGATCTCGCCATTTGTTGTCCATCTTGTCGAGACTGCGATCAGAAGGTGCCGTTGATGCGCAGGCTGGTTTCGACGCCGGTATGGGTGCAACGATATTCCAGTTCCTTCAGCGGAGTGCTGGCAATATGACCCTCATAGCGCCAGCGTTCACGACACTGGGTGCCATCGGTGATGGCGCCGATATCCAGGCGATAGGTCAGGCCGCGGCTGTCGATATGCTCGGCAAAGAAATTCACCCGGGGCTCACCCACGGCAAATTCAAAGTCGGTGACATCATAGGCGAACATGCCGCCGTCGGTGCGGTCGAAATACTGCATGCCCCAATTGGCACGCCACTGGGGAATGTCATGACGGAAAGTGAAGGTAAAGCGGCCACGCTGATAGAGACGAAAGCGGCGCTCGATACCCAGGAAGGGGTCGGTTACTTCCGATACCTGCAGATTCAGCCCGGGAGAAACCAGCAGATTGGGCAGGCCAATCATATCCATGCGGATGCTGGCATTGATGTTGGTGCCATACTCGGTGCCATCGCCGATATTGCCGCGGGCCGAGCGCAAGTCATCGGGCCCGGTGGACAGGTCGATGAAATCGATCACATCAGAATGATCCGCGTAGAAGAACTCGGCATTGACCACGCCGATGTCATCGGCAAAACGGTATTCGGTATTGAGCGAATAGCGCCACTGGGTCTGCTGACGCAGGTTCTTGTTGCCGGCGATGGTGTTGGAGTCTTCGTCTTCCTCGTCATTGGAAGCCACAAAGTCCGAGAAGGAAAGCTGGTTGACGATGTGTTCAATAGTGCCGCGAAGCTGAAAGGCCTGGGTCACGTCGTAACGCAGATCAAACTTTGGTTTCACGAAATCGAAATCCCGCTTGTTGGACACATCACCGGTCTGGGTGATTTCCGAAGTCTCATAGACCAGGGTGGTTTCCAGAGTCATTTGCGGATTGATCTGCCAGTTATGAATCGCAAAAGGCTCGTAGCGTATCTCTTCCACCCGGGAGTTGGCATTGGCTACATTCACCGGTGTCAGGCCACCGTGCTCGGCCGATGGGGTGCCGGTGCTGCTGAGGGTGCCCAGGCGCAGCCGGGAATCAAGAATGGTCTGGGCCCGCTCGATACCAAATTCAATACTCTGGCTGTCAAACAGGTCCGTGGTGTAGGAGCTTCGCACGATGCGCTCCTGGGTCACTGAGTCGGTATTCAGATAGAGATTCAACTCGCGACTATCGTCCGGGAAGATCTGGAACCGGCGCCGGGTATTGATGCGGTCATCTTCATTGGCAATGGCCAGCAGTTTGAAGCGGTCACCGTTGTTCAGGCTCAGCTCGTAGTCACCGCCCAGTTCCCAGTTGGTCCGGTCCTGGGGAATCACTTCATTCTCTACCAGATAGGAAGGGGGTGTGGTGGTGAGGTCGGTGGTGACCCGGTCCACATTGGTGTCACCGTCATTGACGGCATACAGGGCATTCAGGCGAATTGAACTATTGCTGCCCAGTTCAAAACCCAGATTGGCAGTGAGTTCATCCGTGGGCTGATCCTGGGTACGATTTTCCAGCACCTGGTCATTGGGAGAAAAATCGCCCAGCACACTGCTTTCATTGGCCAGGGAATGGCGATATCCGGAACGGCGCTCATAGCCCAGCAGATAGTTAAAGCCGCCATCCTGGCCACTCAGTGACAGGGAGGCATTGGGCTGGATAGTGTCGTCATGGACGTATTCCATGCGTGCTTCATAGGCGATGCTGCTGGAGGCCAGTTCCTCAAACAGCACCACATTGACCACCTGGGCGCTGCCGCGCACGTCCAGATCGGCAGAGGTGCCCCGAATAATCTGAATCTCGCGCACCTGGCTGGCGGCGATGCTGCTCAGCAGGCTGCTGGTGGCATTGTTCTTGCCCGCGGTGCGCTTGCCGTTAACCAGGATTTCGGTGCCGCCGGAGCCACTGCCCAGACCACGGCCGCCGGAAGCGGGGTTGCCACCGGGGCCACCGCCGCCACCACGAGGACCGGAATCTTCCTGTCCGGGAATGCGGGACAGCATGTCCTGGGCGGTAATGGGCGCCCATTCGGTAAAGTAATCAGCAGGATAGACAACGGTGGAGTCGTTTTCACCGGTCTGTTGGGCTTGCGAAAGGGAGGAGTGTGTGCTGAGCACAACGCACAGCAGAAATACGCGTAATGACATCTGAAACGGCCTTTATAGTTTGCTCTCAAGCTTGAATGTGCATGGGTTGCAGGACGACCCCTCCCGTCGCCCCGGGCCAGCGATGTTTTCTTCGAGATTTCAATCGCTTGCCCGAAACCCAAGCGGCGAATTGTACGTCAATCTGTGCCTCCGTGCCTATTTTGTTACAACTTGTGATGAATTTCCGGGCGGCTGCGCGGTCCGGCGACCCGGAAATTACCGGATTTATTTTGCGCAAAGGCCCCAGAAGGCATATCCTCAGGCTACTGACCTGATTCCGTGCCGCCATACCCTGCATTCCTCTGGCGACATCAATCCTCCCGCACGGATTAGCAGTAGCGAGTAGTTCGTAGTTCAGTTGTTCGTTTCGATCCGGGGAGCGTGCCAGGCATCACTGTCAATCGCAGTGCAGCCCCGGCCTCAGGTTGTCACATACACAGTCTCACAAGACCAATAACAGGAGACGCCGATGGCTACGATCGACAGTCCCGCTCGCAGAAACTTTCTTGGCTCAGTGGTGAAAGGCGCCGGTGCAACCGCCCTGGCCGGAGCCGGCTTGAGCACCGCTTCACTCCAGGCCGCCCCGGCAGACAGCGCAAGACTGCGCGGTGATGCCTTTGATCTGGACACCCCCTATGA
>JALEHB010000055.1 GCA_022763285.1 Pseudomonadales bacterium | reverse complement strand
GGCTTCCTGCAATTCCGGTCGTTGCTGCCATTGCTGTAATGCCTCACGCACCACTGCCGCAATCTCCTGGGATTGTACCCAGACTACCTGACGACCGGATTCTTCAGTAATACGATGAGCAATGCCCTGGGCAGACAGAAAGCCACTGAAATCACGCAGATCTGCATCCACATCAAGACTGACCGCTTCAATCATCGCGACGAACCAGCCGGCTACCCCAACCCAGCTTGCTGCGACAGGCCTGATAGAAGCTGTGACCGGGGGGATGAATCATTGTCAGCGGAACCGTCTTCTTGCGAACTATCAGCTCATCACCGGCGCGGGCGCTGTAGCGCTCTTCCCCATCACAACTGAGCAGGGGCTGCAGATTGTTCTTCTCCGCCACCCGGATACATATCTCGCTCTGACCGTCGACCACAATAGGCCTGCTGCTGAGGGAATGGGGATACATGGGCACCAGCACCACCGCATCCAGGCCCGGATGCATAATCGGTCCACCGGCGGACAGGGCATAGGCGGTGGAGCCGGTGGGTGTGGCCACAATCAGACCATCGGATTCCTGGGAATAGACAAACTGGCCGTCCACAAACAGCTCAAACTCGATCATCTGGGCCGCCTTGCCCGGGTGCAGTACCACATCATTCAGCGCCGAGCCGAGATGTTCCCGTTCACTGCCCCGCTGCAGGCTGGCGTCCAGCAGAAAGCGCTTTTCCACCGTAAACTGATCATTCAGCACCTCATCGAGACGCTGCTCCAGCTCTTCCGGCAGGATGTCGGTCAGAAAGCCCAGACGCCCGCGATTGACCCCGATCACCGGCACCTGGTCCGAGGCCATGGTCTTGGCCACATTGAGCATGCTGCCATCACCACCCACCACCACCACCAGATCACAATGATGGGACAATTCCCGTCGCGGGTATTGCGCTACTGCCGGACTGTCCAGCAATTGTGCGGTATCGGCGTCCAGCACCACTGTCACTGCCTTGTCGGCCAGTATCGTCAGCAAACGCTCAAGGGTGGTAACAACACCGTTGTGCCCGGGCCGTCCCACCAGACCAATTGTTTTGAATTTCGACATTTTCCGCCGCGTTCGACAAAGCAGAGTGTGCTGAGTATGTCAGATAGTGTTAAAAGGCCCGCAGTATAGCATGGCGGGGGCTTTACAGGGCTCGCACCAATGGCTCTGCTTGAGTAGAATCCGGGTTTCTCTGCCGTAACGGGATTCCCATGTTACTGAATCAGGACATTCGCATCGCTGTACTCGGACTGGGCTATGTGGGCCTGCCCCTGGCCTATGCCCTGGCCAGCCGCTATCAGGTCACCGGATTTGATATCAATGCCGAACGGGTCGAGCAGATCAATGCCGGCCATGACAGCAATGGCGCCCTCAACAGTGAAGCCCTGGCGGAATCGCGCAATATCCGCTACAGCAGCCATGTGGATGATCTGGCCAATCACGATATTTTCATCATCACCGCCCCTACTCCGGTAGACGACCAGAACCAGCCCGATCTGGGGCCGGTAAAAAGTGCAACCCGACTCGTTGCCCAGCATCTGAACAAGGGCGGCATCGTCATCTTTGAGTCCACGGTCTATCCCGGTGCCACCGAGGAGGAATGTGTGCCCCTGCTGACTGCCGAGTCAGGCCTGGAATTCAACCAGGACTATTTCGTCGGTTATTCTCCCGAGCGCGTCAATCCCGGCGATAGCGCCCACTCCATACTCAATACCGTCAAGGTAACCTCAGGCTCCACTGCCGAGACTGCCGAGACCGTGGACGCCCTCTACGCCAGCATCATCAGTGCCGGTACCTTTCGTGCCAGCAGCATCAAGGTGGCCGAGGCGGCCAAGGTAATCGAAAATACCCAGCGAGACATCAATATCGCCCTGGTGAATGAACTGGCAATTCTGTTCAACAAGCTGCAGATCGATACCCGGGAAGTGCTGAAAGCCGCCGGCAGCAAATGGAATTTTCTGCCCTTTACCCCGGGGCTGGTTGGTGGCCACTGCATTGGTGTTGACCCCTACTACCTGACCTACAAGGCCCAGCAGGTGGGCTACCATCCCGAAGTAATCCTGGCGGGTCGGCGTATCAACGACAATATGGGCAATTATGTTGCCGAAAGACTGATCCGCCTGATGCTGTCCCGACGACTGCATGTGCTTGATGCCAGAATTCTGGTGCTGGGCTATGCCTTCAAGGAAAACTGCCCGGATACCCGCAATACCAAGGTGGCCGATATCGTTCGCACCTTGCGTGACTACCATGCCAATGTCGAGGTGTTTGATCCCTGGGTGGAAGACTGTGAAGCCGAACAGTTGATTGAGCAGCCCCAGGAAGGCAGCTATGACGCCATCGTCGTGGCCGTCGCCCATCAGCAGTTTGTGCAGATGGGGGTGGAGGGAATCCGCAAACTGGGCAAGGACAAAGCCGTGCTATTTGACGTCAAACACCTCTTCCCGCGGGAAGAAGTGGACGATTGTCTTTAGGGCGCGATTACCTCAAGCCGCAGTGGCGCGGAGGTGTAAACCACATCCCCAGGATCTGCCACCTGATAGGCTACATAGAAATCGATACTCTGCCCCACCAGGGCCTCCGGAATGGGGAAGTCATTGATAATGGTCAACCTCTCGCGACTGCGCAAGACGCCGATACTGGTGGCCGGGCGCAAATTGGCCGCGCTACCGTCCCAGGCGATGATTTCCCCCGTCGCCGTGAGCTGAAAATAGCCACGGCCACTATCAATCAATACATTGACGCTGCCGCTTCGCCCCACATGGGCAGGGTCAGTGACAATATCCGCCATCACATCCACGGTCTGTCCCGGCCTGACTTGCTCCACAAAGCTCAAGCCCTGATCCAGACTGGCAGCCAGTGAAATTCTGGCATCGGCGCTACCGCCACTGAGTGTGCTGATAGTGGCAAGGGGCATATCAGGCACTTTGCGTGAATAATAGTTTGCCACCTGATGGCGCACCAGATTAAGGGTTTCGGCGGCGTCGGCGCCGAAACTGCTGTCTGCCGCAATGCCGCAGGGATAGGCACCACAATTCAGATCGGGATTGGAAAAAACACTGACCCGATTACTGGTACTGAAGGCCTTGGGAAAAGCCATGACTGTGACAAATTCACCATCCACGCCGTAGCCGGTGGAGAAATCAAAGGTGCCACCTGTACCGTCTTCGCGATGGGAATGGGTCAAACCCATATTGTGACCCAGCTCATGGGCCACCACTACATCCACCGGGCAATCGATCCCGATCAATGAATAGGCGAAGGATTTTTCGGTGGCCGCATCGAAATAACCGCCGGTCTTGTAACCACCCACGGTAGCCAGACCACAGCGAGAGGCCGAAGGATCAAGTGGCTGGAACAACATCACCAGATCTGCGCCGTAGCTGGCACGCAGCTGCTCAACATCACTGAAGGCCGGATGAGACTGATTCAGCAGCTGATCCAGACTGACATCAAAATCCAGACTCTCCTGATAATCCTTCAGGCCATAGTAGACAGGCCGCAGGCTGATAGCCACGCCACTGTCGGCATAGACCTGATTGGCCACCGACACCAGTTGATTGATACGGGTCTCGACCCCATCGGCATAGAGTTCCCTGGCTGCGGGCGTGTACAGGGCCATGACATCGATAACAGTTTCTGCAGTGTTCACCGAAGCTGCATTGAAGGGATCGGTTCCCAGCAACTCTTCATTGAAATCAGAGATGCCATCGGCATCGCTGTCCAGACGTACGTCCTCAACCACATTGAAATAGTCATCGGCCCGCAATTCACCAATCAGCGCGGTACTGGCCACATAAGGCATGGACTGCCCCGATGTTTGCAGCGTAAAGAACAAATCGATGCTCTCACCTGGCGCCAGGTCTCCCAACTCACAATAAAGCACCTGCTGCAGGGACAGGCTGCTTTGCTCGCGGCAAAAGGGTGATGCCAGCAGCAACTCTGTGGTTTCCAGCACGAAGTAAAACTCCACCGCCAGGCCTGTATGCACCTCGCTGCTGATGTTCTCGATACTTGCTTCCACATCCACCGAGTCACCGACGATCACCGGATTCTTGCTGAAGCGCTGACTGATCTTCAGATTGCCATCATTGATACCCTGACTGCTGGCCTGCACGCTATCGCTGGCAGGCACCTCATGGCTGCCCGTAAGCAAGGCCGCCCGGGGTGGCTGACCCAGCCCCGGAATCGCCCGCGGCTGCACTTTGGGAGGTATGACAAAATCCTGCTCGAAGGCCTCCGGCTCTGCGCTCATTGTCTTTGGCACAAAGAGCCAGCCCTGATAACGGGACTCGAGGTAGCGGGCAGCAATCTGGTAATTGCCCTGCCCGGTGCCGAGATAGCCATACAGGGCCTGCTCACCGAATGTCAGACTGAGCTCGACCACCGACTCAAGCCAATCTCCCCGGGCCTGCAAACTCTGGTCACCGTTAAGAAAGCCTTCCCGGTCGTTCACCTGCATCCATAACTGCTCATCACCCGGCAGCGACACCATGAAGCGATCCCCCGCCCCCAGCGTCCTCAGCATCCGCGCGTCCACCTGCAATTCACCAGCCTGGCGGACAGTGCCTGGCAACACAGTCTCTGGTGCCGGCTCCAGCAGACGCATCAGGGGCTCAGCGGCCTGCACCGACGGAGGCAGAAGCGCCATACACAGGCATAGCAAAAGCCCCCGGCCTGGGCGGCTTTTCACTGGTGCTTGTCTGGTCAATGGCAGCATGGTTAGCCCTGGTTTGGCCCTCGGCCTGTTAACGCTTTTCAGCCTGCGCGGAGTTCACGGACGGCAGAAAGCGGGCATTGAAGCCTCAATGGGGGCAATATACGGTTTCGTGGGAATATTTACCAGTTTTTTATTGCAGATTTGCGTGACATCAGCCCTGGCCTTAGTGGCAGCCACCGGTATGTATGGCCACGATCTCACTGCCGGGGGCGATGCTACCCTGGCGGATTTCCTGCCAGAGCCCGTAGAACAGCTTGCCGGTATAGACCGGCTCAAGGCCGATGCCGCTTTCCCGGGAAAAATCGCTTATAAAGCGGTCCAGTTCAGGCTTGCGACGGGCATAGCCACCAAAATGGTAGTCCTCAAGAATCTGCCAGCGTTCGGCTTCACGGGCGGCCAACGGCCCGGCCAGTGACTGCACTTGTCTGGCCATATAGCCCGGGGCTTTTAGCACCGAAAAACCGAGAATGTGGGCATTCAGGCTTAGATCTACTGCCCCCTGCAGCAAACCCGCCAGGGTGGCGCCAGTGCCTGCCGCCAGAGCAATAATACGCTGCTGGCCGGAGCCAAATTCAATGAAGTCAGCGATTTCCCGGCAGCCCTGTACCGCCAGGGCATTACTGCCCCCTTCTGGGAGCAACTGGTGCTCGCCCAGTTCCCGGTACAGAGCCGCTAGAAAATCCGGATCCTGTTTGCGCCGGTAATCACTGCGACTGAGTGGGCGCAATTCCATGCCGCAATCGGCAGCAAACTGCAAAACCGGATTCAGGGGACGGGGTAATTCACCGCGCACGAAGCCCAGGGTGGAAAAACCATAGTGTCGACCGGCTGCCGCCAGGGCCCGCAAATGATTGGACCAGGCTCCACCGAAGCTCAGCACCCGGGGTTTACCGGCAGCAATAATGGCTTCGATATTGGGGGCCAGCTTGAACCACTTGTTGCCCCCCAGATCCGGGTGGACAAGATCGAGGCGCAGCACTTTCAGCTGCACCCCGGCGGCGCGCAAAAATTCACAGTCCACAGCCTGCAAAGGAGGTGCTTGCCAACCAGCGGGTTTGGGAATCGTCACAATAGAAAGGATGAGAGTATCAGGCAGTGTAATGGCGGACCGGACGGGACTCGAACCCGCGACCTCCGGCGTGACAGGCCGGCATTCTAACCAGCTGAACTACCGGTCCGCTTCTCACTACTGAAACTGAGGAACTGAACAATAAAGACAGCACGACAGTTTTGGTGGGTGGTGCAGGGATCGAACCTGCGACCCTCGCCTTGTAAGGGCGATGCTCTCCCAGCTGAGCTAACCACCCGTCTCAGGAGAAGGCGCATTTTACCGACTTGGCCTGTCATGTCAACAAACTTGCGAGCCTGAAGGCAGGCAATTTGCCTACTTGCTGGTGTGGGTGAAAGCGCCGTCCCAATCTTCCGGCAAGGGGGTCTGCCGCAGGGTCTCGATTCGCTCCAGATAGACCTTGTAGAGCAGCGCTTCCGGCTCGTCGGCAGCCAGTTCTTCCAGCATCGCCTGGGCTTCATCCCACTGCTGCCGGTAATAGCATTGCTGGGCCTCATGGTAGCGTGCCACCCGCGCCTTCAATTGCTCACCGGCCGAGGACAGATAGCAAATGGGTTCAAAGCAATCCACGGCTTCATGCTTGCCCTTTACCTTGACCTTGTCGATGTGGCGCAGCAGAAATCCGTCCAGCTCCGCCGCCGTCTCCTGCCCTACCAGCAGGCGAATGCCATAGAACTTGGTCAGACCTTCCAGGCGTGATCCAAGGTTTACCGCATCACCCAGCACAGTATAGGAACGACGATAGGTGGAGCCCATGTCCCCCACGTTCATGAAGCCGGTATTGATACCCACACCTATATTCACTTCGGGATAGCCTCGCTCATTGAACTCGGCCTTCAGCTCATCCACTTTTTCCAGCATTTCCAGCGCCGCCGCCACGGCGTGCTGGCGATGCTGGGGGTCATCCAGCGGTGCACCCCAGAAGGCCATCACCATGTCGCCCACATATTTATCGATGGTGCCACTGTGTTTGAAGATGATGCCGGTGATGGGGGTAAAGAAATCATTGAGCAGGGATTTCAGCTCGGCCGCACTGAGGGCTTCCGAGATCGTGGTGAAGCTGCGAATATCGGAGAACAGCACCGTCAGCTCCTTGCTTTCCCCTTCAAAGCTGTAGTTGTCCGGGTCTTCCAGCATGGAATCGATATGGGCCGGCGGCACATACTGGTCGAACATGCCCTTGATCACCTTGCGGGTCTGACTTTCTGCCAGAAAGCCGTAAACCAGATTTACTGCCGCCACCAGAAAAATCACCAGCAGCAGAAACACCACGGAAAAATCCAGTCCGAAGATGGCCCATAACTGAAAATTCGCCCATACCACGGCCACCATCATGACGATGGATGCCCCTGCCATGGAGGTCGCCCCCAGAAAGGGAAAAATGAGGGACATGCCAAGTCCCAGAAAAGTGATGATGACCAATTGCGCCCCAGGGGCCCAGTCCGGTTTGTAGGGAAAAGTGGCCCGGCCACCCGCCTCGAAATCACTCATCACCGAACTGGTGCTGGCACTGCCGCTTGCCACCTCAGCCACCGGCTGGGCATCCATCAGTGCGTGCAGCATGTTGGCATGCACTTCCACCCCGGGATACACGCGGTCCAGAGGCGTGGTTCGAATATCCTGCAAACCCGGCGCACTGGTGCCTATCAACACCAGGGAGTTTTCAAACACCCCCGCTGCCTCATTGTCATTCAGCACATCCGTAGCCGAAACATAGGTGAAGTGTTCATTATTGCGCAGCGATGACCTGCCAAGATAAGGCACCAGCACTGATGCCCTTTGGTCAGTGGGTATCTCAAAGGCACCTGCACCCTGGCCTATGCGAATCGCCCTGACCACCGACTCGTTTTCAAAGTCATTGGTGACCAGCTCATACTGTTCGGCAAAGTTATAGACCCGCATCATCTCCAGAGAAAGGGTCGGGTGTAACTCGTTACCAAAACGCAGGACCAGAGGCACACGCCGCACCACTCCGTCTGCATCCGGCAATTGATTCATATTGCCGCTGCCGCGGGCGGCATTCTGCAGCACCGGAATATTGCCGCTGTAGCCGGACATATCCTCCAGAGTGAGACGTTCGGCCAGGGCCGGGTCAATAGCGAAGATCGACGGCGGCAGCTCGTTATAGCTTACTGTCTCCTGGCGATTGAAATTGATCGCCAACACCACATCGGCCAGCCCCTGCATGGCATTGGCGAAGTACTGGTCGGCATCAATCAGCGGCTCAATCTCTTCCAGGGTGCGGGTGAAACCTTCGTCCAGTTGGCTGAGGTCAACCGGCTCCAGCAGATCCCTGACACTTCGGTCCGGTTCGGGAAAGGTGACATCGAAGCCGATAACCAGAGCGCCCTTTTCTGCCAGCTTCTCCACCAACTGGCCCACCTTGATGCGGTTCCAGGGAAACTGCCCTTCGGCCTGCAAACTGCGCTCGTCCAGATCGACAATGACAATATTGTGTTCGGGATTGCGCTCTGGTTTGGGCATGACACTGAGGCGCTGATCGTAAACCAGGTACTCGATGCGCTGGATGATCACCGCCAGTGCGGTGAGTGGGGCCAACTGGATCCAGATCACCAGTATGGTCATCAGTATGCCCAGATAGATGGGCAGACGCTTGCCCTGGGTAAGGAACCGGAGCAATGGTTTCAGGCGGGAATGCATAGGATGCCAATTGCTTGTTATTGTGCAGGCATTATAGGGTCATTCCCACAGTACTTGAAATGGTCCAGTACTTGATTTGCCCCTGTACTTGAAATAGTACTGGCGGTACCATGCCGCCTCTTCGAACAGACAGCTTCACAACATGGAGATATTCAAGGAATTCAGCTTCGAGGCGGCCCACCGCCTGCCCAATGTGCCCGAGGGCCACAAGTGCGCCCGCCTGCACGGCCACTCTTTTCTGGTGCGTATCGTGGTGGCCGGGGATGTGGGTGAGGACAGTGGCTGGGTCATGGACTTCGCCGATATCAGTGCCGCCTTCAATCCGGTCTGGAAGCAACTCGACCACTATTACCTGAATGAAATCGAAGGCCTGGAAAACCCCACCAGTGAGAATATCGCCGTCTGGATCTGGCAGCGCCTGCAACCGGAACTGCCACAACTCAAGGCCATCGAGATCCGCGAAACCTGCACCAGCGGCTGCCGCTACGAAGGCCCTCAGGCCTGATCCGGAGCCTCCATCCACTTTGCCGGCTCGACGCTTTCATCCGCCAACACGGCCGGGTCCGGTTTCGCCGCCGCCTTGATCAGTGCCTTGCAGGCCATAAATTCCTTGGGCCGCGCCACACAGTCCGCCGCAATCAGCACGCCCTTGCGCAAATACAGAACGGCAAAACTGTCGTCGCCGCCTTCCCCGGGATCACCCCGCAAAACCAGCTGGTCATGGCCATCCTGTAATCCGGCGGTTTGCAGTTTCAGAGCATACTGATCCGACCAGAACCAGGGCACCACATCATACACCGTCTGTTTGCCACAGATATTGGCGGCCGCCACCCGCGCCTGGTCATTGGCATTCTGCACTGACTCCAGTCTGAGGGGGCGCTGATAGAGCTGGCTGGGATGACAGGCACAATCACCGGCGGCAAAGATATCCGGGTCATTGGTGCGGGCAAATTCATCCACAACAATGCCATTATTAACCACCAGGCCCGCCGTTTCCGCCAGGGCTGTATTGGGCTCGATGCCGACGCCGATTACCACCAGGTCCGCATCCAGATCCTCACCATTGCTCAACAGTACCGATTCAACCTGATTCTCCCCCTGAATGGCAGTGGCCCGGGTATTGAAACGAAACTGCACACCGTGCTTTTCATGCAGTCGGGTCAGGTAGTCAGAGACCGGCTCACTGGTGACGCGATTGAGAATACGCGATTCGCTTTCCAGCACGGTGACTTGCACATCCATGGACGATAATTGTGCCGCCACTTCCAGGCCAATATAGCCGGCGCCGATGATCACCGCTTTCTTGCCCGGCTCTACCCGCTGGCGCAGCAACTCAGAATCAGCCGCGGTGCGCAGATAGAAGACATTTTCCACATCACCACTGAGGGCCAGGTGACGCACGGATGCTCCCACACACAGTGCCAGCTTGTCGTAGTGCAGCGTCTCCCCTTCCTGCAATTCCAGAACTTTTTTCTCGCGGTTCACAGACAATACCGACTGCCCGAGAATCAGCTTGATGTCATTGTCGGCAAAAGCCTTGGCCGGACGCAGACGCATGGCATCCAGCTCTTTGGCGCCGCCGAGAAATTCCTTTGACAGCGGCGGCCGGTGATAGGGTAATTCCGATTCCGCCCCGAGCAGCGTGATGCTCCCCTGCCAACCCTCACGACGCAATTGCATGGCCAGGCTCACTCCAGCGTGGCTGGCACCAACAATGACACAGGATTCATTACTCATAAAATTTACTCACTAATTGTGGCTGACTGCTACCCCGGTGGCTGCAGCGGCAGTTGCCAGTTAACAGGCTCTATCCCCTGACTACGCAAATAGTCATTGGCTCGGGAAAAATGATGATTGCCAAAAAAACCGCGGCTGGCTGACAAGGGCGAAGGATGGGGTGACTGCAAGACCAGATGCCGCTTGCGGTCAATGCCGGCGCCCTTCTTTTGGGCATAGCTGCCCCAGAGAATGAACACCAGTCCCTGCCTTTGTTCGTTCAACAGGCTGATAATGCGATCGGTAAATTGCTCCCAGCCTTTGCCCTGATGGGAGCCAGCGCGATGGGCTTCGACCGTCAGTGTGGCATTTAACAGCAACACCCCCTGCTCCGCCCAACTGTTCAGACAACCGTGGGCAGGAATTTCAAAACCGACGTCGGCCTGCAATTCCTTGTAGATGTTCTTCAGTGACGGCGGCACGGCAATACCCGGTTTCACCGAAAAGCACAGGCCATGGGCCTGACCCGGACCATGGTAGGGGTCCTGACCAATAATGACCACTTTGGTCTGCTCCAGGGGCGTGCAATTCAGGGCCGTGAAGATTTCATCACCAGGGGGAAAGATGCGCTTGCCTGCAGCTTTTTCCGATTGCAGGAATTGCCGCAGCGACTGCATATAGTCAGCCTGGAACTGATCAGCCAGGGCTGCCTTCCATGATTCTTCCAGCCTGATTTCCCGGCCTGCCCCTGCCGCCATCAGTCCGCCTGTGGTCGCATATGGGGAAACAGCAGCACGTCCTTGATGGAGGGCGAGTCAGTCAGCAGCATCACCAGACGATCGATGCCGATGCCCTCCCCGGCAGTGGGCGGCAATCCGTATTCGAGGGCGGTAATATAGTCCTCATCGAAGTGCATGGCTTCATTGTCACCGGCATCTTTCTGGGCCACCTGTTCACGAAAGCGCTCTGCCTGATCTTCCGGATCATTCAACTCAGAGAAACCATTGGCCAGTTCCCGGCCACCGATGATCAACTCGAAGCGGTCAGTCACCTCCGGGTTATCCTGCTGGCGCCTGGCCAGGGGTGAAACCTCGGTGGGGTATTCGGTAATAAAAGTGGGCTCAAGTAATTTGTCTTCCACGCACTGTTCAAAAATCTCCATGACTATCTTGCCCTTGGGCCATTGCTTGTCATGGGCCACTTCGAGCCTTGCCGCCAGCGCCAGAACCGATGGCAGGTCACTGAAGTCGCCCGCCTCGGCCGAGGTATTGGCGATAATGGCGTCCTGCACTGTCAGGCGCGCAAAAGGCTTGCTGAAATCGAATGCCATGCCCTGGTAGCTGAACTGACTGCTGCCCAGCACCGACTCCGCCAGTTTGCGGAACAGGTCCTCGGTCAGGTCCATCAGGTCCTGATAGCGGGCATAGGCCTGATAAAACTCCAGCATGGTGAATTCCGGATTGTGGCGGGTGGACAGGCCTTCATTGCGGAAATTGCGGTTCAGCTCATACACCCGATCAAAGCCACCCACTACCAGTCGCTTCAGATAGAGCTCCGGCGCAATACGCAGATACATGTCCTGGTCCAGCGCGTTGTGATGGGTGACGAAGGGACGTGCCGTGGCGCCGCCGGGGATCACCTGCATCATGGGGGTCTCCACCTCCATGAAGCCGAGGCCGTCGAAATAACGACGGATAAAGGCAACGATTCTCGAGCGCATCTGAAACACACGCCGCGACTGTTCATTGACGATCAGATCCACATAACGCTGACGGTAGCGCATCTCGGTATCCGACAGGCCCTTGAACTTGTCCGGCAGAGGGCGCAGGGATTTGGTCAGCAAACGCAGCTCAGAGACCCGCAGGGTCAGCTCACCCTTCTGGGTTTTGAACAGCTCCCCCCTGACACCGATGATATCCCCAAGGTCCAGTGACTTGAGCAATTCCACCTGTGACGACCGTAGGGTCTTGTTGTTCATATACAACTGAATCTGGCCGCTGCCATCCTGAATCACGGTAAAGGGACCACGCTGACGCATGATGCGACCTGCCAGACAGCCCTGCACCGCCAGCGCCTTGAGCTGTTCGGCATCTTCATCTGCATATTTGTCATTGCAGTCGGCCGCCAGCTGTTCCGGACTGAAATCATTGGGGAAGGCTTCACCCTGGCTGCGAATGGCAGCCAGTTTCTCGCGGCGCTGGGCGATCAGTTTGTTTTCGTCCTGGGCTTCAGCCGGGGCTGATTTGTCTTGCTGCTTGCTCATCTTGTCTACAGTCCCATCTTCAGGCTGGCTTCGATAAATTTATCCAGATCTCCATCGAGCACAGCGCCCGTATTGGAAACCTCGACATTGGTTCGCAGATCCTTGATGCGGGAAGAGTCAAGCACATAGGAGCGAATCTGGCTACCCCAGCCGATATCTGCCTTGGCCTCTTCGATATTCTGCATTTCTTCCTTTCGCTTCAGCTCTTCCAGTTCATAGAGCTTGGCCTTCAATTGCTTGATGGCCATGTCCTTGTTCTTGTGCTGGGAACGCTGGCTCTGACACTGCACCACGATGCCCGAGGGTTCATGGGTCAGTCGTACCGCCGAATCGGTTTTATTGACGTGCTGACCACCGGCACCACTGGAGCGATAGGTATCGATGCGCACCTGGGACATATCCAGATCCACTTCAATATCATCGTCGATCTCCGGCGAGACAAAAATCGAGGCAAAGGAAGTATGGCGCCGATTACCGGAATCGAAGGGCGACTTGCGCACCAGGCGGTGCACACCGGTCTCGGTGCGCAGCCAGCCAAAGGCAAACTCACCCTTGAAATAGACCGTGGCACTCTTGATACCGGCCACGTCGCCGCCGGAGACCTCTACCAATTCGGTTTCGAAGCCCTTGTTCTCACCCCAACGCAGATACATGCGCAGCAGCATTTCCGCCCAGTCCTGGGCTTCGGTACCGCCGGAACCTGCCTGAATATCCAGATAGGCATGATTGGCATCCATGTCACCGGAAAACATACGCCGGAATTCCAGCTTCTCAAGCTGTGAACTCAGCCCTTCCAGATCCTTGTTGGCGGCCTGCAATAATTCATCATCGCCCTCTTCCTGGGCCAGTTGCAGGAGTTCCTCGACTTCGCTGATGCCGGAGTCAAGATTATCGATGGTGTGCACAATGGCTTCGAGGCTGGCGCGCTCCTTGCCCAATGCTTGTGCATAATCGGGTTTGTCCCAGACTGAGGACTCCCCCAGCTCCAGCTCTACTTCTGACAGACGGTCGCGCTTGACGTCATAGTCAAAGATACCCCCTGAGGCTATCGGTGCGACTCTGAAGTTCTTTCAACTGATTAAGCTGGCTGTTGATTTCCATGCGACTGTCTGTTCCTTGTGGGACTGTGTGGGACTAAGAAAGAACGCGCATTTTACCCCAACCAGACATGGATGCCAGTCCCCGTGCTTCACTGCAGCCCGCTGATACGGTAGTCTCAGGCGCTCAATCGCCCTGTAGATGCAATACCGCCGCCGAGCCAATCCACCATGCGAATCAGCAATGCCCGCCTAAAATGGCAGGAAGATGGCCTGCCCTGGTCCGAGCAATTTGATGATGTCTATTTCTCCAGACAGGGCGCCCTGGCAGAAAGCCGTCACGTATTCATCGACGCCAATGAACTGTGGTCACGCTGGCAGCAGGCCGAAGCGGCGATGCAGCCGGACTCGCCAGCGACCCCCTTTGTCATTGCCGAGCTGGGCTTTGGCTGCGCCGTCAATTTCCTGCAGACACTGAAACTCTGGCAGCAGTTCCGACAAGCCAATCCGGATACCAGGCTGCGCCTGCATTACCTGGGTTTTGAAAAACATCCTCCAAAAGAGGACGATCTCAGCCGCATCCTGTCACTGTGGCCGGAACTGGCTCCCGCCAGTGAGGAGTTTCTCCAGCTCTATCCAGATCACAGTGCCGGTTGTCACAGGTTATTTCTGAATAATTGCCAGCTGGATCTGCGCTACGGTGATGCGAGCGACAGTCTCGCGGAAATTGCCCGCCATGGATTGGCCAGGGTTGATGCCTGGTTTGTGGATGGCTTCAGCCCGGGTAAAAATCCGGCCATGTGGCATGAGCAGTTGTTCATGCTGCTGTCGGCCTGCAGCAAGCGCGGCTGCACCCTGAGCAGCTACAGTGTCGCCGGTGCCGTCCGCCGCGCCCTGGCTGCCGCCGGCTTCGAGCTCAGCAAGGCCCCGGGCTATGGCAACAAACGCCATATGCTCAAGGCAGTGCTCAGATCCCCGACAAGACTGCCCCGCAGGGAGCAAAGCTGGCTGCAACTGCCACGCTATGCCGCCAGCAAGGCTGATACAGTCTGCATAGTTGGTGCCGGCCTGGCCGGCTGCAGTGTCGCCCATAGCCTGGCCCGACGGGGCCTCAAAGTCACTCTGCTGGATGCGGCCAGCGATGCCATGACTGCCGCTTCCGGCATTGGCCCCCTGGCCCTGCGTTGCCGACTGGTGGCCGAGGATAATGCCAGTGCCCGCTTTTATCTGCAGGCTTATCTGCACAGTGTCCGGCACTTTGCCAGCCTGCAGGGACAGCATAACTTCTGGCATCGCTGCGGCCTGCTGCAACTGGAAGAGGCCATGGCCGATCGTCTGCAGAGACATGGCGATCAATTGCGCGAGAAGCTGTTGGCGCTCTATGAGCCGGCCGTGATTGAGGATTTGGACCGGGAAGGTGCCAGCCAGCTGGCCGGCCTTGAACTGAATAACGGTGGTCTGTTCTTTCCCGCAGGCGGCTGGTTAGAACCGAAGGGCCTTGCCAAAGCCCTGCTGTCCCACCCAGGTATTGAATTCCTGGGCAATAGTGAGGTGGCCGCACTGCAAAATCAGGACGGGCTATGGCAGATACTTGACCCCAATGGCAGGGAACTGAGCCGCAGCCCTACACTCGTTATCACCGCCAGCGCCGCCATGAAGCAAT
>JALEHB010000054.1 GCA_022763285.1 Pseudomonadales bacterium | reverse complement strand
TGCAGGGCAATACGGTGATGGGGCGCGCGCACCTGTGGTGGGAAGACGAGGAAATTATAGAGGTGGACATCCAGCTTGACCCCGCCCTGGAAGGCTGGATGCTGGACGATGTCATCGACCATGAAATTCTCCACGGTCTTGGCTGCGATCATTCCACCGAGGCCGCCGCCCTGCTATTCCCTGGCATTTTTTATAACAAGGGCATTCACTACGACGACCTGCAATGCCTGCATAGCCTCTATGGATTGGAACACAGCCTGTTGGACTATCGAGGCAATCTCTTTATTCCCGACGCCAGGATTGTGGGCAAACCGGGCTCCTGGTGGGGCATCTTCAAAGACGGCGAAATCATCGCCTCCGGGGAAAATCAACAGAACGCCGCGCCATAGACAGGGGAGCCAGGCGCAACAGCTAACCTGCTCTCAATTCACGGGTGAATTCACCCCTGGACACCCAGGCTTCCAGATCATCCATCTTCATGGGATTGGCAAAATACGGACCCAGCCCTGTAGTACAGCCGCTTTCGTACAGCAAGCGCAGAATCCGCCCGGATTCGATACCCTCTGCCCGGGTTCGCAGGCCCCGTTTGTCGCACTGGGAAATAAATGAACAGACATCAATCTCATGATCCACACTGCCGGCGATTCCATTGATCAGTTTCGCAGCCAGCCGAATTTCATTGATGGGTAAATGCAACAGCCGCTCCAGTTCCGAACTGGAAGTATTACCCACGCGCACCGATATATTGAAGCCGTTGATGCGCAGACGGGTCAGCACATCCAGCATGCTGTCGGCATGCTCCATCAATTCAGTATCCTCCACTCCCAAAGTGATGGAGGCTGGCGAGACCTCCCACTTACGGGTCAGGTCGAGCACATAGCCGGGGAAGCTGCTATCCCGGTACATGGAGTCATGCACACGGATCACAACGCCGGCTTCCATGCCTCGAGTATTCCAATAGCTCAATGACTCCAGGCATTTCTCCAGCAGGCCATGGCTGAACTGAGCGATCAAGCCCCGGGACTCGAGCCTTGGTATAACCGATTGCGAGGCCACGAAGGCGGCGCCGGTCTGGCCATACCAGTTGGCGCTGGTATCCAGATCGTGTACCCCCATGCCGCCCAGTGACTTGATGGCCATGCAGGGTTGAAACAGAATTCGAAACTCACCTGAGCCGAACAGGTTTTGCAACACCTGGTTAGAGAAACTGGAGGTGGTATCCACCTTGTCCTTGAGAATTTTCTCGATATCGTCCAGATCAAAGGGCTTTTTGATAGTGCCAAGAATATTGAGCTTGTGCAGCTTGCCCACTTCCCCCGCCGCTTCCAGCGTGCCCTGGTCCACCCCACTGATCAGGAAAATTTTTGCCTTGCAGCCCACCTCGGCGAAATACTGCAGCACCTCTATGCCGTCATAGCCCGGCAATCTCAGATCCAGAAAGATAATATCCGGATCGAAGCTGGCCAGCGTGCTGCCAATGGATTCAAAATCATTGACGCATTTGACTGAAAAATGCAGGTCTTCGGTAATGGTTTCAAACAGACTTGTAATGCCTTTGTCATCGTCTATCACCAGCAGCCTGGGGACTTGCTGTTCATACAACGCTAGATTCATGATGCAACCTTGTCTATCAGTGAATGGGCGAGGTTCGGGATTTCATCCGTGTCATAGGGTTTGGGCACACAGACCACATTGCTGCGCTTGGGAATGCTTTCGGCCATGGATTGTTCGGTATAGCCGGTGGTGAAAAGAATCGGTGTATTGGGGCTCTTCTGGAGAATCCGCTGGGCCATTTCGATGCCGGTCATACCTCCAGGCATGACGATATCGGTAAACACCAGATCAATCTCCGGGTGTTTACGGAACTCTTCCAGGCCCGATTTGCCATCACTGGCGGTCACCAGATCAAAACCGGCATCGGTGAGCATCTGTACGGCCACATTGCGAACCGTGTCGTCATCCTCCACCACCAGAATGGTGCCACTGAACTGCCCTTCATCGCTGACTACCCTGGGAGTGGCTCGCGGCCTGGCAGACTCTGAGGACAGAGGCAGAAATATGTTAAACGCGGTACCTTTGCCCGGCTCACTGGCCACAGAGATATTGCCGCCGGATTGCTTCACAAACCCGTATACTGTACTCAAGCCAAGGCCGAAACCCTTCTCCTTGCCCTTGGTGGTGAAATAGGGCTCGAACACCTGGTCCTTCACCTCGGCCGGCATACCAACGCCGTTGTCCTGCACTGTCAGCTTGACAAAGTCCTTGTCCGACAGCCGGGTTCTGGCGGCCCTGATTCTGAGCGTACCGCCCCTGGGCATGGCGTCATTGGCATTGACACAAAGATTCAGGATGGCATTCTGGAATTCGGTCTTGTCCGTTATGGCAAGACAATCTTCTTCGGCCAGCTCCAGCTTCAGATTGACATTTTCACCAAGTATTCTTTCCAGAAAACTTTTAATGTCCAGCAACAGGATATTGATGTCATGGGTTTCCAGATCCAGGCGCCGTTCCGTTGAAAAACCCAGCAGGCGGGTCACCAGGTCGGCACCGCTGCGGGCAGCATCCAGAGTGCGCTTGATCAACTCGGTCATGCGCGGCGACAGATCAGTCTGCCGTCGCATGAACTGAAGATTACCAATGATAATGGTCAACAGATTATTGAAATCATGGGAGACACCACCGGTGATTCTGCCAATGGCTTCAATGCGCTGCGACTGAATCAGCACCGATTCCATTTCCAGTTGTTTGGAAATATCCGAGAAGCTCACTACCGAGCCAATGATTTTTTGCGACTTGTTACGAATGGGCCGGCAGGAAAAGCGCACCGGCAAGACCTTGCCATCGCTGCTGACAAATTCTCCCTGCTTGCCGATGGAGCAGTCTCCGGATTCATAGCAAGTAGTAATTGCCTTGGTGGTCTGCAGAAATTCATCGGCATTGCCACCACGGCGTCTGATCAAGCGCACAGCCCGCACGCCGATGATGTCATCCTCGTTATAGTTGAGCATGCGCAAAGCCGAAGGATTGGCAAAGGTGACCTTGCCGATACTGTTGACACCAAACACACCCTCTTCGATGGACTCCAGCAGCAGAATTCTTTCATCGGCAGCAGCCTGCAGTTTGTGCCCCACATGAATCTTCTCATCAATGAGTTGCTGCTCCCTGATGCGCTGTTGAATCAATTCCGACTCCTGCTCCCGCAGTTTGTCATGCTCAGCCTCAAGACTGCTTTCCAGCAATTCGTTTCTGATACGCAGCCGAATACCTTTGCGCAGCTCAGCCCCGGTATGAAGCCCAAGGGGAATCACAAACAGCACATAGGAGATGAATGCCCCCATCAGGATCGCGGAAATACTGTCGAATTCAAGCAACAGCTTGGTCACCGATACAAACACCGGCGACACCACAAAGGCGAAGAACACGGCCGTGGAGATGGAAATGGAAGCGGCAGCGCCAGCCAACACACCGCACTGCCAGAGCACCACAAGTCCATACTCCACATAGCCGGTTTGGGCGGGCAGGAAAAACCAGATACTGGCCCAGATGAATCCGCCTATGGCAGACCCTATCAATACAAAGCTTTTTTGCCTGACAGGAGACAAGAAGTTGTCAGGCTGCCGGATCAGGTTGTAGGCAACAACTGCGCGCACGCTACAGCCCAGGCTAAGCAGCGTAAACCACAGCGCGATCTGCCAGGTTTGCAGAAGAATGGACAGCGCAGAAAGCAGGAATATTCCTACCAACATATCCGCCAGCAAGATTAGCGGCAGTCGCGTGATGATTTCCTGGATCTCGGCATGCTCGAGCGTCACTGATTTTGGTGACAAACCCAGGTCATCATCCGTCAATCCGGAAAAACTCTTGATAGCGTTCACTAGACTGTTCATATGGCTTGCCTAAAATTCCTTTTAGTTCTCCCCCCGGCGTCCGTAATCCTTTAACACCACAGCTCAGGCAGCGATGGTTTGATGGACTTACTCAATCACGCAGTAACACGATCGGACGCACTGTTTTTTGTAACCCACTTTATTGACAAAGCTGTTTTCAACTTTGAAAAACTAGCCATTCCAATAAAGCAATTTATTCAGGGCCCGATTAATACCACCCATTCCTTCGGATGGATAGAAAGAGTACACCCCCATCAAGGTGAAAATATTTTTTTTGTGAAATCGGTCAATTATTGGGCCCATTTATGTCACGTGACTAGCAGACATTGCTTACACTACCTCCTGAGCGTCAATGTCAAGTATCCAGGTGACGTTCGAATGAGTACTTTTCCTACTTAAAAGGCAGTAATGAATTCATGAGTTATCTAGGGACGTATTTAGATCAGGTATCAGAGCGGCAAGGTTTCAGATCCGATTCCGAGCTCGCGCGATTTCTTGATATTTCCCGACAGCATCTCAGCCGAATCAGACAATCAGGTGTCATGAGCGACGAGAAATGCCTGATTATTGCCAGAGTACTCAATATTGACCCTCTGGAATTATTCGCACTGATGCGTGCCCGCAAGGCCAAGTCGGAAGATATTCGCGTGATCTGGCTGGAATTGCACCGACAAACCAAGCGAGTGAAAGACTCGATTCTGCTCAACAGCAATCTCGACGCTTAAGCAGGCTGCCCTTCAACAGGCAAAGCTTGCCATTGCCTGCCCTGAATCCCACTCCCTCGACAAACCCTCATGCACATTGCCGCTCTTGTTGTGTTCTTGGCAGTTTAAGGAAACCTGGGGGCCGTTTTGTCGCTACAGGCTTGATCAATCGCGACTGTCTCGTGCTCCCTGAGCACGGGCCGCACTGATTCACATCCCTGGTCGAAGAACTGTCTGCAATGCAGACATGCCAGCTTGTGCCTGCTGATCAGGTAAAAGAACAGCAGCCTCGGCTCAGTCATAGACATCATGAGAAGAAAAGGGGGGAAACCTTGATGGTTGTAGCTATTGCAAGCAAAGCCAGTCGCCACTTCTACGGCCCTGGAGTAAGAAAAGTACTACAGTGTGTTTTGTTGGCACTCGCCGTTAGTGGCAGCGCCAAGACCTGGGCTGATACCATCGAGGTGTCCGATGGCGAGAATCTCAATACCATTATTGGCGCTGCGGCACCGGGCAGTCGCATCGTCGTGGCTGATGGCGACTACGCCAATATCATCATTGGAACTGAGGAGCTGATCATTGAAGCGGCCACCGGTGCCAGTCCGCAGTTGGCCGGTATCAGTGGCAGCCGGCGCGTGGTCGATATCCGCGCCAATGATATCGTGCTGCGGGGCTTCACCATTGCCGCGCCTGATGACCATGTGGCCATCTCCATTTCCGGCCAGAATGTCACGGTCGAGAACAATAGCATTGTCTCCGGCCTGACCGGCATTCAAACCACCACTGCCAATAGCGATGGCAATGCCCTGGTGCAGAACAACCAGATCAGTGGCACAGGCTATGGCCTCTCTATCCAGAACAATAACAACACTTTCAGCGGCAATACCGTGCAAGCCAGCACCGAGGGGCTGGGCCTGATCGGCAATACCGATAACAACATCAGCGATAATGATTTCGATGTCAGCGATGGCGCCGCCATCAAACTCTATGTGGCCTATGATGTCGAGCTTCAGGCTCTGCTCGAGAACAATCACTTTGCACGACTGATCGTGATTCGCGACGACAGCGACACCATTGTCACCGACTCACTCTACACTTCCCTGCAGGATGCAATCGATGCCGCCTCGGCGGGCCAGCTGCTGGAACTCCATGACGGAGATTACCAACGGGCCAGCATTGACAAGAGCCTGACACTGCTCGCCATCAATGGGGCCAGCGCCACTATCAGCGGTGCCGGTGTCAATCAGGGCTGGGGCCTGCGCATTGCCGCCGGTGTTTCGGATGTCAGCATCGGCGCCAGCAATCAGGGGCTGAGCATTAACACCAGTGCCGGTGATCTGGCCGCGGTTTATGCTGTCGGCAATAACCGCAATCTGCAACTGAGCAATAATATTCTCGATGGCGGCAACGGCCATGCCTTTCTTGCCGGCGGCAGTGGTGGTGCCGGTTTGTCTGATTCCAGTCTGAGCGACAACCAGTTCAGCAATAACGGCAGCGTGCCCACGGTGTATGTCAACGGCCAGGCCAGTCTTTCCGTCGATTCCAGTGGCGTCAGTTTCACCGACAATCAATTCAGCAGCACAGCGGCTGGCAACGGTGTGCTATTGGGCCTGGAAACTGACGATGCCACCGTCAGTGGGAATTCATTCACCGGTGCAAGCAGCTATGCCCTGCTGGAAATCTGGAATGCCGGCGCCAGCATCAGTGATAACAGTTTCGATAACAGCGGTAGCGGCAGCGTCTTTCGCGACAGCGGCAGCCACTACAACATGACCGCCTTCGTCGCCGCCAACGAGGTCAGTGATGTGGCCTATATCGATGCCGGTCATGTGCTTTACAACAGCATCCAGGCTGTCATCGACGCCGCTGTTGATGGTGAGCTCGTCCGTCTGAGCCAGGGCAATTTTATCGAAGATGTCAGCATGGCTACTGCTGGCATCAGCCTGATCGGTAACAGTGAAGCCAGTCTGATTGGCCGCCTGGATATCTCCGCCGATGATATCAGCGTGTCCGGTCTCGACCTGAGTGACCCGGGCGGTGGCTATGGCATCGTCGTAAACGGCGCCAGCAACATCAGTCTGAGCAACAACCATATTCATCACATCGGCAGTGATCCCGGCTATTCCGGCACCG
>JALEHB010000053.1 GCA_022763285.1 Pseudomonadales bacterium | reverse complement strand
GCCTGGATAATAGTAGTAGTCGGCCACGGTGTGATAGCCGCCGGCAAGGTCATTGTAGGGGCTGACAAATTCAGTGGCGTCCAGGGCTCCGGTCTGCAAGGCAGTAAAGACGTCACTGGCCTGCATGGTCACGGTGGTGGCACCGGCGCGGCTCAATACCTCGCCTCCCAGGCCGGGAATGCGCATGCGCAGACCACGCAGATCATCCAGGGAATTGATCTCCTTGTTAAACCAACCAAACATCTGCGTGCCAGAATTGCCGCCGCGTACCGGAATCAGGTTGAAGGGTTCATACAGCTCACGCCACAGTTCATTGCCACCGCCGAATTCCAGCCAGGCATTCATTTCCTTGGCGGTCATGCCAAAGGGGACTGTGGAGAAAAATGAGGCGCCAGGTATCTTTCCTTGCCAGTAATAGGGGGTGGCATTGCCGATTTCTGCCACACCCTGGGAGACAGCATCAAAGACTTCCAGGCCGCCCACCAGCTCATTGGCACCGAATACCTGGATCTGCATACGCCCGCCACTCATCTGTTCCACAATGTCGGCAAAATACAGAGGGTTGGTGCCCAGGGCCGGTAGGTTGCGGGGCCAGGAGGTGATCATCTTCCATTGATAACGTTGCTGGCTTTGCGCCGGCGCATCACCACTGGCAGTGGTGGCCTCATCACCACAGGCAACCAGCAGCAGGGCAAAAGCAGCGAGTAAAACAATTCGACAGGATGGTTTGATTGGCATTGCAGTCTCCAGTCGGGCCGGTCAGCCCAGTACTTCCAGATTGGCATAGGACAGCACCAGCCATTTGCTGCCTACGGCATCAAAATTGACCTGCACGCGGGCGCTGGAGCCCTGACCTTCATAATTGAGCACCACGCCTTCCCCGAACTTGCCATGGGCCACCCGCTGGCCAAGACTGAGTCCGGTATCAGGTACTTCGGCATCGGCACCTACCGCTGATTTTTTGCGCTGGCCATTCAGACCGGGCATGCCACCACGGCTGATGGTGGTCTTCAGGCGTATTTCATCCACCAGGGATTTGGGTATCTCCTTGATGAAGCGTGAAGGCCGGCAGATATTCACATCGCCATGCATGCGCCTTGATTCGGCATGGCAGAGATAGAGTTTGGACTTGGCGCGGGTGATGCCGACATAGCAAAGGCGACGCTCTTCTTCCAGACCGGTTATATTGTCCATGGACATTTTGTGGGGAAACAGCCCTTCTTCCATGCCGGCCATAAATACCAGATCGAATTCCAGGCCCTTGGCCGTATGCAGGGTCATCAACTGCACCGCGTCATCGGCTTCATCGGCCTGGGTATCCCCGGCGTCCAGAGAAGCCTGGTCCAGAAAGGCCGCCAGCATGTCGCGGGATTTCTCATCCACCTCTTCACCCGGCTCGGGGTGCTCGAAGTTGGCGGCGGCATTGACCAGTTCCTCGAGGTTTTCCAGACGGCCCCTGGCTTTCTCGCCACCCTCTTTTTCATGATGGCCAATCAGGCCGCTGTGGCGGATCACATAATCGGCCTTCTCATGCAATTCCAGAGCGCTGCTGGCCTCGTCAAATTCATCGATGAGCTGCAGAAAGGCCAGCACCGCATTGGCGGCCCGGGAGCTCAGTAATTTTTCATTGACGCTCTTGATACAGGCCCGCCACAGGGAGCTGCCATCATCCCGGGCCAGTTGGCGCAGATTGTCGATGGTACGCCCGCCAATGCCGCGCGCCGGTACATTAATGACCCGCTCCATGGCAGTATCATCATCCCGGTTCAGCAGCAGGCGCAGGTAGGCCAGGGCGTTCTTGATTTCCAGCCGCTCATAGAAGCGGTGTCCCCCATAGATCCGGTAGGGCATGCCGACCCGCAGCAAAGCCTCTTCAAGCTCCCGGGACTGGGCGTTGCTGCGATAGAGTACCGCCGCATCGCGGCGATGATTGCCGGCATTGGACCAGTCCGTCAGGCGGTCGACGATGAAGCGGGCCTCATCCTGTTCGTTAAAGGCCTCGTAAACACTGATGGGTTCACCCTCACCGCCCTCGGTCCAGAGGTTCTTGCCGAGGCGCCCCTGGTTATTGGCGATCAGTTCATTGGCCGCCTTGAGAATGGTGGAGGTGGAACGATAGTTCTGTTCCAGGCGCACGATCTCGGCGCCGGGGAAATCGCTGTTGAATTGCTGGATGTTTTCGATGCGGGCCCCGCGCCAGCCGTAAATGGACTGGTCGTCATCCCCCACCACCATCAGATGATTGTTTTTGCCCGCCAGCACCCTGAGCCAGGCATATTGAATGGCGTTGGTGTCCTGAAACTCATCCACCAGAATATGCTGGAAGCGGCGCTGGTAGTGATCCAGAATCTGCGGATTTTTTAACCACAGCTCATGGGCACGGAGCAGGATCTCCCCGAAGTCGATCATGCCGCCCCGCTCACAGGCCTGCTCATAGGCGGCATAGATCTTCAGCATGACGCGGGTGTATTCGTCGTCGTAATGCTCGATATTGGCCGCGCGCAGGCCCTCATCTTTCTGGGCATTGATGTACCACTGGCATTGCTTGGCGGGCCAGCGCTCTTCGTCAATATTGAGGCTGCGATTGAGTCGCTTGATCAGGCGCAGTTGGTCATCGGCATCGAGGATATGAAAATCCTCCGGAAGCCCGGCCTCGGACCAGTGCGCCCGCAGCAGGCGATGGGCCAGACCATGAAAGGTGCCGACCCACATGCCACCGAAGGACTGGCCCACCAGTTCTTCGATGCGGCCGCGCATTTCCCGTGCCGCCTTGTTGGTGAAGGTGACCGCCAGAATGCCAAAAGGAGACACCTGTTCGGCCTGCATCAGCCAGGCGATGCGGTGTACCAGCACCCGGGTCTTGCCGCTGCCGGCTCCGGCCAGTACCAGCAGATTGGCCGCCGGGCTGGCGACTGCGCCACGCTGTTCGTCATTGAGGGAGTCGAGTATGTGGGAAACATCCATGGGCGCCTATTCTAGCAAACTGAACAGCAGATACTGTAAGTAAAACCAGTTATTTGTCAGTCTGGCCTTGCTCCCTATTAGTCCGAATCAACCGTCTATTGACAGGACTTTGTCTTACCTGCGAAGGTGATTCTGCTAGACTTTGATGTTCGGCCCCGACAGGGACAGGCGGGGCCGAAGCCGCGAACCTGAACTTCCCGCCAGCACCGCAGGCCCGGGCAATGCAGTGTCAGGGCAATCCGAATTCTGTTTTAGGAGAGTGACATGAATGACATGTCTATCAAGGCCGACGAAGTCGCCTTTGACTGGAAAGATCCCTTCCGTCTGGAAGAACAACTGACTGAAGAAGAGCGTCTGGTACGGGATACCGCCCGCCAGTATGCGCGGGAAAAACTGCTGCCGAGGGTGCGCGAGGCCTATCGCAATGAAACCGTCGAGCCGGAAATCTTTCGGGAAATGGGCGCCATGGGTTTGCTGGGTTCGACTATTCAGGGCTATGACTGTGCCGGCGTCAATTATGTCTGCTACGGTCTGGCCGCCCGGGAAGTGGAGGCCGTGGACTCCGGTTATCGCTCCATGATGAGCGTGCAGTCATCCCTGGTGATGCACCCCATCAATGTCTTTGGCAGTGAAGAGCAGAAACAGAAATACCTGCCCAAACTGGCCAGTGGCGAATACATTGGCTGTTTCGGATTGACCGAACCGGACCATGGTTCCGATCCCGGTGGCATGGTGACCCGGGCCCGCAGCGTGGATGGAGGCTATTCCCTCTCCGGTGCCAAGAACTGGATCAGCAACTCCCCCTTCGCCGATGTGTTCGTGGTCTGGGCCAAGGATGATGAAGGTGTGATTCGCGGTTTTATTCTGGACAAGGGTATGAAGGGACTGAGCGCACCCAAGATCGAGGGCAAGCTGGGCTTGAGGGCTTCACCCACCGGCGAAATCGTGATGGACGAAGTGTTCGTACCTGAAGAGAATAAACTGCCCGGGGCCCGTGGCCTGAATGGCCCTTTCAGCTGCCTCAATTCAGCCCGCCTGGGTATTGCCTGGGGCGCTCTGGGGGCGGCGGAAACCTGCTGGCATACTGCCCTTGAATACACCATGGATCGCAAACAGTTTGGTCGTCCGCTGGCTGCCAATCAGTTGATCCAGAAGAAGCTGGCCATTATGCAGACCGACATTTCC
Organism: Pseudomonadales bacterium; assembly: GCA_022763285.1. Lineage (GTDB taxonomy): Bacteria > Pseudomonadota > Gammaproteobacteria > Pseudomonadales > Pseudohongiellaceae > UBA9145. The sequence goes on along the minus strand of JALEHB010000053.1, from coordinate 792 downwards.
CTGGGGCTGCAGGGCTGTCTGCAGGCTTGCCGTCTGCGGGACGAAGGTAAACTGGCACCACCACTGATTTCCCTGCTCAAGCGCAATTCCTGTGTCAAAGCGCTGGAAGTGGCGCGGGAGGCCCGCGATATGCTGGGTGGCAATGGCATCTCCGATGAGTACCCGGTGATGCGGCATATGCAGAATCTGGAAGTGGTCAATACCTATGAAGGCACCCAGGACATTCATGCCCTGATTCTGGGGCGTTCCCAGACTGGCATTCAGGCCTTTACCGGGGCCTGAGCCGGAACTGAAGAGCAAGGCCGGGGGCAGCGACGCAGCCAGTACCCTGGCCTTGCCTCGTCACCCGGGGTCGGGTGGCGCCACTCCAGACAGTCGGTCTCACATCCCTGGATCGTCGTCCTTCAGCTTACATCCCTATAGGCATATCACGGCATCCTGCTCCGGGCTGTCCCGAGTAGCGCCACCCGGCCCCGCGTGGCGGCCGGCTTGCATACCACAGCCTGTGACAGCTTGCGCAGACCGCGCATTGGCTGATTGTCAGGGCTGGAAAAAAGCTAGAGATAACTCAACAGTATGCCGGTGAATATTACGGCACCCACCCAGTTATTATTTAGGAATGCTTTAAAACAGGGTCCGGGCAGGCGGTCCTTGATCAACACTTGCTGCCAGATGAGCAATGCCGCCGCCGCCAGCAGCCCCAGGTTGAAGGCCAGCCCCAATTGTAATTGTCGGCCTGCCAGCCACAGGGCAAACAGAAACATCACTTGCAGCATGCCAATGAAAAACCGG
>JALEHB010000052.1 GCA_022763285.1 Pseudomonadales bacterium | reverse complement strand
ACTGGACAGACATGAGTTTCGCAAAAGAATTCTATTACAACGGTGAGCCCTATTTGCCCACGCTGCAAAGGATTCATCATGCCCTCAAGCAGTCCGGCGCCCTGGTGGAACTGGTGGGTGAGGCCGGGGCCGGTAAAAGCAGTATTTGCGACAAGCTACAGCAATACCTCAAGCGCAAGCAGTTTCGTGTCATCACTTTCAGGCAGCCCCCGGAGTCGGTAGAGATCCTGCATTCTCTGCTGGCCAGGGAACTTGATGTAGCCGCTCTTGAGCACAGCGATGCCATCCTGAGCGAAGCCCTGCGCAGTCTGCAGCAGCCGCTGGTGCTGATATTCGATGATGCCCAGCAGTTGAGCGACGTGATCATGCTGGAACTGATGCGTTTGGCTGATGTTGAGGAACATGGCCTGGGAGTATTGCTGGCACGGCAATCCAGCCTCAGTGAAAGTCTGAAGGGTCAACGTTACCTGCCCGAGCTTGAAGAGCGAATCACCGACTGGTTTCACCTGCAGGCGATGAACGCCCAGCAGTTTCATCTGTTTCTGCGTGCCTATTTTGATGAGAACGGATTGTTTGCGGTGCAGGTGGAGCCCGAGGCCGAGGCGCAGCTGTACCGGAAATGCCGTGGCCTGCCGGGACCGGCAGTTGAACTGGTGGGCCACCTGTTGGGCTGGTGTCTTGCCAATCCGGATCAGGAATTGATCAGTCGGCGACAAATAGATCAGATATTCCAGAACCATGAGGGGTGGCAGCATTCTACCAATTTGCTGGCCTCGGGTGACAGGCAGCGAAATGGTCTGCTGCCGGTGGCCGTGGTGATAGTGATTGCCTCCCTGGCCTTTCTGTATCAGCAGCTGGCTGAGCAGGATGTTGAACCTGTTGTTAGCCAGGCCTCTCCCTTTCTTGCCAGTGAGCCAGTGGCAGAGACAGAGTCGGCGGACAGCATTAGCGAGGCCGCTACAGATGTGGTCGTGGCCGGTGCAGGTCAAAACAGCGACGCCGAGGCTGTGGCTGAGCCAGCCGAAGACGCGGTGCTGACAGCACAGCAGCAGGCGCTTGCCCGGGAACTGGCGCGGCAGAGAGAGTTGCAGGAACTGGCACAGGAGCAGCTGTCCGATTCCGGTCTGGCCTTGGTAACGGCGCAAGAACGTGGGATACCGGCAGAACAGTTCGCGCTTCCCGAGTACGAAGAGTTGCTGGAGTTGGCCGGTCAGGACAGTCAGCCTGGCAGCAATAATGCAGCCTCTGCCGAGACTGTTGCGGTGGCAGTAGAGACGTCAGTAGAGACGTCAGTAGAGACGTCAGTAGAGACGGTAGAAGAGACGGCAGAAGAGGCAATAGAAGAGACAATAGAAGAGACGGCAAGGGCTGTTGAGGCAGAGGAAGAGAACGCCGACGAGGTGACTGAACAGGCACAGCAAAGCCTGGCCGCAAACCTGAGCGAAGCTGTGGAGGAGGCGCCAATAGCAGAAGCTGCTTCAGCATTCGAGCCAGAACCAGAACCAGAACCAGAACCAGAATCAGAAACCACAGCAGAAAGTACGCTGGCCTCGGCCTCAGCCGAGGAGACCGAGCCCGTGGCGGTGACGTCAACAGAATCCGGGCCAGGCTCAGAGACCCTGGCCGGGTCGGTCGACGATGGGGTGCCAGCTGATTTGCTGCGCACGGTAGTGCTGTCCTGGTTGCAGGCCTGGGAAAGCCAGTCTCTGCCTGCCTACTTCGCCCATTATCACGACAATTTCGAGCCTCGCTATCAGGATGATCAGCTCGCCTGGCGTCGCAACCGTGAACGGATTATCGGCAATGCCGAATTTATCCAGTTGCAGATGAGCGATTTTGCCGTGATTGAGTCTTCACAGCAGCAGGCGGAAGTGCATTTCTGGCTCCGCTACCAGTCCGGCAGCTACCAGGATGAAACCCTGAAGAAACTGGTGCTGGTGCAGGCAGAGTCAAACTGGCTTATTGTGGAAGAGGTCAATCTGGAAGTGCGGGTTGGTATGGCGCCGGGTGTCCCGACTTTGAGGACGGGCACGGCGCTGGCGGCCTTCTAGCGGCGACGCCGTTTGCGTTGCCGTTGCGGCCGCTTTTTCTTTGCCTGGGCCGCTGGCACCAGGCATTTGTCGGCACTGCCGATCAGGTCTTGACGGCCGAGTTTGTGCAGGGCTTCGCGCAGCATCGGCCAGTTCTTTTCGTCGTGGTAACGCAGGAAGGCTTTCTGCAGGCGACGCTGATCGATGTCCTTGCTGACGGTCAGCTTTTCACTCTTGTAACGAACTTTTTCCAGCGGATTGCGTTCGGAGTAATACATGGCCGTGGCCAATGCCATGGGCGAAGGATAGAAGGTCTGCACCTGGTCCGGTTTGAAACCATGGTTCTTGAGCCACAGGCCCAGATTCATCATGTCCTCTTCGTCGCAACCAGGATGGGCGGCGATGAAGTAGGGAATCAGATACTGCTCCTTGCCAGCCTTGCGTGAGTATTTGTCGAACAGCTTCTTGAATTCATCATAGGTTGAAATACCCGGCTTCATCATTTTCGACAGGGTTTTGTCTTCACTGTGCTCCGGGGCAATCTTCAGGTAGCCACCGACATGATGGGTCACCAGTTCCTCAATATACTCCGGGTCACGCAGGGCCAGGTCATAACGCAGGCCCGAGGCAACGGCAACGCGTTTGACGCCGGGCACTGCCCTGGCACGTCGATACAGATTGGTGGTGGGGCTGTGATCGGTGTTCAGGTGTTTACAGATATTGGGGTAAACACAGGACAGGCGCTTGCAGCTTTTCTGGATTGTCGGCGATGAACAATTCAATTTGTACATATTGGCGGTGGGGCCGCCCAGATCGGAAATGGTGCCGGTAAATCCGGGCACCTGATCGCGAATCTTTTCAATTTCCCGGATAACTGAATCTTCAGAACGGCTCTGAATAATGCGGCCTTCGTGTTCGGTGATGGAACAGAAGGTACAGCCACCGAAGCAGCCGCGCATGATATTTACCGAAGTCTTGATCATGTCATAGGCAGGGATGCGCGCGTCGCCATAACTGGGATGGGGGCGGCGCTGGAAGGGCAGGTCAAAAACCGCGTCCATTTCCTCGGTTTCCAGTGGGATGGGTGGCGGATTTACCCACACTTCCTTGGTGTCATGGGCCTGTACCAAAACTTTGGCATTATAGGGGTTGGCTTCCTGATGCAGAATTCTGGAAGCGTGGGCATACAGCGCCGGGTCATTTGTCACTTTATTGAAGGAAGGCAGACGGATGTAGCTGTAGGCCGGGTCGAAGTCCACCTTGCGCTGCAGGGGCAGGGGGATGATTTTCACAGGCTGCGCCTCATCAGCGGCATTGTCGGCATTGTCCATGTCTGCCGAGTAATTGTTGGCGCCGGTTTTATGGTGAAAATCGTAAGGGTTGGGAATCTTGTCGATTTTCGATGGCCAGTCGATGCGGGTGGAATCAATTTCCGTCCAGCCTTCGGGCACGCTGTCGCGCAGCAGGGCTGTACCACGCAAGTCCCAGCAATCCTCGACCGAGTGACCATTGGCTATCTGGTGGGCAAATTCCACCAGGGCGCGTTCGGCATTACCGAACATCAGAATGTCGGCGTTGGAATCAATCAGAATCGAGCGTCGCACCTTGTCACTCCAGTAATCGTACTGGGCAATGCGGCGCAGGCTGGCCTCGATGCCGCCAATGACGATGGGCGTATCATAATAGGCTTCCCGGCAGCGTTGACTGTAGACAATCACAGAGCGGTCCGGGCGTTTGCCAGCCTCGGCATTGGGGGTGTAGGCATCGTCGCTACGGAGCCGCAAATCGGCGGTGTAGCGGTTGATCAGGGAATCCATATTGCCGCCGGTGACACCGAAGAACAGATTGGGTTTGCCCAGGGCCTCGAAGTCGGCAGTGCTGTCCCAGGCAGGCTGGGCAATAATGCCTACCCGGAAGCCCTGTGCCTCCAGCAAGCGTCCCACCACGGCCATTCCAAAACTGGGATGATCGACATAGGCATCGGCAGTGACAATGATGATGTCACAACTGTCCCAGCCCAGTTCATCCATCTCCGCCCGGGACATGGGCAGATAGGGGGCTGGCCCGAAGCATTCTGCCCAGTATTTGGGATAGGAGAACAGGTCGGGAGCGACGTCGCTGTGCCGATGTGGCTGCATTGTGGTGTCGGTTTTCAGGCTCATGGTGCAAACCACTGGTCCAGAGCAATGGTTTCCCCGTTCAGGAGCAGCTGACTGTCAGCCAGTTCGGCGTCGAGGCGTATGCGACCATTGTCGATGTGAATATAGCCCTGCTGTACATAGGGATCGATCATGCCGGCAACGGGGCTGCGCAGGGCGGCTTCCAGATCGAGATCCACTTGCAGGCTGAGATCGATGGCGTTGAGCAGACTGCGTGGGTTCATGCTGCTGAAATTCTGTACATCGGCAACACCCGCGTAGTAGATACTCAAAGCGGCCTGATGACTGCCGCCCCAGGCATCGGCTCTCAGTTGACTGTTGATGGCAAAGTCGGCAGCCAGCAGCTGCATACCCAATTGCTGACCGAGTTCAGCCAGCTGGTTGCTGTCGCCGGCACTGCCGCTCATCTGTAACTGGCTTTCATTGACCAGATCGCTGTAATTCCTCAGTACATCCAGGGGCAGACGATTCAGCTCAAATTGCCAGGACAAGGAGCTTAGCGGCAGCTCACCACTGATGGAGTCGATTACAATGTCTTGAGAAATATTCAATCGTCCGGCGTTATCCGGGGCCTGGTCCAGCGCCGAGCTCAATCTGATGCCTTCTGCGGAGAAGTCATTGATGCCCCTGGTGCTGATGGCGGGAATGGCGATCATGGCCATGCTGGGGGCGAACAGGTCGTTGATCTGTGCTGTTTCAGTCGTAAATTGCAGGCCTTGCAGGATGAAGCTTTCATTGCTGTTTGCAGATGTGGCTGCCAGTTCGCCCACGTCCAGGCTGCCGCGGGCAGAAAGATCGGCCTCGGCAATCAGCTGGCCCTGTAGCCCGGCAAAGCGAAAACTTCCCTCTTCATTGTCAAGCTGGCCAGGCGCGATATTGAGGCGAAACTCCAGGCTCTCATCGAATCCCACCAGTAGCAGAACTTCCGGTGTGGGTGCCGGGAAGGGTAATTCCATCAGGGCCTTGCGAATTTCCTTGGAGTCCAGAACCGGAGTCACAGTCACGCCCGCCAGGCCCAGGTGCCAGTTGTCACCACTTGAATGGAGTGGCCCATGGGCAATATCCAGATCCAGTTCCATGCTCAGTTCGGAATCTGTACCCGCAGGCAGGTAATTGATTCTGTAGCGGGCGCTGGACTTGAACCAGTTGCGCTGGTAATCAAGCAACTGCCACTGCAGCTGGCTGCGCAGATTGTCTGTCATCAGTGTGCTGACGGTATCGTCCACTGAAGCCTCAATCCGGGCACCGATCAGGCGTGGGCTCAGCAGCAGGATGGCGAGCAGAACAATCAGCAGGCCGAACAGGATTAGATTATTGCGTTTGATCATGGAGTCTTGCGGGCGGTTTTGCCAGCGGCTGGAAATCTCAGGCTATGATAACAGTTATCAGGCCCGGATGATGCAGTTCACAGCCTGTTTCAATGGCTGTTGTCGATAATTTTGTAAGCGCAGCGCCTGGCGCCGCTGAACAGGTGGTCCGCACGCTGCACGTCGGCATAATTGGCCAGCAGGGAACGGAACATGTCCAGTTCGGACTGGCAAAACTGACCACAGCTCTCGGCGGCGGCAAACAGGGGGCAATGATTCTCGATCAATAGCCAGCCTTCCGGCAGCAGGCGAACCTCCGCCATAAAACCTTCCTCGCTGCGCAGGCGCGACAGGGCCCGAACCTTGTCCTCCAGGCTGTTGCCGGCTTCTTCCAGTACCTGCTCGTAGTGCTTTTGCTGGCGCGAGGCACAGACATCCACCAGTTTGTTGAGCCTGCTGCGGCCCAACTCGTCGCGCAGGGTGGCAATAAGCTGAACATTGAGCTGGCCGTGCCGGTCGGGAAACTGCTGATGGCCCCGTGCTGACAGCTTCCAGTAATGTACCGGGCGGCCGCGGGTCTGACGGGTCTCGTCGGTTTTCCTCACCAGATCACGGGCCTGCAGCTCGCCGAGGTGCTGGCGCACACCCATGGTGGTCATGCCGAGCTGGCTGGCCAGGATCTTGACCGACTGAGGGCCTCTGTTTTTAAGCCTTTCGAGTATGGCTTGCTGACTTTTGGCGAGTTCCAGGCTGGGCTCCGCGAGGGCCGGATATCCGGCCTATATGAAAGTAATTACTTTACATTGTATCGGCTGGCAGTGGAATTACTATACTGCATTGCCTGTTATTGTCGTGGCGCTGCCCATCACTTGGTAAGTGTCGGCAAGATGCTGTAGTTTAAGCGCTTTTGAGCCACCAATATGAGTTTCGACGCCCCCCTGCTGATTACCTTTCTCGCCTACCTGGCCCTGGTGCTGACTCTGGGTATCAAGGCCTACCGGCGTACCCAGGATCTGGGCGACTATATTCTGGGTGGGCGCAAACTGGGCTCGGTGGTCACGGCTCTGAGCGTCGGCGCCTCCGACATGAGTGGCTGGCTGTTGCTGGGCCTGCCGGGCGCGATCTATCTGTCGGGAATCAGTGAGCTGTGGATCGGCGTGGGCCTGTTGATCGGTGCCTGGTTTAACTGGACCTATGTGGCGCGCCCCTTGCGCGTATACAGCGTCAAGGCCAATAACTCCCTGACCCTGCCGGATTATTTCGAGAATCGCTTTGCTGACAAAACCCGTCTGCTGAGGCTGCTCTCCGCCCTGGTGATTCTGGTGTTTTTCACTTTCTATACCGCGTCGGGTCTGGTGGGTGGCGCCATCCTGTTTGCCAACAGTTTCGGCATGGACTATCAGGTGGCACTGTATACCGGTGCCTTCATCATCGTCGCCTATACCTTCATTGGCGGCTTCCTGGCGGTTTCCTGGACCGATGCCATCCAGGCCTCGCTGATGCTGTTGGCCTTGCTGCTGGCGCCAATGGTGGTGGTGCTGGACGCTGGCGGGCCCGCAGCCATGCTGGATCGAATGCAATTGGCCAATCCCGACAGTAGCAATCTGTTTCATAATATGACCGCCCTGGGGCTGATATCCCTGTTGGCCTGGGGACTGGGCTATATGGGGCAGCCCCATATTCTGGCCCGCTTCATGGCAGCCGAATCGGTGGAAAAACTGGTCTCCGCTCGCCGAATCGCCATGTCCTGGATGGTGGTGGTGCTGGTGGGCTCGATTACTACCGGCATGGCGGGCATTGCCTATTTTGCCGAGGCTCCCTTGAGCAATCCCGAGACAGTGTTTATCGAATTGAGCCAGTCTCTGTTTAACCCCTGGATAGCCGGGGTCATTACCGCCGCTATTTTATCGGCCATCATGTCCACCATCGATTCGCAGTTGCTGGTGTCTTCCAGTGTGATCAGCGAGGATTTTTACCGGGTATTTGTACGCCCCAAAGCCAGCGACAAGGAACTGTTGCTGGTGAGCCGGGGTGCAGTGATCGCAATTGCCATCCTGGCTTTGCTGATTGCCCGGGACCCACAGAGCAGGGTGCTGGATCTGGTCAGTTATGCCTGGGCCGGCTTTGGTGCTGCCTTTGGTCCGGTTATTCTGTTTTCACTGCTGTGGCGGCCCATGACCGCGGCGGCGGCCCTGGCAGGGATGCTGATCGGAGCCACTACAGTTGTTATCTGGTCAAATCTGAGTGGTGGTCTGTTTGAGCTATATGAAATTGTGCCCGGATTTTTGCTGGCCAGTCTGGCAATTGTACTGATCAGTCTGTACCGGCCGGCCAGGGATGCTGAGACACTTGCCCTGTTTGATGCGACCCGCAAGCTTGTCAACGAACCCCGTGGCGGTGATGCTTGAGTCGCTATGCCTGTGAATACAATAATCAAGAGGTTTTGGCTATGCAGAAATACCCGATGACTGGAATGACGAACGGACGTGGAAATTGCCAGGGGGGAATTGTGGTGCTGGCACTGTCCGGCCTGGCAGTACTGCTGCTGGCGGCTGCGGCGGTCTGGTTCTTCACCTGTCCCTGCGAGCGTATGCCGGGGGCCTATCTGAGCGGCGAGCAGATAGAAGAGCCGGTGCAGGACTGGGGCTTTGCCAATGGGGTTGAATTGTGTCAGATACAGACCCGCTCCGGCATTCTGCCCCATGCAATCAACCTGAATTGCATGGCCGATGCCAATGGCGAGCTGTTCTTGAGCTGTTCGCAATGCGAGGGCAAACGCTGGTCCACGGCGGCACTGGAGAATCCGGCGGCCAGAATTCGTCTTGACGGGCAGGTCTATCCGGTATCACTGCGGCGATTGCGTGACAGCAGTGAGTTGGACAATGCCTGGATTAGCCGGGCCAGGAAACTGGCCAATCTGCGTGGTCAGTCGGCCAATGAGATTTCCCAGCGCCCCGATCACTGGTGGTCATTTCAGGTGACATCACGCAGTAGCTGAATCGCCTGGCAAGCGCATCTCTACATGATCAATGCCATCTTCCAGATAGGGCGCTGAACAGGTTTCAAAACCCAGGCTCTGGTAGAAAGCCTCCAGATACTGCTGCGCGGAAATGCGAATGTCCTGGCCTGGCCATTGCTGCTGACAGGCAGCGATGGCCGCCTGCATCAGTTGTCGGCCACAACCGGCACGTCGTACCGAGCCGGCGCTGACCACACGGCCAATAGACGGTTCGGCAAAGCGACTGCCCGGGGGCAACAGACGGGCATAGCAAACCAGCGCCCCTTGCTGCAGACCCAGTACATGACTGGCCTGCTGGTCCCGGTCATCCAGATCGAGATAGACACAATCCTGTTCCACCACAAACACTTCACTGCGCAGCTTCAGCAAGGCATACAACTGCTCACTGGCAAGCTCAGAAAAGGTTTTTACCTGGAACTGTAAATCATCCATGCCGGGCTCCGGTTCTGAAAGTGAGGCAATCTAACACAGCCGCCGCTAACTGGCACTGGACGCATAATTCTTCCGGGCACTCCCGCAGCTTATTGGCACTGGACGCATAATTCTTCTGGGGACTCCCGGATCTTATTGGCACTGGACGCATAATTCTTCTGGGCTCCTTGGCCTGAACGAATCTCTAGCAATCTCTTCGCAGCAATGAATTTTCAGTTGCCTCGGTGCTATACTTCGGTCGCGCGACACGTCCCGGTGGCACAGCTGGATAGGACTCCCGCCGCTTACAAACTCTGGATGTTTAGTTCTTCCGGGCTCTGCAGCCTGAACGAATCTCTTGCAAACCCTTCGGAGCAATGAATTTTCAGTTGGCACAATGCTATACTCCCGCCGCTAACTGACACTGGACGCATAATTCTTCTGGGCTCTGTAGCCAGAACGAATCTCTTGCAATCTCCTCGCAGCAATGAAATTCCAGCAAGCACAATGCTATACTCCCGCCGCGCAGTACGCCCCGGTGGCACAGCTGGATAGCGCGGCCCCCTCCTAAGGGGCAGGTCGCAGGTTCGAATCCTGCCCGGGGCGCCATTTTATTTTTACCTCCGAAATGATACCTAACGCTTTGAAATGTAAGGTAGTTTCAGGATTTCGAAAACTCTCTCCATATATCATACGCTAATCTGTCTGCAGAATTGAGTTTCATCAATGCATGACGGTTAGCTATATCCCCTTAAGCCCTTAGTTCATTCGGGTTAGAGAGAAATTCCTAGGCGGACCGAAAACTTTCCTCTGTCTTGCAGTGGATGGTGAGCAGGGATTGCCCCTGGATACGGCGCAGCAATAGGGGGCCAGGATCAATGTATAAAATTGGAACGGAGCCATTCTT
>JALEHB010000051.1 GCA_022763285.1 Pseudomonadales bacterium | reverse complement strand
TGGGCTTCCAGAATCTCTATACCTTTGCCATGACCCGTGCGCGGGCGGAAGAACTGGGCGTCGATTCCATCGAGGATCTGATTCCCATTGCCGACAGTCTGGTGGCGGGGGGCGATCTGGAATTTTTCGGCCGGCCTGAATGGATGGCAGTGCGGGATACCTATACTATCGACTTCGACAGCAAGCTCACTTTTGATACGGCACTCATGTACACCGCTGTGGCAGAGGGTCAGGTAGACCTCATTACTGCCTATAGCAGTGATGGCCGAATCGCTGCCTATGATTTGCTGGTACTGGAAGACCCCCGCAGTGCCCTGCTGCCCTACGACGCGATTCTGGTCACCTCTCCCCGCGCGGCCGGCGATAGTCAGTTGCTGGATTCCCTGGCTTATCTGCGCGGACAGATAAGCGATTCCCTGATGCAGCAAGCCAATCGAATTGTCGACGTGGATGGTGGCTCTGTTTCGGAGGCCGTCAGTTTTCTGCAGCAGGCTTTAAGCACGTCCAATTGATAGACCGTTGATTGGAAGACAGTTGATTGACAGGCTGCCTATTGCCCCGGGCATTGCCTGCTCCAGAGTTGCCAGGACAGTAGCCAGTGCCAGCCGTACAACAGGCCCGCACAGATCAGGGATTTCACCAGGCCGCCATAAACAAAAGGGGTGACACCTTCTGACAAGGCCGTGCGCGCGCCAATCTCAAGGCTCATCCAGGCCCATCCCAGTGCGAGAATCAGGCCGTGGGCGATAATGAAAACCCCGGTATTGAACAGGATCATGGCCTGTCGCTTTGCCGGTATCAGTACAGCACAAAAATACGCAGCCGCGACAAAACCGGCGAAATAGCCAGCGCTGATGCCTGACAGGGCGCTCCAGCCACTGCCGCCATCACTGTATACCGGCAGTCCCAGCAGTCCGGCGAGAAGATAGAGCATCACTGCCAGTGCTGCCTGCCCGGGGCGCAGCATGGCTCCGCTCAGCAGCACAGCAATAGTTTGCCCGGTTTGCGGGATATCCGTGCCCGGGATAGCGAAGGAGAATTGTGCGGCCGCCGCCAGGCCAACGACTGCCAGCAGCAATCTGATCGCTTGCTGGAATTGAAAGACTGATTTTTCTGAACCGCGCGTGCCGCTCACCATGAACTCCTTTTCTGCCACTGCTCCATGAATGGGTCACTGTCCGCCGCGACAGGGCGCGGTGCAGAGACTGGTGGCGGATTATAGAGAATAGTCACTGGATATTGCAAATGAGAATTGTTCTCATTAAACTGCCTGCAGTGGCGAGCTCGTGCAAATCGGGCGAGTCAAAAGTCGAGCCTGGTTTGTGGGGGCTGCTTCGATTCATTCAACAGAGGAAGTGCAAATCATGTCTGTGCAGGACTTGCAGTTGATGTGTATGGCCCTGCTGTGCACGGCCGTGGCCCTGGGTTGCGCCCTTGTTTCCCGGCAGCCGGGTATCAGGCTCAATGAGATGTTTGTGACCATCAGCTGTCTGCTGTTTCTGCTGGCCTTTTTTATTGGCTCAGAATTACTCGGTTGGGTATTTGCTCTGTTTTATGGCATTACTGTGCTTGTGCTGCTGACCCGGGCCTTGCTGACAGACAAAAAATCATGGTTGAACTGGGCCCGGGTCCTGCGAGCAGAGGAATCCCGCCAGGCAGCATCCTGAGCAGCAGCTATGGCTGCATCTGCACTCATCGGTGGGGCGGTCGATACAGGAAACAAAGATCGGCATTCTGCAGCAGAAGCCAGCGGCCACAGGAGATAACAGGCTTGGAAATACTCGCTCTCGTTCTCATCATTCTGGGCTTTGCACTGTCCTTCAAGCTGAAGGGTCAGGCGGCCCGGCAGGCACGCAAATGGTTCGTCATCGGGCTGGCACTGGCGCTGGGTGGCTGCCTCGGTTCGCTCAGCTGGCTGAATGCCGAAACCAGCGGCAGCAGCAGTTTCGCCAACTCCATCAATCCTTTCTTCTGGGCCGGTTTGTTTGTTGTCGGTGTGTTGGTGCTGTTTGTGAACTCCCTGCAGGTGATCAAGGTCAGGGCTGACCAGAAGTACCAGTCTGTGGTCAGGGATGAAGCGCAGGACGACGAGGGTAGCCGCGAGTTTTGACATAAAAGGGAACCGCCAGCTGCCGGGTCGATTGGAAACTGCTGCCACTGGCTCCTGTCAAATTGATTCTTGCCGCAAGTCTTTCTTGAATCGTTTGAAGTTACGCACATAGATCTCGGCGCTCTTGATCAACTGCGACTGTTGTTCCGGGCTCAGGGTCTTTACCACTTTGGCCGGCGACCCCATCACCAGGGAGCCGTCGGGGATTTCCTTGTTCTCCGTGATCAGACTGTTGGCGCCAATCAGGCAGTTCTTGCCAATCTTTGCGCCATTGAGAATCACCGAGTTGATCCCAATCAGGGAATTGTCGCCAATGGTGCAGCCATGCAGCATGACCTTGTGGCCCACGGTGACATTATTGCCAATTGTCAGGGGGGTTCCCGGGTCGGTGTGGAGCACGGCCGCGTCCTGGATGTTGGAATTCTCACCCACGCTAATCCATTCATTGTCGCCACGCAGTACGGCATTAAACCAGATGCTGGCATTGTTCTTTAATCTGACCTTTCCCACCACGGTGGCATTGTCGGCAACGAAATAATCGTCTGCCAGGATTTCGGGGCGGTCTTCTCCCAGACTGTAAAGCATGCATCTCTCCTCTGTATCGGTTTATTTAATGGGTATCGCTTGCTGAATAATCACAGACCGAAAACGGAAACCAGATTCCGGAAAAAACGGGAGATCACCGTGAGCTGTGGGTTGGAATCGATTAATACTGCATCTGCTTCGATGTGCAATTCACTGTCCTGCAATTGTTCCAATGACTCTATGCCAGCGCTCACCAGATCCAGATAGACCTGCCGATTAGGTGCCAGTTGCCCCAGGTTAATCTCCAGCACATTGTCGATAATCTTATGACTGGCATTGAGATCGCCGGATTGGCGGGCGCTGGCGACGATATCCTGTGAGTAGATATTCAGTCGCGAGTCATCGGGCACTGGTTCGAGCCTTATCTGGATGTCCTGCAGAAGTTCAGTGCCGGTATTGCCAAGCAACAGGCGATAGACTACCCGGCAGCTTTCCGCCGATGAGTAGCGGGAGCTGGACAGACCCTCGCAGGTGGTGCTGCTAATGCCGGCGTTATAGGACAATTCCCGGTCGGCCGCAAAGATCAGCCGGAAACTGGTGGGGAAGACGATAAAAATCACTACCAGCACTGCAATGGCAGCACCCATCTTTCGCCAGGCTGCGCTGTCGGGACCTTTCATAGTCTGATCGTATCTCTGTGGGGCAGGAAAATTGTAACGCCAAAGCTGAGTTCAAAGTAGTGCCAGTTTAATTGCAAGCAGTGAATCTTTCGTCAGGCCTGTTTTGTGGCGGAAGGGCTGTTCTGGAATTTTTCTGGACATTATTGCGCGGAAATATTTGCAACATTTTAAATGCTCAATCCGTCACTGCTAATAAAGAGACCATAAAAGTCGGCAAGTGAGGGAAAGTTTGCTCTTGCCCAATAAACAGAACAGGTCTGGCAGCCAATGTCGCGACCGATAATAGCAAGCCCGGGAGAAGATGTATGAGCGGTATCCGTACGAAGTGCTTTTTTCTGAATCTTTTGCAATTTCTGCTGGCCTTGTTGCCTGCAGGTGCACTGGCTCTGCCCAGTACAGAGCATTTGTTTAATTCAGAACTGGAAGCAGTGCGAGCGGCCAGCAATCGCTATAACCCCGTATCGATCCGCCAGGACCGGGAGTATATGGGAACGATTTACAGGAGTGGCAATTACTATGGCTACACGGTTGCTGCGGCTGAGCCTGGCGCCAATCGCATTTCAGTTCAGGTGCCACCGGAGCAATGGGATTCGGTCGTTGCCTTCTGGCACACCCACGGAGACGCCTCACCCATGAAGCGTTTCTTTTCCAGATTCGATACCAGGCTGGTGAAGCAGACAGGCAAGCCGCTGTATCTGGCCGACTTTACCGGTGCATTGAAGGTATTTCGTCCAGAGGACAGGGTGCTGACGGGGTTCGCGGCACCACGCTATGGTCTGCCTGAACAACGCGGTTTTGCCCTGGGATCTGAAGTGCAGGACAGTAACTCCGCACGGGTCCTTATAGCCACCGGCGATGTCCGGCCAGTGCTCTGCTAGCGAACCGCCTGCAGTTCCTCTTCATCAATCTGCAGGGTGTCGAGAAGGTCATTATCCATGCCCTGCAGTTCATTCAGCTCGGCCGAGGTTTCGTCATCCAGGCTCTGATGAATCACGATTTCCACGCGTCTGTTAAGACTGCGACCAATCTCGGTGTCATTGGTATCAAAGGGGCGTGTGTCGGCATGACCCACCACCTTCATGCGATTGTCTTCGATGGTGTCATCAATCAACAACTGAAAGGCCACCGACAGAGCCCGCTCCGCTGACAGATGCCAGTTGGAAGGGATCATGGGAGTGGAAATGGGGATATTGTCGGTATGACCTTCAACGGCAATCTCGCCGGCGATCTCACCAAGAATTTCCCGCAGTTTGCCCATCACCGGAATGAAATCAGGATTGATCACGGCTGAGCCGGAATCGAAAGAGCCGCGCTCACGAATACGGATAGTGATGGAGCGAAATCCGGTGTCGATTTCTACCATATTTTCGCTGATCTCTTTTTCCAGTACCTCTTTGACTTTTTCCGCATCCTCAAGCGTTTCTTCCTGCATCTCCTTGAGTTTTTCGATCATCAACTCCTTGGCATCCTCGGCTGTTGCCTCGATGGCATTGGAGTCAACGCCGAAGTCTGATTGTCCGGTCTGCAGGGATTGCTGGGTGGTGTCCACAGTCTGCTGTTCCATCACCGGTTCGATGGTGGGCTGAGGCCGGCCCGGGCTGAACTCCTGAGCGATAACCGAGGTACCCTTGGGAATGCCGTCGGCAGTAACTTCATTCTGTACACCAAAGGCCTGGGCCATGGAGCCGGCTACCTGCTTGTACTTCAGCACATCCATTTCCGAAAAGGACAACAGCAGTACGAAAAAGCACATCAGCAGCGCCATCAGGTCGGCAAAAGTTGCCATCCATTCCGGAGCGCCGGTTTTGACTTCATCCTCTTCCACGTCAGTTTACCCGCCTCAGGCGGCCTCTTTGAGTGGCGCTTGCTCGGCCTTGCCTTTGCCTTCGTCCGCGTCGGCGTTACGGCTTTTCGGTGTCAGGTAAAGCTTCAGCGTGGATTCAATGATGCGGGGGTTCTGACCATCGAGAATACCCAGCACTCCGTCCAGACAAATGGAATTGAGTTTCTCCTCCTCGATGCGACGCAGCTTCAGTTTGTCGGCTACCGGCATGAATACGATATTGGCCATCACGGCGCCATAGAGGGTAGTCAGCAGGGCTACCGCCATGGCCGGGCCGATGGCCTTGGGGTCGTCCATATTTGAGAGCATCTGTACCAGACCAATGAGAGTACCGATCATGCCCATTGCCGGAGCCACGTCACCACTGGCGGAAAACACCTGGCTGCCAATCTTTTGCCGGTCACTGATTTCGCGCTTGTCTTTCTCGAGCAGCACCGCGGTCTCTTCCGGGGATCGGCCTTCCACCACCAGATCGATGGCAGACTTCAGATAGGGGTACTCAATTTCAACATTTTCCAGGGCAAACAGGCCTTGTTTGCGGGCAATGCCGGCCATTTCGATAATCTGGGGAATCAGGTCTTCAGCCTTGGTGGCCTGGTTCTTGAAAGCGATAAAGGCAACCCGGAATGAACCCAGAAACTGGGACAGGTTGAATTTGATCAGCACTGTCATGGCAGTGCCACCCAGTACGATCAACAGGGAAGGAGGATTGATAAAGGTGGTGGCAGACCCCCCCATCAAGATAGCGGCGGTAACCGTGGCGAACGCACCTATTAAACCAACCAAGGTCGCCAGATCCATTCATTCCTCCAATAAATTGTGACTACTGTTAGTTTTTGATTTCAGGGCCCCGGGCCCCATCTGAGCTGTTTCGTGGTCTGCCGCTTCACTGCCTGAAGCCGGAAATGGCAGGCCATTGGCCCCCCTGGCCACCATGACTATCCTGCTGCCCAAATAATTACGACGCCCGCCGCCAATGCTTGAGCAGGAAATGAGGCGCAGCGGGACATTTCAGGCGGTAAATTGCTAAAGTTCGCCAGGCTCCGGGTCGTAGTGCCTGGCAACAGGCTGTTTGCCTGTGCAGTTCCTTATCCAGGCGTTTGGCAGGCGCAG
>JALEHB010000050.1 GCA_022763285.1 Pseudomonadales bacterium | reverse complement strand
TCAGGGTCACCGGCAGTTCCCGCCAGGGTCGGTCGGCGGGCAAAGCGCTGGATTCAAGCGCCCGCAAATGCCGGTAATCCGTCATATGGGCGATGACTCCGGGCCTTTCTCCGTGCATCTCTCCGGGCGTCCCTACGGGGAAGGTCTCGTGAGCTGACTGACCATGTCCATCGTGTCCGCCATGGTCATGGGAAGATTCTGCAGCCGAATGCATCATGCCGGGCATACTGCCCTGCATTTCCATGCCAGCATGACTGGCAAGAAACAGATTGGGCGGTGGAATGGTGGGCGCGGCCTGCGGCTCACCCTCCCCCAGATACAGACTGCTATGGCCACTACCATCGATGGAAGTCGCCCTGAGTTCGAAGGCCTGGCTCGCCGGCAAGGGAACCAGCACATCATAGGTTTCGGCCGTGGAGATGCGCAGACGCTGAACCCTGATGGGCTCAACATCAAGGCCATCGGCCGCCACGATGGTCATGGGGCCGCCGGCATACTCAATATCGTAATAGCTGGAAGTCGAACCATTCACCAGTCTGAGTTTGACTGACTCCGACCCGGCCTCAGGCACGATTCTGTTGGTCCTGGCGCCATTGACCAGGAAGGCGTCATAGCCCACATCAGCAAGATCCATGGGCGGCATGCGTTGCAGATTGGATTGCAAGCGATTACTGATGGCCTGGCTCCCGCTGGCGATCACCCGGTCCCAGGACTGGACACTGTCCTTCTTGAAAGCATAGTAGTCATCGTCTTTCTTCAGATTGGCCAACACTGCGCCCGGCGCCTCATTGGTCCAGTCGGAAAACACCACCACTTCTTCCGGCATCGAGCGCTCCGCCTCTGCCTCATGGAAAACCAGGGCACCATAAACCCCACGCTGGATTTGCAGGTCCGTATGGGAGTGATACCAATAGGTGCCGGCGTGGAGTATGGGAAATTCGAAAGTGAAACTGCCACCCGGCGGAATAGGTGCCGTGTTCAGCACCGGCACCCCATCCTGGTCATTGGGCAACAGGATTCCATGCCAGTGTACCGAGGTGGCCTCATCCAGACGGTTGTGAAAGGTGGCGCGCAGGGTGTCACCCACTGTGGCGGAGAGTGTCGGTGCGGGTATTTGCCCCGCAACGGCCAGTGCTTCAACGGACTCACCGGTGACATTGATTGTTTTACTGTTTATTTCCAGCTCATAGCTGACTACCGCCGACAGGACATTGCCGGAAAACAGCATCGACAGACTTAAAACCAAGAGGCAGGTACGCATGACCAGGCTCCTTACTTCGTGAAACCATGCTCGCGACAAAATTCAGCGAGCGCTTCTAACGAGAGTGAGGGTCAGGCGTTGGGTGGTGGCAGCACCAGATCGAGGGCGATGGATTGATAGAGGTCGGCGAACGGCACCGCGCTTCCATCATGTTGCGGCGCAGGAGACGGCAAGGAAAATGAGCCCAGATCAAAACTGCTGAGGCAGCATAATTCATCGCAGAAACAATCTTCGCTCTGCTCTGCGGACAGGGCCCCATGCATGCTGTGATCCATTCCGGACAACTCCCCATGCTGCCCATCCGCGCTCATTGCGTGAGCCGCCATGGACTTGTCATGGCCATGGGCATCGTGCACAGCAGACTCAAGCGCCATACTACTGCTGGCAAGCAACAGAAAAATCAGGGCAAGAGCCAGAGATTGTTGTGTGATACGCAACACGAAGCAGGTCCAGAAACCGGGGATAACAGGAAAATTACCCTTATCGGAGCGCACTGGCAAGCACTGATTGTTCGCCACTTGACCTTAAAGCTGGATGAAACTTTAGTATTCAACAACGGCCATTACTGTACCAGACCATGACCCAAACACAGCAACACTGCCATCAGGCTGAGCCCGATCATCCCTGCCACAGTGGCGACAGGACCGACTGGTTGCTGTGGATCTGTGCTGCGCTGACGGCGCTGGCCTGGTTCGGGCATTTGTTATTCGCTTCCAGTCTCAGCAATCTCGGAGTGCTGCACGAAATTGCCCATTCCGTCTTCGAACTGGTCAATACCATCTGGTGGGGCGTGCTGGTGGGCTACTTGATGATCTGCCTGCTTGGCCAGGTACCTCGGGAATTTGTCAGCAGCCTGCTGGGCACAGGACGTGGTCTGGCGGGAATTGTCAGGGCCACTCTCGCCGGCATACTGCTGGACCTGTGCAGCCATGGCATCTTGATGGTGGGTGCCCGGCTCTACGAACGGGGTGCAAGCACGGGACAGGTGATGGCCTTTCTCATAGCCAGCCCCTGGAACTCCCTGTCCCTGACCCTGATCCTGATTGCACTGATCGGCTTGCCCTGGACGCTGGGCTTCATTCTGCTGTCGGCCGTGGTTGCCATTATCGCTGGCCTGATATTCGAGTTGCTGGTGAGCAGGGGTGTGCTGCCCGACAATGCCAACCGTATAGAAATCGCCGACGACTTCGAATTCTGGCCTGAGGCCAGACGGCGCTGGCAACAGTTCCCTGTGACTCGCGGCTTTGTGCTCAACGCACTGAAAGACGGGTTAAGCGAGTCGCGTATGGTGGTACGCTGGATCCTGTTCGGTGTATTGCTGGCCAGCGCCGTGCGTGGGCTCGTTCCCGCCGAAATGTTTCAAAGCTATTTTGGCCCGACTCTGGCAGGCCTTGCTGTCACACTGGGGGTCGCTACCGTGCTGGAAGTTTGCTCTGAGGGCTCAACACCGCTGGCAGCCGATATCCTGAACCGGGCCCAGGCGCCAGGTAACAGTTTTGCCTTTCTCATGGGCGGAGTGGCCACCGACTACACCGAGATCATGGTACTGAAGAACACCACCGGCTCGCTCAAGACCGCCCTGTTCCTGCCCTTGATTACCGTGCCGCAAATTCTCCTGCTGGGCTGGGTCATCAATCTGCTCGCCAGTTAGCTGTGACGGCCTTTCCGGCCTCAGTTCTTGCTATACTCCAGCCTTTTGCTAGCCAAGCAGGGGGAGCCAATGCTGCGGAAAATCATGAAAATACTGGGTGGACTTGTCCTGACCGTGATCGTTCTGGCCCTGATCGTCTATCTCGGCAGTGGTCCGCAGCGTCCCGATTCCGACTCTGTAAGTGCAAGCTGGCTGGAAGCCGGGCCCTTCTCGGTTGGACAAGTGGAGCGGGTGTTTGAGGACAGCAGTCGAGCCACCATGGAAAACCGTGGCGTGCCGGGCCGGGATTCCCGCGTTTTGAACTCCACCATCTGGTATCCCGAGGGACTGGACGGGCAACTGCCCCTGATCGTGCACAGCCACGGCATTCTTTCATCCCGCACGGAAATGCCCTATCTGATGGAGGCCCTGGCCAGCCATGGCTATGTGGTGGTGGCCAGCGATTACCCGCTCACTTCCGGCGCCACCGAAGGCGGCGCCAATGCCGAAGATGTCATCAATCAGCCCGCTGATGTGTCCTTTCTGATCGATTCCGTGCTGGCACTGGCCGGCGATGAGAAACCCTTTACCGGCAATATCAATCCCGAGCGCATTGGCCTGAGTGGCTATTCCCTGGGAGGTCTCACCACCTATCTGACCACCTTTCATCCCGAATTGCGGGACCCGCGGGTGGCAGCGGCGGTGGCAATCGCCGGACCCTCTGCGCCCTTTGCACCGCAGTTTTTCCAGACCAGTTCAGCCCCGGTCCTGGCAGTGGCCGGCACCGCCGATGCCCTGATCGAATACGAACGCAATGTCAGTGACCTTCCGACGCGTCTGCCCGGCAGTAAAGTGCTTGCCATCCGGGGCGGCTCACATCTGGGTTTTGTCGGCGCCGCCGATCCCACTTTCCGCTTCATGCACAATCCCGACAGCCTTGGCTGTGCCGCGGTACTGAATGCTCTCGGTGAAGATCCCAATGCGGTATTTGCCATTCTCGGCAACCCGGCCCAGGGCGTGGATATGAGCAGGGATTTGCCAGGCATCTGTGACGAGGAAACCATGCCCGAAGCACTGCATCCGGGCGAGCAGCATATGATCACGCAGATTGCGGTGCTGGCCTTTTTTGAGTCAGTCTTTCACCCGGACCCGGCGCGCCGGGAAGCGGCACGGCAGGCTTACAGTTCAGCCTTGGCCCGGGATTTTGACGCCGCCGAGTTTGTCGACCAGTAATCAGATCAGCAGATGCAGGGTCTGTGGCAACAGGCATCGGCCCGGTTCGCAGAGTTGAAGCCGCACTTGCAGACAAACGAAGCCCGCCTTGCCCTCAGCCTTTGCACGACGCTGCAGCTTGAGTGGCAGCTCCAGGCTGCCGCTCAGGGCCTGCACCTTGCCCATTTCGCCAAGATCCAGGGTAGTAGTGGCTGGCATTTGCACAGACTCCAGTTGCCAGCTGTCGCCGACAAGGTCGACAGCCAGGCTTTGCAAACCGGCCGGGCTGTTGTCAGCGTCGGCATTCAGATGCCACCCCGGCATCAACGTCACCTGCAGGCTTAACTGCAAGCTATCGGCAGTACAATGCTCCCTGTCACGTTTGACAGCAAGCCGGGCCCTGCCCTGACCGGCCCAGGCGAGTCCGAAATACAAACCCTGTTGGAACTGGCTGTAGGCACGCAACATACTGCTATGTCCCAATGGCTGTTCATTGACCATAGCCGCCAGACCAGCCAGCAGTTGTTCGGCCACCGCTTGATAACGCCGCCCGCGAATCTCGAAATTATCTCCCAGAAAGGCACAGCGCTGTTCAAGGGCCAACAGATTCATGAGCATGCCGGCCACCGGGGAAAGCGTGGCGCCATCACCGGCATTGACCGAACGCACCAGCATCGGCCCCTGAAATTTATCCGGGCTGAGATACAGGGTCTGGGCCTGCTCATCATAAAAATTATTCAGCACATAATCCGACAATTGGGCAGCATGCTGCAGGTAGTCCGGCTTGCCCGTGGCATCAAACAGACTGACCAGGGCGCTAACGAAATGGGCATAGTCTTCCAATTGCCCGGCGATGGAACAGTCACCGTCCAGATTGATGCGCAGCAGACTGCCGTCGGTCTGGGTATTGTTGACGATAATTGAATCGGCGGCGCTTTCTGCCGCCTGCAACCAGGATTGCTCGCCGGTTTGCAGAGCGGCCAGTGCCAGGCTGTTGATCATGTCACCATTCCAGGCCACGATCCGTTTGTCATCACGCAGGGGATGCTCACGACCTTCACGCACTTTATAGAGGCTCGCCAACACCGTATCCAGGCGCGAGTAAAAGTCCTTGCCCCATTGCTCTGCCAAGCGGTCCAGTCGTTCACGCTGCATGAGGATATTTGCGCCCTCGAAATTGCCGCGCTCGGAAATATCAAAGACAAATTCCAGCAGCTTGTAATCGTCCTCGGAGACCGCTGCCGCCAGCTCGGCCGGAGTCCAGACAAAGAACAGACCCTCTGCACCTTCACTGTCGGCATCGGTGGCGGAATAAAAACCGCCCTGGGGCGCTTCCATGTCCCGCAGCACATAGTTCAGGGTCTGACGCAGCACACGCTGATACAAATCATCACCGCTAAGCTGCCAGGCACGCAGATAAATCAGCGCCAATTGTGACTGGTTATAAAGCATTTTCTCGAAATGGGGCACCAGCCATTGTGCGTCC
Organism: Pseudomonadales bacterium; assembly: GCA_022763285.1. GTDB lineage: Bacteria > Pseudomonadota > Gammaproteobacteria > Pseudomonadales > Pseudohongiellaceae > UBA9145. Next base: position 8,898 of record JALEHB010000050.1, on the reverse strand, counting down.
ACACTGTAGCGGTGAAAGCCACCGGCCACCTGATCGTAAATACCCCCTTGCGCCATGCCGTCCAGAGCCCGGCAAACAAAGGCCAGGCACTCGTTGTCTTCATGGCGGGCGGCCTGATCCAGCATGAACAGCAGCAGTGGTTCCTGGGGAAACTTGGGCGCCCCCGCCAGGCCACCCAGAGTCTTGTCTTCCCTTTCCAGCAAGGCTTGCACGGTGGTCTCATGAACGGAATCGTTTAACTTCGCCTTGTCAGCCCTGGTTCCTAACAATCGCTTGATGGCGTTATCCACAGACTCGGCGCTGTTCAACAAGTCCTGTCGCTGTCCTTGCCACGCGTCAACAATGCGATTAAGCAGATCCATAAAGGTGGGTGGCGGGAAATAGGTGGCGCCGAAGAATGGTTTGCCATCGGCAAACAGAAAACTGGACATGGGCCAACCGCCCTGCCCGGACATCAGTTGCACACCCGCCATATAGATTTCGTCGAGGTCCGGGTATTGCTCCCGGTCCATCTTGATACAAATGAAATGCTTGTTCAGCAGGCGGGCAACTTCCACATTGTCAAAACTTTCCACTTCCATGACATGACACCAGTGACAGGTGGAATAGCCGATGGAGAGAAAGATGGGCTTGTCTTCGGCCAAGGCTGTCTCGAAAGCTTCCTCCGACCAGGGATACCAGTTCACCGGGTTATGGGCATGCTGTAGCAGATAGGGCGAGTCTTCCAGAATCAGGCGATTGATAAACAGCGCTCGTCCCTGCTCATCCAGATGTTCGGTGCGTTTGTCATAACTGCCTTCACGCGCTGCTTCGGCTTGTCGCAGGCGTTGCTCCAGGCTGTCTTCAGAATTCATAGCAAATCTTGCCTCTTGGGCCTGGCCCGGCCTGACTGCCGAACCGGAAAAACCCGATAATTAATGTGGATTTATAACCGCCAGCCGATGCAATAAAAATCAGCATCAGCGGGTCTTGTAAGTGTCGCGTACTCCTTGACGCGACCCTTCAAATGCCCTTGATGCCCCTGTACCCCGCAGGGGCTTTTTTTATCCCGGCAAAATCAGGCATCGCCAAGCAGCACTTCCAGCGCAGGGGGAAACCAGGGCCGTCCCCGCTCATTGACGGCTGTGGTGATTATTTTGGCACGCAATACTGCTTGCCCGTCGGCCGCCCGATTGATCACTTGCGAGAATACCAGGCGCACCCTGGAAGGCCGGCTGGCCACGACGCTGACCTGGAAATCATCACCGGCGCGCAGCGATTTCAGATAGTCAATTTCCGCCCGGGCTACCACTATGATGATTCCGGCGCGGGTGAGTTCGGCAAAACTGAGGCCCCGGGTTTCCAGGAATTTGTGCCGGGCATGTTCGAGATAATGCTGATAAATGGCATTGTTGACGATGCCCTGCATATCGCATTCGTAATCGCGCACCTGCATGGCCAGGGAAAATTCGTTCATCACTGCTAACACTGCTTTGATTGAGGGCACAGACTAACCCATAAAAAAAGCCCCGGGAAGGATCCAACCCCCGGGGCTCGCTGTGAACCGCCTTTTCCCCTGGACGATTCAGCAGTCTTGCTGCTTGCGCAGAGCTGTTCAGTGATTTATTTGAATTGTTCTTACAAGGTGGACGCCACCAATAAAGCCTGCTGATGCTCGACTGAGACCGCTTGCAGTTGCTGCGCCTGATTCATCAGCCAGCGGTTCACATTGTCATGGGGCACCAGACCCGTTTCATCGGCCTCGTAATCCAGTCCTGCCAATACCTCGTGGTAGGGACCAAAGCCCATGACCCGATAGGGTAGCACCAGGACAGTCTGCCCCCGCATACTAGCCTGCTGCATATAGCGCCGAATCTCCTGCTCTGCTGCCTGGCGTTTATCCTGCCAGTCCTCTCTAAGCGTGAAGACCCGCACATCAGCAAAACCCAGGCGCTCTCTGGCAAGCTCGGTACGCTGGCTGATCTTCTGAATCCAGCGCCAGTTCTCGGCATCGTCACCAGGTCCATGGGCCAGCACCACCAGCACTTCCTCGGCGGGATTCTCGCTCAATGCCGCAGCCCGGCTCAGCACTACCTGATCCATTTCCCAGGCATCGGCAAGACCTTCTTCGCTCAAATGAAATTGCAAATCCGTTTCAATCTGCCAGAAACCCATGGGCATGCCCATGGCGGGTCGCCCGGCCTGTTGCGCCTGTGCCGTTTGCTTGTCCGGGGCACCGGGGCTGAGACCAAGGATCTGCCGGGTACGCTCGTACCAACTCTCCCCGGAGACAAACAGGCGCACTACCCCCACATGCTCCACGCCCCGGGCTTCCAGTTGCCTGACGGCCACTTCGAGACTTCCCGCATCCGCCATACCAAAGGCCAAAGCCACCGGGTACTCGGATTGCAGTTCAGCAACGGCCCGTTCAACCGCCGCATTCCATTGTTCACTGCCGCCATGGGCCATGACCAGAACACCGTAAGCCACTTCCTGCGGCTCACTGTTATCGATTGCCTGACAGGCATTGAGCAGCAGCACCAGCAATAACAGTGCTGGCCTGAAGCCCCGATAATCAATCATTCTCATATCAACTCCTTAAAGTCAGTCAGAATTCAAACTTGAAAGACAAGCGGAAATTCCTGCCGGGCTGTTGGGCATTGACAATATTCTCGCTGGCTGTCAAGGCCAGGCCCTGGATGTTGGCCCAGCGTGCATATTCTTCATCAAACAGGTTGAACACCCCCAGACGCAGCGTGGCAGACTCTGCCAGATTGACCCAGGCCACGGCATCAGTCACCGAATAGGCCTCTGCCTTCACCCGATCCGGAGCGGACACGCGGTCTTTTTCTGCCGCCAGGGTCAATAGCAATTCACCGCCCCAGCGCCCATTGGCCTGCCCATAACCGAGCCCCAGCACCGTGGTCAGTGGCTCCACCGAATCCAGCGCTGTGTTGTCATGCTCATTGTCACCGCGGGCATAGGCCAGTGATGCTCGCAACTGCCACTGCGCCGTAAGGGAAACATTGGCACTGGCCTCCAGACCCTGAATCTGGACTGCACCGATATTCTGATCCTGGAACAGACTGATACCATTACTGCTTCCTACAAAACTGCTCTCAATAAAATCCTCATACTGATTGTTATAGGCCGCCAGGCTGATGAAGGCCCTGGCGAAATCAGCCCGCAGCCCAAGCTCAAGCCCCTGACTGGATTCCGCCTGCAAGGCCGGATTGGGAACCGTGGCATAGCGGTGACCGAGATTGACAAAGGCCTGATTGCTTTCGTCGAAATTGGGCGGGCGGTAGCCTTCGGCATATTGGGCAAAGACTGAATAGGTCTCATCGAGATCATAAATAACACCCAGGCTGAGAGAGGTCTGGTTTTCTTCGACTGCTGATACCAAAAATCCATAACCTTCAATTTCTCCGGTGCCGTCCAGCAAGGCATCGGGGCGAGGTTTCAGTTCGTAGCGATCGTAGCGAATACCCGGAATCAGGGTCAGACCGCTGTCACCGAGGCGCAATTCGTTTTGCACATACAGTCCAAAGCGAGCGGTGGTGGAGTCCGGGAAAGTCTTGTTTGGAAAAACTTCCGCCGCGGCAAAAGGATAACTGGCAATAGCGCATGTGCTGCTACCACTAAGCAGTTCTTCCTCGCAGCGGTTGCGGGGCCGCTCGGTTTCCGTCTCATCGTAGTTAAAGCCGTAGGCCAGGGCATGGCTGACATCACTCGCAGCGAAGGTCTTGCGCAAATTCAGGTTCAGGGCGCGGGTTTTCTGATTAAACCCAAACTGCGAGTCACGCAGTGCCCGGCTGCCACCGTAACTTGTCGGGTCCATGGGATTGATAAAGGAATAGCTAATGCGTTCCTGAATCGTGTGCTGCTGGGCATCGCTGTCCTGTACATTGGCCACCAGTTGCAGGCTGTCCAGCAGTACCGAATCAGTCTCCAGGCGATACTCCACTCCCAGGCGTTGGCGTTCGCTTTGATCGCGGCCCCGTGAAGAAAACACGGTAGTTGATAACTCGGACTGGATGTCAGTCAGCACTTCCTCCTCGTAGTGCTCAAAACCCAACACCAGTTGCTGGCTGTCATCCATGTCCCAGACTCCCTTGAGCAGCAGATTTTCCGACTCCCCATCCTGGGGATTCAGGCGCCCCTGCCCGGCGACATCCTGCTCTTCAAAGCGCCGACTGGTGAACTGCAGCAGGCCACCGAATTGCTTGCTCTGTAACGCGGTGGTCAATCCTGCCCGGTACTGGGAATCCGCATCGGCGGCTGAACTCTGCAGGCCGACATAACTGCCAGTATCGGCGCCAACATAATCCCGGGGCTGCTTACTGCTCAGTACCACCGCGCCGCCCATGGCATCGGCACCATAGAGCACCGATGCTGGCCCACGGATAATCTCCACACTCTTCAGGCTTGCCAGTTCGAAACTGTCTTTGCCATAGGATGACGGGCCGGCTGCATAGATGTCATTGCTGCGCACGCCGTCAATCACGGTCAGCACCCGGTTACCGCCTATGCCACGAATGCTAAAGCCCTGGTTTCCACCTCGGGCGGCGGTATTGAGGCTGACCCCCGGCTGAAAGCGGACGATGTCATCGAGATCATCCGCCAACTCCTTGTCGATGGTCTCAGCCGTGACGACCGAGACCGTGCCGGCAATGTCTTCGAGAGTGCGCGGCAAGCGGGTAGCGGTGATGGTGACTTCTTCCGGTGCCTGTACACTGGTCTGGGCACCGGCCGGATTGGCAGCAGTAGCCAACAGTCCCGAAGCTGCCACAAGGACATGGGTGATGGTTCTGCAATAGAAGGTTCTGCAATAAAAGCGGTATGAAGGCATTCTGATAGCGTTCATGAACAAGGCTCTCCTGATGTTGCTAGAGAGTCTGGCTCGCTGCCTCAGAAACCGGGGGCTGGCTGGACTCGTTTCATGCTGCTGTGGCTGGACTGTCAGGCCACATGGAGCAATGAAAAATCTATTTTGTGAGTATCAATTTGTTGTTCGAGGTAATCCTCAAGGTGTATTGCTCGCCGTTATGCTGAATATTGAGGCGCTTGCGCTTGCCCATAAGCTGACTGCTACTGATACAGTCCTGGTCAGACGCGGCACCCCTGTCCGGCGTTTTCTGGTTTGAATTCGTCATGTCTCCTGAACCAAAGTTGCACCTGCAGCCATGCCGCTACCACAACCTTCATGCGTGGCCAGGCACAGACTGCTTGTTTGTCGAAAGTACTGACTGACTGCGGCAATTTGCCGCAGCAGGGAGAAGTGTAGGGAAAAATCCTGATTTGTGCAAATGATAATTGTTCTTATTTGCATTCGCATAGATTGGCAGCCCAACAAGCCGCCCCGAGCGTCTCAATCCACAGTGCCGGCGCGGTCAAAGATACGTGTCAGCTCAATGGGCTCTCTGAAGGAATTGGGCTGGATCAGCATTTCGATGCGCAGCCGGTTGCCACCATCCATGAGGGTGTAGGTCTCCACGGTGAAACCACCGTCCCGGGGCTGCCCTTCCACCACCAGGGCATTGTCCTCAAAATAGCCGAAAGACCAGTCGCTGCCGCCTTCGGTATAGAAGTCAGCCGCGGTGCTGCGGCGACGCCGTCCGTCCGTGTGAAAGACACGCTCGTACCCGTCTTCATAGGTGAAGCGAAACTCGGGCTCCTGAAACCGGATACTGAGCACATCGTCGTAGGAGACCCGGTCATAGAGCTCGTGCTCCGGCGGACCACCCCGATAGAAATCTTCGCGATTGTTAAACAGCCCCCTGCCACCCCGACCACCGCCGGCTTCAATGGCTTCCTCCACCTGATCATCGGTGTTGTCACTCAACTCATCATTGATAAGCCAGCGCCCGGCAATCTGCTGACGGATATCAAGCTGGGCAGAACCCGGCCCGACATGAGCGAGGGCCAGCAGGAGCAGCGCCATACTGAACAAGCGTGGGCAGGAGAAATTGTTATAAACAGGCAAAGGTCTCATCTTCAATCCCGATTAAGGCCACGAGCATACAACGACCGTGGCCCCAGGCCAAACCGGCGCTCCCCGGTGCCAGTTCCAATCAGCCCGTCAATCCGGCTGCCTGAAAAACTGCTTGCTGTTACTCACCAACAGGCGGGCCAGCAGCAGCAGTCCGATAAAGAGCAACAGAAAATAGAATGGAAAGGCAATCAGGGACTGCTCGAACACCTGATTCTCCAGCGCCTCAGCGCTCAATTCTCCCTCTGCCTGGCTGCGAAGTGTGGCCACCAGGCCGGTATAGAACAAACTCGCCAGCCCCAGGCCCAGATTCAGGGCCAGTCCCCGAAAGCTCAGCACCGTGGCCCGATGGGCCGAATCCACTTCCCGGTTGATATAAAAGCTGGACTGGTACTGCACCATGCTCATCATGGCAAAGGCGCCAATGGCGAAGATGACGCCGTAGTAAGGAATCACCAGAGCCAGACCGGTGAGTCCAGTCAGCAGAATGGCGGAGAGAATCAGAAAATTCACCAGCGGCGACTGATGGTGCACCAGATAACGGGAGATTCGGGCATTGACGATTCCCAACAGTGACATGCCGGCACCCACAAAACCAAACCATGACACGGGAATATCAACGGCACGCCAGTACTCACTGGCCAGCACCACAAACTGCCGACCTACGGAGTCCAGCGCCAGGGCGGCCAGAATGACAAACAACACAAAGCGATGACCGAGAGTCCAGCGACCGGCGTCGATGATCTGCCGAAAGGCCGAAGACACCGCCTGCACATCTTCCGCCAGTGCCTGCACCGTGCCCTCGCCTGAGTCTTGCTGCGGCTTGTCCAGATCATAGAGCCCCAGGGCCGTCACCAGCACCACCAGTGAAGACAACAGGGTCAGCAGCACTGGCAGGCGAATGATGGTTTCCTCACTCAGGGACCAGTTGCTATTGAGCATGCCCAGCGCACCGTTAACGATGGCGGGATCATAGACAAAAGCACCGAGGATCATGGCGGTGGAAAAGCCGATGGACATCACCACACTGTTCTTCTCCAACAGGGCCGACCATTGTTCTTCCCGGCCCAGTTGCTTGAGGGAATCATAGGCCAGCGCCTCGTCGGCGCCACTGGCGGCCGCCTCTGACAGACCGGAACAAACCCGGTTACCAAGAAACATCAGGAACAACAGCCAGGAAGAATTCATGGGTGCCAGCAGAATCAATAACATTTCCAGCACCATGATGGCCGCAGCAAAGACCACCAGACGCTTGCGGCCCACCACATCAGCCAGCGCCCCGGACGGCACCTCTGCCAGTACGATGGTAACCGCCCAGATCATATTGAGAATGGAGAACTGTTCCAGACTCAGACCATAGTCCAGAAACAGCACCGTAAAGACGGGATAGTAAAAGCGCGCCGAGTAAAACAGGCGGAACACGATAAAGCGCCGCACATTGCCTTCCAGGCCGCGCCGTTCAAGTTCGGAACTGCTCATCTATTGATTATCCGGGTGGCATACCCGCTTGCATACGCCCGATCCGAAGCCACAGTTCAAAGCAGGCTGCGGCGCCAGGCGGCAATGGCCTGACCGATCTCATCGGGCGAGTCTTCCTGGATAAAGTGACTGCCAGCCACCGTCACTTCCTGCTGGTTCGGCCAGCTACGGCAGAATTCCCGTTGCCGGCCGATCAGGATGGCACCAGGATCGGCGTTAATAAACAGTTTCGGCACAGGCGACTCTCTCAACCAGTTGGCATAACTCTGCACCAGTTCAACCACCTCCACCGGCTCACCCTCAATGGGAATCTGTCGCGGCCAGCTCAGGGTAGGGCGTCGATCCTCCCCGGGCTCGAGAAAGGGCCGTCGATAAACAGCCATTTCCTCATCGCTCATTTTTCGAATTACCGAGCCAGGTAACACTTTTTCGATGAAAACATTCTTCTCAAGAATCATCTCCTCACCCGCCTCGGAGCGGAAACCCTGAAACACGCCGCGGGCCGCCTCGGGCCAGTCATCCCAGTTAACAGGCATGACAATGCCTTCCATATAGGCAATACCCAATACCGCCTCGCGATGACGATTGGCCCAGTCAAAACCTAGCGCACTGCCCCAGTCATGAATCACCAGAGTCACCTTCCCGGTCACCCCCAATGCATCCAGTGCCGCATCAAAATAGTCCCGGTGCTCCAGCAAGCTATAACGGTCCGGCCCGGATTCGTCCAGCTTGTCCGAATCCCCCATGCCGATCAGGTCCAGGGCAATACAACGCCCCTGATCCGCCAGATGCGGCATCACGTTGCGCCACAAATAGGACGAGGTGGGATTACCATGCTGAAACACAATAGGATCCCCTTCCCCCATCTCCACATAAGCCATGGTCTTGCCCATCACTTCGATGGTCTTCTTAGGGTGTTCGGCGGCGCTGATAGACATTGTGCTCTCCTTTTCCATTGCCACTCGAGCTTAGCCAGTCGTTATACTGATTGCAAAAGCGATGAACATGAGTCCTTAACACGCTTAAGGGGGCGGGATATCGCTCTTCCGTTCCAATGGGCCATCCCTGGCCCGGTCCCGCGCCCTCCCTGGCGCTAGTCACTACAGAGCGACATCCCGCCCCCTTAAGCTCAAACACTGCCAAGCGATTAACACAACAGCTCTTTCAACCTGAACCCTAAAATCCTATACCGCACAACAGCCCATCACTTATCTGCAATAAACCTGAGCCAATAAAAGCAGCGACCAATTCACCCCACACAACTCGAAGCCAAAACACAGGAAAAGCCCAAATCACTCATCGAAGGGATCCCCCCTCCCCCAGTGGTCAGTTCAATCCCCCCCCCCCGAACCACCCTACTGACCTCTCTCCTGCTTATCAGCAGCACACGAGAATTCATTAAGAGCCGTGGCCGGGGTGCGTGCGGTGCGACTAGCGCCTGGAAGCGC